>NZ_BBWL01000045.1:0-67643 GCF_001463785.1 Aureimonas sp. AU40
GCCCATGGGCGGTCCGACCGCTTCCGCCCGCCGCGCCGCGCGGCCGGCAGCCTGGAGCGTCGGCAACTCGTCGCCAGGGTCCTGGCCGGGTTGGACGGTCAGCTCGTTCTCGTCCAGGCGCCTGCCGGCTACGGCAAGACCGAGCTTCTTTCGTCCGGTTTCGAAAGCCTGCGCGCGGCCGGGGAGCAGGTCGTCTGGCTGACCGCCGACACGCGGAATGGCGCGGCCTTTGCCAACGAACTGGCCCAAGCGGCGGGATTCACCGATCTGGCGGCCGATCCCGGGCTGAGCCTCGATCGGATTCTCGACGCGCTTGTCGCCATCCCCGCGCCGCGCGTCACGATCTTTCTGGATGGCTTCGCTGGGGATTACGAGGGTATGGCCTCGCTTCTCGCCGCGCTTCCCGACAAGCTGCGGCTGGTGGTCTCGATGCGAACCACACCCAGCGCGCCCCTGTCTAGATTTCGCATGCGCGGTCTTCTGGCGGAGATCGGCGCTGACGATCTCGCCTTCGCCCGCAACGAGATGCGCCATCTCTGCGGCTCGCTCGCGCCCGGGGACCTCGAAACCCTTCAACTGGCGACGCGGGGCTGGCCCGCGCTGGTGAAGCTGATCGTCCCCCGGCTCGCCGGGGCCGTCGACCCGCACGAGCGATCCCGACTGCTTTCCGGGCTGCACTGCGACATCCGAACCTTTCTGCGCGAGGAGATCGTCTCTGGATGGACGGCGGACACCCGGGAGCTCCTTTTGGCCGCCGCGATCCTGGACGAGATCCATCCCGCCTTCGCCTGCCGGCTGGCCGGGCTGGACGAGACTCGGGCGGCGGAGCGCCTGGAGGCGCTGTACCCGATCGTCGCCCCTCTGGCGGAGCGACCTGGCTGGTTCCTCCTGCATCCGCTGGTGCGCGGCGTTCTGGCGCTCGATCTGCCCGCCGCCCTGGTGAAGACGCGCCATTCGCAGGCGGCGGCCCTGTTCGCCTCGGACGGGCAGATCGTCAAGGCGGTCCACCATGCGGGGAAGGCCGAGGATTTCGGCTTCGCCGCCGACACGATCCGGGCGGCGGGCGGCGTGGACCTCTTCCTGCGCGCCGGCTACACGGTGCTGCGCCGGCTCCTGGACGGGCTGCCGCCCTCCGTCGTCCACGCCTCGCCCGGCCTTCGCCTCTGCGCCGCGCTGGTGATGGCGAAGGAAGGCCAGATCCGCGCGGCCCGCGAAGCGCTGGACGAGCTGAAGGGCCTCACCGGCGAGGATGCCGAGGCCGAACTGCCCGAACAGGTCCTCGTCCATATCGACTGCCTCTTCGACGCCTACGAGGACCGCCATCTCGGCGACGAGCAGATCGACTGGCTGGAAGCGCGTCTGCGCTCCTACCGCCTCAAGGACACCTGGGAGCGCGGCTGGTTGCACAATCATCTCTGCATCGCCCATACGAGGCGCGGTGGCCTGCGGCAGGCGCGCATCCATGCGGTCAAGGCGCTCGACTGCTACCGGGAGGAGGGCGCCGCCTACGCGCAGACCTTCATGCTGATCCATCTGGCTCTTGTGAACCTTCTCGGCGGTCGCCTGGCGGCCGCCGCGACCTACGCCCGGCAGGCCGAGGACCTCGTTCAAAGAACGCAGTGGACGGACGAAAACCTTCTGGCGATCGCGCGCATTCCCATGGCCGAGATCCTCTACCGACAGGGGCATGTGCGCGCCGCCGATGCCATGCTGGCCGAGGCGCTGCCGATCGTCTCGCGCGGGGAAGGCTGGGTCGACGTCTATACACGAGGCTTCGTGACCTTCGCCCGCTGCCGCTATCGCTTGGGCGGGGTGGAAGCGGCGCTGCGCGTGGCGGATGACGCGCGCGATGTTGCGGAAGACCGGGGCCTGCCGCGCCTGCGCCTCGTCGCGGACATTCTCCGCGTCGAGACCCTGACCTCCGCCCTGATGCTTTCGCCGGCGCGCGAGGCCGCGGCAGCTCTGCCCGACCCGGAACGGGAAGATGGCTGGCCGGCGCGCCGCCAGCAGCGCGACGGGCAGGTGACGCTGGCAAGGCTGAGGCTCCGGGGCGGCGATGCGGCCGGGGCGCGGGACGACCTTCTCGCCTTCCTGGCTGGCGCGCGCGAGGAGGACGATGCGCTGAGCGGTCTGACCGCGCAGATCCTTCTGGCGGAGGCCGCGTTTTCCTGCGGCGACGCGGAGGTGGCGCGTCTCCATCTCGAGCGCGCGACCCAACTGGCCAAGCCGCAGGATCTCCTGGAGCCCTTCGTGTTCGAGGGCGAGCCGTTCCGCGAGACCGTGCGGGGCATGGTGCGGCGCTGGGGCCTCAGCGCCTTCGAGCAGGACAGCGCCGCCTTTCTGAACCGCATCCTCGCCACCGGCGAGGACGGCGCTCTTCGCCCGCGAGAGGGTCTGCTTTCAGTTCGAGAGGCGGATGTCCTGTCTCTTCTGGCGCAGGGGCTCAGCAACAAGGAGATCGCCCGCGAACTTGGCGTCACGGAGGCGACCGCGAAGTTCCACCTCAAGAACCTCTTCGCCAAGCTCGGAGCCAGTCGGCGCACGATGGCCGTTTCCCTCGCGCGGGCCATGGGGCTCCTCGGAGGCGCCCCGGAAACCCACATCGCCCATGCGGGAGATTGATCGCTTCGAAATGGTTCAGATCACCGCAGCAGAAAGTCCGGTAGCAGGCGACGGAGGGCGCCTTCTTCGGCCGGCGCGGCGCTTGCGGTGTCGACCTGCGTGACCACCGACATGCCGGGACGCAGCTGCTCGATATTGGGCTGATCCGGATCGGGCGCGATGCGCACGGGAAGGCGTTGCACCACCTTGGTGAAATTGCCGCTGGCGTTGTCGGGACGAAGCACGCTGAACTCCGAGCCCGTCGCGGGCGAGAGCTCGACCACCGTTCCCGTGAACCGCTGGCCGCCCAGGGCGTCGACCGTGAAGGAAGCGGGCTGACCGATCCGCACGTAATGGGTCTGCGTTTCCTTGTAGTTGGCCACGACCCACAGCGCCTCGGGCACCAGGAACATGAGCTGCGAGCCGGCGGAGACATATTGGCCCGGTCTGACGGAGGCTTCGCTGACCTGCCCGTCGCGCGGGGCGCGGATGACGGTGTTGGACAGGTTGATCCTGGCAAGGCCGATCCGGGCGTCGGCAACACGCACGCTGGCCTCCAGACTGCGCTTGTTGACCTGCGTGGAGCGCAGGGTCTGGCGGGCGATCTCGATGGCCGCCTTGGCGCGCAGGACGCCGGCCTCGGCCGAACGCAGATTGGCGACGACCTGGTCGGTCTCGGCCTGCGGCTTCAGTCCCTGATTGGTCAGGGTGTCGGCGCGCGCCGCATTGGCTTTCGCTCGGGCAAGCTCGGCTTCTGCCTGAAAGAGGTCGGCCTCGCGCGCCCCGATCTCGGCCTCGTTCTGCGCGACGGTCTGGTCGGCATTGGCGAGATTGGCCCGGGCCTGCTCGCGGGTGGCCTCGGCCTGTTCCAGTTCCTGGCGATAGATGCGCTCGTCGATCCGGATCAGCGCGTCGTCGGCCTTCACATGCTGGAAGTCGCGGACCATCACCTCCGCGACATAGCCATTCACCTGCGGCGCGAGGACGGTGATCTGCCCGCGCACATAGCTGTTTTCCGTGGTCACGATCGGGCTGGCGAAGGGGCCGAGACGCCAGGCGTAGAAGATCAGCCCGACGCCGACGATGGCGACCAGCGCCATGGCCAGCACCGTGGAAAGCCTCGGCTTTAGCTTCTTCGGCGGGCCGTCGTCGGCGGGCGCCTGCGTGGGCGGGGCGGGCGGGGCGGAAGCGGCAGGCTGCCCTGCGCCGTCGCCCTTGCCCTCGCTGGGGCTGGCGTCCGTCGCCAGGGTGGCGGGGCTCGCACCGGGCGCCTCGCGATCCTCCGGCGCGCGCTTGTGATCCGCGAGGCGCTGGTCGCTTCCATTCTGCATCGTATCCATGAAGGTCAGACCGCTCCCTTGGCGGTGGCAATCGCGCCCGTAGCGGGTTTGGCATTCCGGCTGAGGATCACCGTTCGAACGAGCGTCCAGGACAGAAAGGCGAGTGCGATAAGGGTGTTGAGCACCACGACGTCGTTGTAGGCGCGAACGTTGGCCTCGCGCGTCGCGCTTTGGGACAGGAGGGCCGTGCCCTGCGCGTTGCGGCGCACGGGGTCGGTGATCACCGGCGCATAGACCTGCGCCTGGAGGCGCAGGCGCTGGGCGACCACCGGATCGGTCGGATCGACATTGGCGGTCATCTGCGCGGAATATTCGTGCTGCCTGTACTGCTGGAACGTTCCGAAAATGGCGGGACCGAGCAGGCCGCCCAAACTCTGCGATACCGCGAACAGAACGACGAAGGTGACGATGTAGTCCGCCCCCTTGGCCAGCGCCGGCATGACGCCGAGGATCACCAGCGGGCCCATGAACATGCCGGCCGCGCAGGAGATCAGGAACTGGCTGAGGAACAGGTCGTGCGGCCGCGTCAGATTGGTCGCGTCCTGGTCCATCACGGAGCCCGCCAGGATCAGGATCATCGACAGGATGATGAGAGGCACGAGACGCTTGGGGCCGAACAACACCGCCGCCGCGACCGCGCCGATCGCGGTCCCGGCCATGATGACGGCATAAAGCGGGCGGAACTGGTCCGGCCCCATACCGAGGGTCCGCAGAAGCCCGGTCGCCGCATAGGTCTGTTCCGACAGGAGCAACCGGATTCCGAGCGCGCCGAGCGCGAAGCGAAGCGTCGCGGCGGCGCCCAGCCACCGCGTCTGGATCAGCGGGTTCTCCCGGTAATGCTCCATGAAGCCCGCGATGAGGATCAGGAGGAACGCCGCCGCCAACGCGAAGGCCATCCAGGGATGGTCCGGCCACCATTGGACGCGGCCTTGCGCCAGAACCGCGCCGATCAACGCCACGGCCGGGGTGAGAAGAAGGAACGTCAGGACGTCTAGCGGCTCGAAGACCTTGATGCGCAGCCCCGGCGGAAGCTTCAGGACCACCATCGCGGCCATGGAGCAGAGCGCCATGCCGAGTTCGAACACGTAGAGGCCGTGCCAGTCGCCGATGTCCAGAAGCGAGGGCGAGATCAGCCAGGCGAGCGGGACGGCGAGCTGCGAAAGCGCCAGGGCGATGCACAGGCCCGACCCCATCCGGGCCTTCGGAAAGGCCTGCAGGATGTAGTAGAGGCCCAGCGCGCTCATCGGGGCCGCGGCGAAGCCGCTGACGGCGCGCAGCAGGAGCGCGGTCGCGTAGTCGTCGGCGAAGAGATGGAGGAGGGTCAGGAGCACGTAGGCGAAGATGCCGAGCTCGGCAAAGGCCCGGATGCCGAACTGCTGCCGCGCCTTGAACAGGATCAGGTTCGACGTGACGTTGGTCATCACATAGGCCGCCGGCAACCAGGCGCCTTCCACCGGGGTGAGGCCGAGATGACCCTGGATCTGCGGCAGATTGGCCGAGATCAGCGCGTTGCCGAGGCCGCCGGTGATCCCCACCAGAACGCCGACCAGGGCATAGGCGAGGCGAACCGGCGGGCGGTGGTAGGGCGTCGCGGGCGAGCCGGGCATCATCGGCCGCTCGTCCGCCGTCCAATTCGGCGGGGTCTCCAGCAGGATGGGCTGTTTCATAACAGCTCGGGCCGTGCCCGCAGGCCGTCGATCAGGAAGGACAGGGCGCGGGCGGCCAGACGCGCGCGCTCCTCCGGCGTGCGGCCTCGAAGGGCGGCGCCCAGCATGCTGGTCTGCAGCGACACGTCCTCGATCGTCAGGTCGGAACGGCAGACGCCGGCCTTTATCGCCCGCTCCAGATGAGGGCGGACGAGATCGAACAACCATTCGCGCGCCCGCACCGTCTCGGGCATTTCGGGATAGGCGGCGCGCCAATAGTCCGAAAGCGCCGTGTTGGTGCAGAGCGTCTCGGCGATGAACCGGAGAATGCTGAACAGGGCGTTCGGGTCCTCGCCGAGGCCGCCGATATGCTCCGCTGTCCGTTCCACCGCACGATCCAAGAGCGCGACCAGCAGCGCATGGCGATCGGGAAAGTTTCGATAAAGCGTCGCGCGGCCGACATCGGCCTGCTGCCGCACGAGATCGAGAGGCGCGTTCACCCCATGCTCGGCGAACACGATCTCGGCGGCGGCGAGAATGTCCGCCCGGTTCTGGGCGGCGTCGATGCGAAGCTTGGACATAGCCAGGAAATCGGACGATTTTGTCCGTTTGTCAAGTGGACAAAACTGTCGACATGGGCGGCAATGCGTTCGAAGGATGTGGAGAGGGGCTCGACATCGACCACGCGAGGCCGGGGGGATGTCGGCGGCATGGCGCAGGAGCGGTACGGGAAGGCGAAGGACTTGGCGGGCGCGATGTTGGCCATTCTGGTTGGCGAGGACCGAAGTCTGGCGTCTTTCTCCGACGGCATCCGCACGCTTCGTTCGAGAACCTGATACATCGAGACGGCCCGTCGCCGTCCGCACCAATCAAAGGGACTTCATCATGAGCAAGCGAATCGTCTTCACCGGCGGATCCGGCAAGGCCGGCCGCCACGCGGTGCGATATCTCGTCGACCAGGGCCACGCCGTCCTCAATGTCGACCTCGCGCCGACCGATGTTCCCGGCGTAAACACGCTCTATGCCGACATCGCCGACAACGGGCAGATGTTCAACGCGCTCTCCACCCATTTCGGCTTCGACGGCTACGAGACCGGACGCCTGCCGGCCGCGCCCGACGCGGTGGTGCATTTCGCGGCCGTGCCGCGCGTGCTTCTCAAGCCCGACAACGAGACCTTCCGCATCAACACGATCGGCACCTATAACGTCATCGAGGCGGCGGTTAAGCTCGGCGTCAGGAAGATCATCATCGCCTCGTCGGAGACCACCTACGGCGTTTGCTTCGCGGAAGGCGACAAGGACTTCCATTCCTTCCCGCTGGAGGAGGATTACGACAGCGATCCGATGGACAGCTACGGCCTGTCGAAGCTTCTCAACGAGAAGACCGCGCGCGCCTTCGCCATGCGCTCGGGCGCCGATATCTACGCGTTGCGGATCGGCAACGTGATCGAGCCGCACGAATACGCGCAGTTTCCCGGCTTCGTCGCCGACCCGATGTCGCGCAAGCGAAACGCCTGGAGCTATATCGACGCGCGCGATCTCGGCCAGATCGTCCATCGCTGCATCGAGACGGACGGCCTCGGCTTCCAGGTCTTCAACGCGACCAACGACACGATTACCGCGGACATGCCGACGACGGAGTTTCTGGCCATGCACTGCCCCAATGTGCCCGTGACGCGCGAGATGGGCCCGAACGAGGCGCCGCTCTCCAACCGCAAGATCCGGGAGGTATTGGGCTTCCGGGAAGAGCACGACTGGCGCAAATACGTTTGAACCTTCCACCAGGCAGAGCGTGTCCGCTTTGCCTGGTGATGCTCTAGGGCTTGGCTTCGGCCCAGGTCAGAAGCGCGTCCAGGGCCGGGCAAAGCGATTGGCCCCATTCGGTCAGCCCGTACTCGACCTTGGGCGGCACCTGAGGATGCACGAGACGGGTGACGATGCCATCCGCCTCCATCTGCCGGAGCTGCTGGATCAGCATTTTCTGCGAGACGGCGGGGATCGCCCGTTCGAGATCCGAGAAGCGCAGAAGCCTGCCGCCGAAGAGGTGAAACAGGATCACCAGCTTCCAGCGCCCCTCCAGCATGCCGAACGCCGCCTCGATGCCGGAGGCCGCCGTCATCGCGGTATGTGCCATGGACTTACTTCCGGGTAAGTGCCCGACTTTTTCGTGCGTACTTGTCATATCTACGGGATAGGACGACTGCACGGGCATGACAACCAAGAAGCTTTGGTGACGACATGCCGCTTCTACCCGAACTCATTGCGCTCAACTTCTCGCTGCCGACGGACGCCACCGTCGCCGATCTCGCCCGCGTCTTCGCCGGGGATGCCAAAGTGCGGGACAAGACGAGAGCATACGGGGGCCTCGATGCGATCCGCGCGTGGCGCATCGACACGATGGCGCGCACCCCGTTTATCGCGCGCCCGCTCTCCGTCGAAACGCCGGACGGCATTGTTATCGTGCTGGCGGAGGTGACGGGCGCCTTTCCCGGCAGCCCCGTGGTTCTCGACCACCGCTTCACCCTGAACAACGACCGTATCGCCGCCTTGGAGATTGCGTGATGAGCGGGCCTTGGATCGATCTCACCGGCTTGCGCGCGGTGGTGACTGGCGGCACCAAAGGGGTCGGGGGCGCCGTGGTGACCGCGCTCGCCTCTGCGGGTGCCGCCGTCGCAACAGCGGCGCGCTCGGTGTCAAAAGGGCTGCCCGAGACGGTGCGCTTCAAGGCCGCCGATCTCACGTCGGCGGAGGGATGCGCCGAGTTCGCGCGCTTCGCTTTGTCCGAACTCGGCGGGGTAGACATTCTCGTCAACGTCCTGGGCGGGTCTAACGCGCCGGGCGGCGGCTATGCCGCGCTGGACGACGACATCTGGGCGAGCGAGATCAACCGCAATCTCATGACGGCGGTCCGGCTCGACCGAGCCTTTCTGCCGGGAATGACGCACCGCGGCTCGGGGGGTGTGATCCACGTGACCTCCATCCAGCGCGAGCTGCCGCTGCCGGAATCGACGATCGCCTATGCGGCGGCGAAAGGGGCGCTCGCCACCTACAGCAAGGCGCTGTCGAAGGAGGTTACGCCGAAGGGCGTTCGCGTCGTGCGCGTTTCGCCGGGCTGGGTCGAGACGGAGGCCGCCATGCGGCTGGCGGAGCGCCTCGCCGAACAGGCGGGCACGGACTACGAGGGTGGCAAGCGCATCATCATGGCGAGCCTCGGCGGCATTCCGCTCGGCCGCCCCGCCAAGCCGCAGGAGGTCGCCGACCTGATCGCCTTCCTCGTCTCGCCGAGGGCGGCGTCGATCACCGGCACGGAATATGTCATCGACGGCGGAACGGTGCCGACGGTCTAGGGTCTTGAGCGAACGGCACCCGCTCTTGCGGCATCCTCAGGATTGGTCCTTCGGGGTGGCGGCCCGCTACCGCGCCACAAGCTGGCCGTCGTATTTCAGCGACCATTGCCGCAACGCTTCGAAGGTCGGCATCAAGTCTATGCCGGCCTGCGACAGCTCGTATTCGACCCTCAAGGGGAGCTCGGCGAAGGCCGTGGGGATGACGATGCCATTGGCCGCGAGGTCTCGCAGCTGCTCCGTCAGCATGTGCTGGGTGATGCCCGGCAGAAGGCGCCGGAGCTCGCCGAAGCGTCTTGGACCGGTGACGAGGCTGCACACGATCTCGATCTTCCATTTGCCGGTGATCGCCCGGATCGCGCGCTGGAAGTGCATGACATCGATGGGCTCCGGGCCCGTACACTCGTCGCAGTCATCGCCATAGATGCGGGGCTCGATAGTCTGGTTGTTCATCCCAGGTCTTGAAATCCATCCTAGTTGAAGTCCTCGATCCTAGCGGATTAGTTCGGTGCGAAGGAGATCCCATGAGCACAGTTCTTGTCACCGGCGGCAGCGGCTTCCTGGGTGGCCAATGCATTCTTCAACTGCTTCGCGAGGGACATGACGTTCGCGCCACGCTCCGCGATCTCGACAGGCAAGCGTCGTTGAGAGCGGTTCTGGAGGCCAATGGCGCGGCTGCCGACGCGCCGCTGTCCTTTGCCGCGGCCGACCTCTTAAGCGACGCGGGGTGGGAAGCGGCCGTCGCGGGTTGCGACATGGTCCTGCACGTCGCCTCGCCCTTTCCGGTACGCCAGCCGGAGGACGAGAACGAGTTGATCGCGCCCGCGCGCGACGGCAGCCTGCGGGTGCTGCGGGCCGCCCGCGAGGCCGACGTCGCCGCATCTCTTCTCGAACCCAGCCAGCCCTCGAGCGACCCCGCAAAGCGCCGCGACGCCAGCGGCGCCAAGGCCCGGCGGGTTCTCGGCTGGTCGCCGCGCTCCGCGCGCGAGGCGATCGTGGCGAGCGCCGAAAGCCTTCTGCGCCTCGGTCTCGTCGTTTGAACCGTCCGCCTCGAATGATGCAGGGGGCGGCGAGCCGACGTTTTGCGCCGTTTATCGTGATGGCCGAAATCACCCGGCCTTAAAGATTCTAAGGTAGGCATCCGGCATGGGCAAGCCTACCGGTCCCATGGCCCCTGTCGGTTGAGGACAACGCATGCCCGACACCCAGCGCGAGGCTCTTCGCCAGAAGGCTCTGGCCGAGATCGCCTTGCTGGATACACCGCCCGAAGCGGAGTTCGATACGCTGGCCCAGCTCGCGCAGCAGGTGCTGGGGACGAGCATGTCGTCCGTCACGCTGATCGATCCCGAGCGCCAATGGTTCAAGGCGCGCTGCGGCCCGCTGGCGCCCTGGACCGAGCGGGGCCCGGCTCTGTGCACGGTGGTGTTCGAGACCGAGGCGCCCCTCATGGTTGCCGATGCGAGCCTCGATCCGCGCTTCGCCGCCAGCCCCTTCGTGGCGGGCGAGCCGCATATCCGCTTCTACGCCGGCGTGCCGGTGCGCGTTCGCCTCGTGAACGGCGACCGGGTGACGATCGGAACGCTCTGCGTTCTCGACGACAAGCCGCGCGAGCCGAAGGCCAGCGACCTCGACATCCTCAACAAGCTCGCTTGTCTGGCGGAAGCCCTCGTCGATGCGCGCGCCGTGGCCCTGCGGGCAGCCGAGGCGGCCGAACAGCGCCGTTTGGCGGTGGAGCGACTGGAGCGCGAGCGACGCCAGTTCAAGCAAGCCGAGCGTATGGCCGACATGGGGTCGTATCGCTACGACATCGCCCAGAACACGACGGTCTGGTCCGATGGCGTCTTCGCGATCCACGAGCTCCCCGTCAGCGGCGGCGTGCCGAACGGCGAGCTCCTGAACTTTTTCCCGGAGCCCGATCGCACACGCTTTCTCGATGCGGTGTTGCGCACTCTGGATACGGGCGAGCCCTTCGAGATGGACACGGA
The DNA here is from genome assembly GCF_001463785.1 of Aureimonas sp. AU40. NCBI lineage: Bacteria > Pseudomonadati > Pseudomonadota > Alphaproteobacteria > Hyphomicrobiales > Aurantimonadaceae > Aureimonas > Aureimonas sp. AU40. The sequence continues at coordinate 10,917 of NZ_BBWL01000045.1, forward strand.
CTATGTGACGGCCAAGGGCAACGCGCGCCGCGTGCGCGTTTCCTGCGAGATCGAGTTGTCGAAGGGCAGTCCCACCGCCCTTATCGGACTGGTCCAAGACATCACGGATCGGCACAGGCTGGAGGAGCGTCTTCGACACCAGGCGCGCACCGACGATCTGACACAGCTTCCCAACCGGGCGGAGTTCAACCGCGTGCTGGACAAGCGCCTTCACGACGCGCGCGCGCAGGGCCAGGAACTGGCGGTGCTCCTGATCGACCTCGACGGGTTCAAGGGCGTCAACGACGCGCTGGGCCACGCGGCGGGCGACGACGTGCTGCGCCGTGTGGCCGATCGGCTTCGCAAGCTTGGCCAGGACGGGTGCTTCCCGGCACGCCTGGGCGGCGACGAGTTCGCGGTCATCGTGCCGGTCGAGCTTGGCCGCTCCGGGCTGATGTCGATGGTCGAGGCGCTTCTGCGGGATTTGCGCTTCGACGGCGGCGAACCCGGACATACCGCGAAAGTTGCGGGAACGGTCGGGATCGCGTGGTCCGCGAGCGCTGACGGTGATCGCGAGATCCTGCTGCGCCAGGCCGACGCCGCGCTCTACGCGGCCAAGCGAAGCCGCAAGGGAACGTCGCAGACCTATGGAGACGATGGAGCCGGCCGCCACGCGGGGTAATCCCGTGCAAGGTCCGCTTGTCGGCAGGCGGTATTGGGGCTTGCACAGCCCCCAATGGATCGATGGCGGGTTGAAAAGTCGGCCCGCCCGGCTCGCTTCCTATCCGGCGAGTCGAGCGAGAAGCGCGGCGCCGACCTCGCCGAGCCGGCGGGCTCCTGGGTTTTCCGGCGCGAAGGAGAGGTCTTCGATGTCGTCCAGAAAGGCGGCGGCGACGATGCGGCGGTCCGGCAGGGTGAAGATCGCGACGTCGCCGCGAAAGCCGGGGAAGAAGCCCGTCTTGTTGGCGACCCAGAGATCCTGGCTGGCGCCGAGGTCTTTTGCGTAAGGGTTGAAGGAGAGGTAGCGCGGCAGAAGATCGACATGGAGCTGGCAGCTCAGAATGTCGAGCGCGGCGGCCGAGGCGGTCTCGTAGAACAGCGTTCCGCTGGCGATGCGTTCCAGCGCGAGGGCAAAGTCGCGCGTGGTGCCGACCGCGAGTTTGGTGATGTCGCCGCCGATCGCCTTGAAGTCGATCCGGTTGATCAGCCGCGTGTGCGCGCAGCCGAGCTCGGTGGCGGTCCGGTTGATCCGCTCCAGGCCGAGGAGGTCGATCAACATGTTGGTCGCGGTGTTGTCGCTGAGCGCCATCATCAGGACGGCGGCGTCGCGCAGCGTCATGTCGAGCCCGGCCGACAGGGCCTTCAGGATGCCGGAGCCGCCGACCTGCTGCCGCGCGTGCACCGCGATCCGGTCGCCCAGCGCGAGGTCTCCCGCGCTGACGCGGCGCAGAAGCTCGATCAGGATGAAGAGCTTGATGCAGCTCGCCGTGCCCATCACGCGGTCCGCATCGGCCTCGATCGTGCGCCCGGTCGACAGGTCCTTCGCGAACAGCGAAAGCCGCCCGCAGGTCTCGTCGCCCAGCCCGTTCGTCTCCAGCGGTTCCATCCCGTTCCCCTTCTGGTAGAAACGGCGCGGCGGCAAGCGCCGCGCCGTTTGAAGATTATCAGAGCCCTTCGACGTTCTTGAACTTCTGAAGAACGCCCGTGTCCTTCAGATAGGCGTTTTCCGGTACGAGCGGGGGCAGGAGGATGACCTTGCCGTTCGCGTCGTAATACTTGTCGACCGTCTGCTTCGAGAGCACGATCTGGGGCGACTTGGTGAGCGCCGGCGGGGTCACGCCCTGCGTGATCGCGACGCCCATCGCCATGATGTACTGGCCCCAGTCCGACATGAAGATCGAGCCTTCGCCGACCCAGTTCGCGTTGGTGCGAAGCTCCTTCAGAGCCGCGACCGATCCGCCGAGACCCGCGATCAACGCCTTGTCGGCGCGCCCGGATTCGGTGACGGCGCGCCACGCGCCGATGGCCGAGTCGTCGTTGACCGCGAAGAGGAGGATGTGCCGGTCCTGCGGCACCGTTTGCAGCACGTTCTTAACCGCCGCGTAGGTGTCTTCCAGCGTGCCCTCGCCGTCCACCTGGATGCCGGTCTTGCCCATGGTCGTGGTCTTGGCGGTGATCTCGGCGGGCTCGACCTTGTCGAGACCCATCATCTCGGCCGCGGTCGTGTAGAAATAGCGCACGCAGTCGTTCACCTCGACGCCCGCGAAGGCGGCCTGGGCGACGATGACGGTGGTGTCGGCGCCGGTCCAGCCCTTGGCCTTGGCGGCGTCCACGACGATCTTCGCCGCGTCCTGGCCGAGTTCCTTGTTGACGAGGTTGAACCAGTGGCCGCCCGGCACGGGAATGTTGACGGCGATGAAGGGAATGCCGGCCTGGTCGAAGGTGCGTTTGAGCGAGGCGCCGATGCCTTCGACGCCGGTATATTCGATGATGACGTTGGGCTTTTCCTGCACCATCAGCCGGGCGTTGTTGCTGGTGGTCGGGCCGTCGGCCTTGTTGTTGTAGCGCGACAGCTTGATGCCGGCGACATCGGCGGCCTTGGCGAGGCCGTCGCCCAGCTGCTTGAAGAGTTCGCCCTGCTCCTGGATGTTGGCGAAGGAGAAGTGGAGATCCTTCGGGGCGTCCTGAGCCGAGGCCGAGGAAAGCGGCAGCGCCGCGAGAAGGCCGGCGGCAGCCACGCCGCGCAGGAGCCGGCGGCGGTCGAGAGGGGCTTTGCGGAACCAGAAGGACATGCGGCTTCTCCAGTGGGTCGGGGTTGAGGACGAAGAGGGTCGGGGGGCGGTCGCCGCCCGTGACGGTCAGCCGGCGCGCTGCGACAGGCTCTCGCGCAGCCGCGCGAAGCCGACGCCCAGAAGCAGGATCGCGCCGGTCGCGATCTGCTGGTAGAAGGCCGGCACCTGCATCAGCACCATGCCGTTGGCGATCGTGCCGAGGATGAGGACGCCGATCAGCGTTCCGCCGATGCCGCCGATGCCGCCCGTCAGCGAGGCGCCGCCCAGAACCACGGCCGCGATGGAGGAAAGGGCGGCGTCCGAGCCGACCGTGGCCGAGCCCGCCAGAAGCTGGCTGGCGATGACGATGCCGGCGAAGGCCGAGAGCGCGGCGCAGATCATGTAGACCGCGACCGTCACCGCATCGACGCGGATGCCGGCGAGATGGCTGGCCTCGCGATTGCCGCCGACGGAATAGAGCATCCGCCCGAACAGCGTGAAGCGCAGAAGCACCGCCATGGCGCCGGCCAGAACCGCGAAGGCCAGGAGGTAATAGGAGACGCCGTTGAAGGCGAAGTCGGCGAGCCAGCCGTCGGCCGCGTCGGTGAGCGGAATGGTGACGCCGTCCGACACGGTGAAGGCGAGGCCCGACGTGATCGAAAGCGTTCCGAGCGTCGCGATCAGCGGGTTGATCTTCAGCTTGGTGATGACCAACCCGTTGAACAGGCCGACGCAGGCCCCGGCGGCCAGCACCAGGGCTGAGGACAAGGGAAAGCCGTAGCCCGCGTTGGAGAAGAGAGCGAAGAGAACCGCGCCGAGCGGCATGGTGCCGCCCACCGACAGGTCGAAGCCGCCCGAGATGATCGTCAGCGCCTGTCCCAGCGCCACGATGCCGATGACCGCGACATTGGTCAGGATGTTGAGGGCGTTGGAATAGGTGAAGAAATTGCCGCTGGCGATCGAGAAGAAAACGAGAACCAGGATGTAGAAGAAGCCGATGCCCAGCGTCTGCACGAGGCGGCGGACCGCTTTGGCGCGATTGGCCTCGAAGCCCGACGGCGGGGCGGTGGCGGACATGATCGGGGTGTCGTTCATGAGGGGTCGAGGTCCTGTCCTGCCGCGAGCGCCACGGCCGCGCCCTGCGTCTTGCCCGCGCCGGTCAGCGTGCCGACGATCCGCCCTTCGCGCATGACGAGCAGCCGGTCGCTGATCGCCACCGCTTCCTCCAGATCGGAGGTGACGAGGAGCGTCGCGCAGCCGCGCGAGGCGTTTTCCGAAAGAAAATGATGGATCTGGACGCGCGCGCCGACATCGACGCCGCGCGTCGGCTCGTGCAGCACAAGCACGTCGGGGTCGGCCGCCATGCGCGAGGCCAGAAGCACCTTCTGCTGGTTGCCGCCGCTGAGCTCGCCCACGGGCTGCTCGATACTGCGGCAGCGCACGTCGAAGCGCTTGGCGACGTCCCCCGCCGCCCGCCGCTCCGCCCCCTGCCGCAGGAAACCGAAGCGCGACAGGCGCTTCAGCACCATGGCCGAGAGATTGTTGCGGATGGCGTGGCCCAGCACGAGCCCGTTGCGCTTGCGCTCGGCGGGGAGATAGGCGACGCCGGCCCGCCTCGCTTCGAGGGGCGAGCGGAAGGGAGGCCGGGCGACGTTGTTCAAGACGAGTTCGCCCGACATCTCCGGTCGCAGGCCGCCGAGCCCTTCGGCCAGAAGATCGGTGCCCGAGCCGCGCAAGCCGTAGAGGCCGACGATTTCGTGGCGTCCGATCTCCAGCGAAACGCCGTGGAGCGCCACCGTGCCGCCATGGCGCCAGTCGGCAAGACGTAGAACCGGCTCGCCTCGCGGGGCCTCTGCCCCACCGCGATGAACGGCCTCGCCGGCGGCCTGCCCCAGCATGTCGGCGATGAGTTCGCCCGGCGTCGTCTCGGCCGGTCGGCGCACGGCCACCACCGAGCCGTTGCGCAGCACCGCGACGCGGTGGCTGAAGCCGAAGACCTCGTCCATCCGGTGCGAGATGTAGATGATGCCGACGCCTTCGGCGTTGAGCCGCCCGAGAATGGCGAAGAGCGCCCGGCTCTCGGCTTCGCTCAGCGCCGCCGTCGGCTCGTCCAGCACGATGAGCCGCGCGCGGCGCGTCAGCGCCTTGGCGATTTCGGCGATCTGACGGTCGGCGAGCTTGAGGTCGCCCATGCGGCGCGAGAGGTCGCCGAGGTCGATGCCGTAGCGCCGGCACTCGTCCTCTGCCCGCGCGATGCTGGCGGCGCGGCGCGTCATCCCGGCGCGGGCGGGCCATTGGTTGAGAAGGATGTTCTCCGCCACGCTCATGTCGGGCAGATAGGCCAGCTCCTGCGGAATGAAGGCGATGCCCTTGGCGAGCGCGGCGCGCGGCGCGGAAAAGCTGACGCGCTCTCCGTCCAGGAGGATCTCGCCCTCGTCCGGCTGCGCCACACCCGTCAGGATGCGCGAGAAGGTCGATTTTCCCGCCCCGTTCTCGCCGATCAGCGCGATGGACTCGCCCCGGTCGAGCTGGAGATCGACTCCCGACAGGACGCGGTGCGCGCCATAGCTCTTGGCGATGCCGCGCAGCTGCAGAAGCGGCGCGCCCTCGCTCATGCCGCCCCCTGCCGGATCGGGTCGATGGCGAACGGGTTGTCGACGATCGGCCAAAGCGGGCGCGCGGCGCTCGGCAGGTGGAGCGAGGCGAAGTCCGGCGATGCGCTGCCTTCGACGCCGACATAGACGACGCGATCGGCCTCCGGCGCGAAGCCGGCGTTGAAGTGCTGCGCGGACTTGACGAACACCGTGTCGTAGTCGCGCAGGGCCACGCCGAATTGCGTGTAGGCATCGGGATGGAAGGTCTGCGTGCGCAGCGCGTTGAGGACGAGATGCAGGCCGTCCGCCTCCAGAAGCACCGTGTCGCCCATGGCCTGCTTGCCATTGCCGAAGGTCTGGAAAGCGTCCCGCCGAAGCGCGAGAACGCGCACATGCAGATCCACGGGATCGCCCGACATCGGGCTGGTCTTGCCGCCAATGCGCAGCGACAAGCGCGCGCCTTCGCCCGCGTCCATGCAGATGCGCACGGCGACCGGGTCCCAGTAGCAGCCGGTGAGGCAGCGCCGCGCGCCCGCGTTCACCAAGGCGCGCAGAAGGAACGTGGAATCGCTCGCCGATCCCGCTCCTGCGTTGTCGGAGACATCGGCCAGCACCGTCAGCCCGTCGGGCGGCGAGAGGGCCATTTGCACGGCCTCGTCCAGGCCCAGCAGCCGCTCGGTGGTCCGATCGCGAAGGGTCCAGATTTCCTCGGCCAGATGGCTGGCGGTGCGCCGCGCCAGATGCGCGTCGCCATCCGTCACGGCGATGATCTTGGCGCCGACCTCGGGCACATCCGCCCAGGGAAAGCCATGCACGAAGGAGAGGGAGAGAACGCCGTCCTTTCCTTCCGCCGCGCTCATCCGATCCACGAAGCCGCGCACCGGCTCCTGCGGCGTGCGCCAGACGCCGAGCATCCGGCAGTCGGCCACCGCGACGACGGGCCGGGTCCGCCCCGCGCGCGCGTCGTGGCACAGCTGAAACAGGTCGCGGGCCCGGTCGTCTACGTCGATATGGGGATATTCCTTGTAGGCGAGCACGACGCTGGCGGCGCTCACCATACGGTCCGTCAGGTGGCAATGGAGGTCGAGCTCGACACCGACGATGGCCTCCGGCCCGAGGCGCGCCCGGATCGCGCGCAGCAGCTCTCCCTCGCAGTCGGGCTCCCCGTCAGCCACCATCGCCCCGTGCAGCTGAAGCAGCGCCATGTCGACCGGACCCGCCGCGTCGAGATCGGCGAGAATGCGGTCGCGCAGTTCTTCCCAGACGTCCTGGCGGGTCGGGCCGGCGGGCTGGGCGAAGGCCGACAGGCTCTCCACGACCTCGTAGCCCTCGGCCTCGCCGAGCCGTCGCCATTCGCGCATCGGGCCGGCGAACCAGTGCCGGGAGGTGCGGGACGCGTCTGACAGGAGGTAGAGATCGTCTTCGAAGGCGGACCGGCCCGTGGGAATGGGAGAGAATGTGTTCGTCTCGGTTCCGAGAGCGGCGATGAAGAGTTTCATCTGAGATCCATGCCGTTGAGCCATCCCAGTCGAATGCCTCTTCGATACGCATCTTTCTGGCTGCACTGCCATTGATCAATGACACCGATAGACCTTATCGTTGCACATGATGCAACGGAATGCGAACCCTTTGACCCTTCTGGACGAGCGTCGCCTACGCGTCGTCTACGAGGTCGTGGCCTGCGACGGCGTGCGCTCGGCGGCGGAGCGGCTGGAGATGGACGCCTCCGTGGTGAGCCGTCACATCGCCCAACTCGAGCGCCAGCTCGGTGTCTCCCTGTTCGACCGGGTGGGGCGGCAGATGCGCCCGACCGAGGCGGGGCGCATGCTCTTCAGCTTCGTGCGCGAGCGGCATATCCACAGCCACGACTTTCTGGCCAAGCTCGGCGACCTTCGGGACCTGCGCTCGGGCTCGGTCGCCATCGCGACGGGCGAGGGGTTTCTGGTCGATCTCCTGCGCCAGCCCGTCGCCGCCTTCCTGCGCCAGCACCCCGAGGTCGTGCTGCGCATCGAGGCCATGACCGTGGACGCCATGGTGCAGGGCGTTGCGAGCGACGAGTTCGAGATCGCCATCGCCCACAATTCGCAGCCCCATCCCGCGCTGCGCGCCGTTCACACGCGGCCGCTGCCCATCGAGCTGATCGTGCGGGCCGACCATCCCCTGGTGAGGGGCCGCACGTCGCTCTCGGTGCCCGACCTTCTGGAGTTTCCGCTGGCGCTCCTCAAAACCGGCTTCGGCCTGCAGAAGGCGGTGGAGGTCGTGGAGTTTATCGAGCGCGTTCGCTTCGCGCCGCAGGTCGTCACCAACTCGCTCGCCGGTCTTCGCGCTTTCGTGCTGGCGGGCCTCGGCGCCACCTTCATGCCGGCCCTGGTGATGCAGGATGAGATCCGCTCAGGCGAGGTTCTGGCCCTGCCGATCCAGAGCGAAATCATGAGCGGAGCCGAGATGCATCTCCTGGTCCGCAAAGGCCGCAAGCTCTCTCCCGCCGCCTCGCAGGCCCTGGTTCACCTCACGCGGTATCTTTCGCGTGTCCCGCCCCATGCCGCCGAGGCATGAGGTGGTGGGGCTTAAACCGATCGAGACGCGATGATCGCGTTTTACCCGACTGTCAGGGGGTCTCGATGAGCCATTTCGCCATCACGGTTCGCGGCGCGACCTCGAAGCCAAGGTGCTCGTAGAAGGAGACGACCTTCGTGTTTGTCTCCCGCACCAGAAGCTGCAATTTCACGACGCCGCGCTCGCGAAGCCACGCCTCGCCGGCCTCGACCATCCGACGACCGAAGCCCTGCCCTTGCGCCGCTGGATCGGCGGCGACGTAGTAGAGCCAGCCGCGATGGCCGTCATGACCGACCATGACGCTGGCGACGACATGTCCCGCTTCGTCCTGGCCCACCAGCACGTCCGATGCCTCGCCCGCCAAGGCGAAACGGAAGTCCGCGGCGGGATCGTTGTAGCTCGCAACCAGGCCGCACTCCCGCCAGAGTTCGGCGACGCGGGGTTCGTCATCGGTGCTGGCGTTGCGAATGATCAGTGGAAGCATGCTGTCTCAACCGGAATGAACGGGATGGGAAGCGTCAAAGGCGCCTCTGGCATATATAAGCCACTTCGACAGAAGTCGCACGAGCGCCCGCGAAGGCCGCAGCGGGCGCGCATAAGCGCCGCCGCTCGATGTCGATCATCGTGAGGATGAGACAGCGTTGGCTTTGACCCCATCGCCTCGCGCCCGGATCGGCGCGGGGGCCGACTGGGGAAGCCTGTTCCGTCGCTTATCCGCCGAGCTGCATGAAGAGTGAGCGCAGAAGATCGTCGCCCGGCATCTTGGCGAGGGGAATGCCGTTCTCCTCGAACCAGCTCTCGTCCGCTTCGGGATGGGGGCCGCTGAGCACCACGACGCCACGGCGGAACGTGTAGCGCGCCGCCGCGATGTCGCCGTTCTCGTAGGTCGCGATCGTTCGGAAGCCCGGATCGTTGCGGGCCTTCGGTAGATAGGCCCCGTCCTGAAAGAAGACGGTCTGCGTTTGTCCGTTCCAGCGCGTCGAGACCGCCGTGCTTTCGATCGTCTCCACGGGGAAGCCGGGGCGTCCGACCTCGGAATCGAGGTCCTGCTCGATGAGGCCGAGCCCGTAGCCGCTGGCGAGATAGGCGCCCATGCAAAGGCCGAGATAGCGCCCGCCGCCGGCGACATAGGTCTGGATCGCCTCGACGCGCGCATCGCCGAAGCTCGCGAACGCTGCCGGAATGTCCTGTCCGCCGCCCGGCTGGACATAGACATCGTAGCGTCGCAGCGTCTCCGGCGTGATGTCGATCGCCTCCGCAGGGCCGACGAAGTCGACGCGATATCGGGAGCCGAGGCTCTGGATCGCTTCCCCGACCGTTTCGGAGCAGCCCTCGCAGCCCGCCGGGCCGCGATAGACCGCCACCCGCACCACGCCCGCCTTCGCCTCGGTCGCGAAGGGCGCAAGCGTGCCGGCAAGAAGCAGAGCGAAGGCGATGGAAAGGGGAAAGCCGCGCATGGACTGAACCTTCTTGCGGTCGGGCGTGGTTTCGCGTCCTGATCGTCGGCGGAGGTTGCCCAATGGACTCCTCGTGACCGATCACCGGCCCGTGTGGCAGAGGCATGCGAGCGACGAGCACTCGCAGCGCGGCCGCAATGGGCGATCACGACCCTTGTCGATCAGGATGGACACGCCAAGGCCCATCATGGCGACGAGTATGCATGTGATGGTGAAGTGTCTTGCGAGCATCGCCGCCCCCGTTCAAAGGGCAATCTCGCTCCTTTTTGTCCAGAACCGGTGTGGGTTCGGTGAAGGTTTCGTGGAGGCGCGCCCGCACCGCCGCATCCATGGCGGCAGGATCAGGATGGTTGGCCTGCCCCGTCGTTCGCCAGCGGGCTCGGCAGGCCGGCGAACCGTGACGCCGCCTCCGCGAAGCTCTTCCGTCGGGCCACCTCACGCCAATTGCTGTTCGATCGTCTTCGTCAGCGGCGTGTCGACATCGCCGGTGTGCTTCGTCGTGACGGTCTCGATCAGCACGATCCAGCATTCCTCGTCGGCGACGGGGTTGTGCAGGACGCCCTTGGGTACGACGCAGAACTCGCCGGCCTCGAGCACGCGCTCCGCGCCGCCCTCGAACTCAATCCGCAGGCGGCCGCGCACCACGAGGAAGAGTTCGTCCTCCTCGTCGTGCCTGTGCCAAGCCAGCTCGCCCAGCACCTTGGCGAGTTTGACATACTGGTCGTTGACCCGGCCGACCACTTTGGGCGACCAGTGCTGCGTGACGGCGTCGAAGGCGGCGATCAGGTTGATCGGGTCCATCCGTAATCCCTTTCTTAAAGCCAGACGGGCACCATGGAGAGGGCCAAGAGCAGGCCGAGCAGCCTGTTGAGCCTTCGCCAGTGCCGATCGCCACGCATGGCCCGCGCCAAAACCAGGCCCGCCGCGCACCACAGCGCGAGCGAGGCGAGGGCGAGAAGGCCGAAGACGGCGGCCAGAAGTGCGCCGAGTTGCACCGGGCCGGAGGCGACAGCCACGAAGGAGGCCGCCGCTCCCGTCGTCATCGCCCAGCCCTTCGGATTGTGCCAGAGCATCCAGACGCCTGCGAGAAAGCCGCTCGGCCGCGCATTGCCGTCCAGGCGCGGGGCGCCCCGTCGCGCAGTCTGCCACGCCAGCCAGAGCAGATAGGCCGAACCGGAAGCCTTCATGGCGAGGGTGAGCGAGGGCAGCGCGAGAAGGAGCCCGGCCAGACCGAACCCGGCCAGCGCCGCCATCGAAGCGAGGCCCGCCGCGATGCCGGCGATGAGGGGAAGGGAGGGACGGAAGCCGAAATTGGCGCCGGAGATGGTTGCAAGGGTCGTCGCTCCACCCGGACTGATGGTCGAGACGAGGGCGAAGAGGACGAGGGGCGCCATTGTATCCATTGAGACCGCTCCAGCAGAACCTGCCGCCCCACTATCGGCTGGTGGTCATGCAGCAAAGCTAATCTTGCTAAAGACCGGCATTAGCATCATTAATGACGCATGACCCGAAACCTCGACATCGCTCTTCTCAGAACCTTCGCGACCGTGGCGGACCAGCGCAGCATGACGCGCGCGAGCGAGCGCCTGCATCTCACGCAAGGGGCGATCAGCCAGCAGATCGCGCGGCTCGAAGGGATGGTGGGCGACGCCCTGTTGCTGCGCGATCCGCGCGGACTGCGCCTGACGCCCGCCGGCGAGCGCCTCCTGCGGCGCGTGCGTCCGCTGATCGCCGCCAACGACGAGATCTGGTCGGAGATCGAAGGTGGCGTCGCCTCCGGCCCGGTGCGGCTCGGCCTGCCCTTCGATCTCATCGGCCCCTGCTTCGCCAGTGCCCTGAAGGAATACTGTGAGGCTTTCCCACGCATCGACCTTTCGCTCACCTGCGCATCCTCGCCCGACCTTCTCGACCTGATCGGGGAGGGACGCATCGACATCGCGGTGGTCGAAGAAGAGACCGGGTCGGCCAGCGGCGAGACGCTGGCGATCGACCGCCTCGTCTGGGTCTCGGCACGGGCGGGCCAGGCGCCGCTTCGCAGCCCGTTGCCGATCTCGCTGGTGGCCGAGACCTGCGTGTTCAGGCCCGCCGTCCTGGCCGCGCTGGCGCAGGCGGAACGCGCCAGCCGGATGGTGTTCGAGAACGGCGGGCTCGACGCGACGCGAACGATGGTCCGCATGGACATGGCCGTGTCGGCCTGGCTCGCCACCACCGTTCCCGCCGATCTCGACATCGTCGCGCCGGATGCCGGCCTGCCGCCGCTGCCGAGCTACGCCATCACCTTGCATCGGGCCGATGGCGCACGCGGCGCGGCGTTCGATGAACTCGTGCGCACCCTTCGCGAGGCCATGGCGCGGCCCAGACTGGCGGCGTGACGAATGCTGGGGAGTAAGATTTCGGAGGTGGGAAGGGTGCAAACGGGACGATCCGCTGCGGGACCGGAGTGGACCACCTCGTTACCCCCGAAGGCCGATGAAGACGGCGCCAAGGGCGACGGCGAGGCAGGAGGCAAGCCGACGCATCGTCAGTCTCTCGCCCAGGAAGGCTGCGCCGATCAGGGCCGCGAACACGACGCTCGTCTCGCGAAGGGCCGTGACCGGCCCTGTGGGCCCCAGCGAAAAAGCCGTCACCACCAGGACATAGGCGACCAGCGAAACCACGCCGCCGCCGGCGGCCCTCCAGGTTTCCACTGAGCGAGGGTCGATCCGAAGCGCCCCGCGCGTGAGCCGGAAGGCGAGGGGCAGAAAGGCGCCGTAGAAAAGGCAGATCCAGGCGGTGTAGCCGATCGGGTCGCCGGCATGGCGCACGCCCAGCGCATCGACGGTCGCGTAAGCGGCAACGAGTGCGCCAGTCGCCAGCGCCCAGAGGAGCGGTCTCCCGGCGACCTGCCCGCGTCCCACGACCAGACCCAGGATGCCACAGACGATCAAGGCGATCCCCAAAACGCTGGTCGGCGACAAGACCTCGTCCGCGAGAACGAAGCCGCCGATCGTCGCCAGAACGGGCACCGTGCCGCGCACGATCGGGTAGACCTGCCCGAGATCGCCGTGGCGATAGGCGGCCACGAGGAACAGGCTGTAGCCGGTCTGCAGGAGCGAGGAGAGCAGGAGAAACGGCCAGGCGCCGGCGGGCGGCAGGGGCAGGAGCAAGGCGAAGGGCAGCGCCACGGGAACCATCGTCAGGCTCATCACGGTGACGACCCAGAAGCGGTCGGCGCCCGAGCGCAGGAAAGCGTTCCACGAGGCATGGGCGAACGCGGCCGAGAGAGCGAGGCCGATGACGAGCGGACTCACGAGCGAATGCCCGCCCGGGCGAGAAGCGCCTGCGTGCCATCCCGCAGCCCGCGGATCGCCTCCTCGGCCCGGCCCATCTGCGCCTTGAGGGTGGCGCCCTCGAAGAGCATGGCGAGCACCGCTGCGGTTCGCGTCGCCTGCGCCTTGTCGGTTTCCGCCAGCAGAAGCGCGCGCAGCCGCGCCTCGAACGCCTCCTTCTGGGCGGAGGCCGCCTGAAAGACGGGATGGCGGGGATCGCCGTACTCAGCCAGCGCATGGGCGAAGGCGCAGCCATGGAAGTCGGGCCGGGCGAACCATCGCTCGTACCAGCCGACGATCGTTTCGATCCGAGCGGCGGCGTTCGGCGCAACGTCGGCCAGACGGTCGAGCTGCCTTTCGAAGCGCTCGGCGCGAAAGCGCAGGACAGCGCAGATCAACTCGTCCTTGGCTCGGAAGTGGCGGTACATCGTCATCTTCGCCACGCCCGCTTCCGCGATGATCCGGTCGATGCCGACCGCATGGTAGCCGTCCGCGCGGAACAGGCGATAGGCGGTTTCCACGATCTGCTGCCGCTTGTCGGACATCATCGGCTCGCTTGTCCCTGTAGGTGAGACAGGTCTGTATCACTTGCGGGCTACATCGGCAATCCGAACGATCGTGCATCCGCTTTCGGGAAGGCTCTGCCAACCTCTTCGAGGTCGGAGGCATCATGGCCTGCAAAGCAGTTGGGGACGGTCTTCGCCAGCCCACCAGCGTCATCAACTGGCTCGGGATGCACCAACAGGCCGGACGGAGGACTGCACCCGACCAACTTCGCAAAGCATCGGACTGCCGCTCGTAACAGAGGAGACCTCCACGGAGGACACCGCGTCTGTGATAGGATGGCGCGTTGTTCAGACTTGGAAGGAGCTGAGATCGGCGAACCTCCTCCCCATCGGTCGGATTGCCTACGCGAACGAAGACGGGTTTCTCTTACGGATCGGCTGCCCGGACGCCATCACGCCTTGGGTTGAACCGCTGCGAGCCGTTTGCGAGGCCGTTCGCGACGGTCTTTCGGAGAAGAATGCCCTGCCCGTGCCGACGCGGTATGGGGTGCCTGTGGATTAACCGTTTTCCCTTTGTTCGAACTCGTCTGGTTCGTCGCGCCGCCAAGGCAATGCACTCCTTCTCGACGGCAGCGCCATCCCGAGACGTCAGCGTCACCCTGGGTTTCCCTGTCCGTCATGATCTCGACGGGGCGGGACTCACCGCAAGCCGGATTTGGGGATAAGGGCCGAGAGCGCGTTGACTCACCGGGTGGTTGCCGCACCATATGCGGCAGTCACGGTCCGCCGCGTCGCAAGATGTGGTGGCTAAGAGGGAACCCGGTGAGCTGATCCAGAGATGGAACGGCGAGGCCGGGGCTGCCCCCGCAACTGTAAGCGGCGAGCCCTTCGTCCAATCCGCGCCACTGGAGCGAAGCTCCGGGAAGGCCGGACGGAAGGCGTTTGACCCGCGAGCCAGGAGACCTGCCGCGACTTGCTTGAACCTTCCCTGGGCGGGGTGTCCCGGTGGATCGTGTGCCTGTCGCGGCTTGGGTCCCTCGGTCCAGGGTCTCCTGCGCCGTTTTGCATGCGTCCGCTCGGCCTTTGCCTCCACTCGCTGGAGCAGCCGAATGTCTCTTCTTCCGTCTTCCGCAGCCTTGCCGTCGCCGTTTCCGGCCCTGTCCGTCGATGCCGATGCAGCCGATCTCGCATCTTCGCTGGCAGCGCGCGTCCTGCGCCGCAATGGCGCCGTCTCAGGGTTCGACGCTTCGAAGATCGCAGTCGCGATGACCAAGGCGTTCCTTGCCGTCGAGGGGCGGCAGGCCGCCGCCTCCACCCGCGTCCACGACACGGTGCGGCGCCTGACCGACGAGGTCGTCGCCGCGCTCGCTCGTCGCTCGGGCGGCGACCGCCTCCTGCACATCGAGGACATCCAGGACCAGGTCGAACTCGCGCTGATGCGCTCGGAGCATCCGAAGGTCGCCCGCGCCTATGTCCTCTACCGCGAGGAGCACGCCCGCGCCCGCGCGGCGCAGGCCACCGCGTCGCAAACACAAGCCGCGCCCGCGTTGTCCGTGCGGCAGGCGGACGGCTCCCTCGCGCCTCTCGACGAGGCCCGGCTGGCCCGCGTCGTGACGGAAGCATCCGACGGCCTCGACGGCGTGTCGCCGGATGCGATCCTCGTTGAGACGCGGCGCAATCTCTACGACGGGCTGAGGCTCAGCGAACTCGCCGAGGCGCCTGTCATGGCGGCGCGGACCCTGATCGAGACCGAGCCGAACTATGCCTTCGCCTCGGCCCGGCTTCTTCTCGACAAGCTGCGCGGCGAGGCCCTGTCGTTCCTCGCCGGCTCGCCCAGGACGGCGACGCAGGCCGACATGGCGGCGCTCTACGCCGAGACCTTCCCGGCCTATCTCGACCGGGGCATCGCGGCCGGGCTGATCGATCCCGAGCTTGCCCGCTTCGACGTGGCGCGATGTGCTGCGGCGCTGACATCGGAGCGCGACAATCTCTTCCAGTTCCTCGGCCTGCAGACGCTCACCGACCGCTACTTCCTCCAGACGGAAGGGGTCCGCTTCGAGCTGCCACAATGGTTCTTCATGCGCGTCGCCATGGGATTGGCGTTGCGCGAGGTCGATCGCGAAGCCCGCGCCATCGAGTTCTACGAGCTTCTGTCGAGCTTCCGCTTCATGGCCTCGACCCCGACGCTGTTCAACGCCGGGACCCCGCGCCCGCAGCTTTCCTCCTGCTTCCTCACCACCGTCGCCGACGATCTCGGGGGCATCTTCAAGGCGGTGAAGGACAACGCGCTGCTTGCTAAATATTCCGGGGGCTTAGGCAACGACTGGACGCCGGTGCGCGGCCTTGGCGCCCACATCAAGGGCACCAACGGCCAGAGCCAGGGCATCGTGCCCTTCCTGAAGGTCGCCAACGACACGGCCATCGCCGTCAACCAGGGCGGCAAGCGCAAGGGCGCGGTCTGCGCCTTTCTCGAGACCTGGCATATCGACGTCGAGGAGTTCCTCGACCTGCGCAAGAACACGGGCGACGACCGCCGGCGCACGCACGACATGAACACGGCGCATTGGGTGCCGGATCTTTTCATGCAGCGCGTGGCGGAGAACGGCGACTGGACCCTGTTCTCGCCCGACGAGGTGCCGGGCCTGCATGACCTTTACGGGCGGGCCTTCACTGAGGCCTACGAAGGGCATGAGATCAGGGCCGCGCGCGGAGAAATCCGCGTCCACCGCCGCGTGAAGGCGGTCGATCTCTGGCGGCGCATGCTGACCATGCTGTTCGAGACCGGCCATCCCTGGATCACGTTTAAGGACCCCTGCAACATCCGCTCGCCGCAGGGCCATGTCGGTGTCGTGCACTCGTCCAACCTGTGCACCGAGATCACCCTCAACACCTCCGCCTCCGAGGTCGCGGTCTGCAATCTCGGCTCGGTGAACCTCGCGAGCCACGTCAACTCCGAAGGGCTTGACCGCTCGCTCCTCGCGCAAACGGTGAAGACCGCGATGCGCATGCTCGACAATGTCGTGGACATCAACTTCTACACGATCCCCGAGGCGCGGGCGTCGAACCTCAGGCACCGTCCGGTCGGCCTCGGCCTCATGGGCTTTCAGGACGCGCTCCAGGCGCTGCGGCTCGCCTATGCCAGCGAGGCGGCGGTGGCCTTCGCCGACACGAGCATGGAGGCGCTGAGCTATGAGGCGATCTCCGCCTCGGTGGACCTCGCCGCCGAGCGTGGCCGCTACCCCTCCTTCGACGGCTCGCTCTGGTCGCGCAGCATCCTGCCGATCGACTCGCTCGAACTCCTGGCCGAGGCGCGCGGCGGCACGCTCGATCTCGACCGCTCGGCGACGCTGGACTGGGCGGCCTTGAGGGAGCGTGTCCGAACCATCGGCATGCGCAACTCCAACACGATGGCGATCGCGCCGACGGCGACGATTTCCAACATCTGTGGTGTGTCGCAGTCGATCGAACCCGCCTACCAGAACCTCTTCGTCAAGGCGAACATGTCGGGCGATTTCACGGTGGTGAACGCCGCGCTGGTCCGCGACCTGAAGGCGAGGGGGCTCTGGGACGAGGTCATGGTGTCGGACCTCAAATATTACGACGGCTCGCTTGGGCCCATCGACCGCGTGCCGGAGGACCTGAAGCGCCTCTATGCCACGGCCTTCGAGATCGACTCGGCCTGGCTGATCGAGGCCGCCGCCCGGCGCCAGAAATGGATCGACCAGGCGCAGTCCCTGAACCTCTACCTTGCCGCCCCGTCCGGCAAGGCGCTCGACGCGCTTTACCGGCTCGCATGGGAGCGGGGCCTGAAGACGACCTACTATCTGCGCACGCGCTCGGCGACGCATGTCGAGAAGTCCACCCTGAAGGGAACGGACGGCAAGCTCAACGCCGTCTCGGCCGCGCCGCTGGCGGGGGCGTCTGCGGAGATCCGCGTGCCGGACGAGGCCTGGGGCAAGGCCTGCCGGATCGACGATCCCGAGTGCGAGGCCTGCCAGTAGGCCCGTGCGCTTCCCCTTCTCTTCCCCGGTCCCGCCGAATGGCGGCGGGCCGTCCCCCCGCTTTCGAAAGACGACCCGATGCTCGACTGGAACGACACCGCCACCGACGCCACGCCCATCCCCGATCTCGGGCCACCCACGGCGACTGGCACCGAGGCCGTCGATCGCAACGGCGGCCGCGTCTCGGTCTCCGAGAAGCGGATGATCAACGCGCGCGCCGACGTGAACCAGCTTCTGCCCATGCGCTACGGCTGGGCCTGGGAGAAGTATCTTTCGGCCTGCAACAACCACTGGATGCCGACCGAGGTCTCCATGCAGGCCGACATCGCGCTGTGGAAGTCGGCGAACGGCCTGACGGAGGACGAGCGGCGCATGGTGAAGCGCAATCTCGGCTTCTTCGCCGCCTCGGAGAGCCTCGTCGCGAACAACATCGTGCTCGCGATCTACCGCCACCTCACCAATCCCGAGTGCCGGCAGTACCTGCTGCGCCAAGCCTTCGAGGAGGCCGTCCACACGCACACGTTCCAGTACATTGTGGAATCGCTCGGGCTCGACGAGGGCGAGCTTTTCAACATGTATCGCGAGGTGCCGTCGATCACGGACAAGGCGTCCTGGGCGCTCCAGCACACCCAGGGCATCGAGGACCCGCATTTCCGGACCGGCACGCCGGAGACCGACCGCGCCTTCCTGAAGGACCTCGTCGCCTTCTACGTCGTGTTCGAGGGCATGTGGTTCTACACCGGCTTCGCGCAGATCCTGTCGCTCGGGCGACGGGGCAAGATGCAGGGCATTGCCGAGCAGTATCAATATATCCTGCGCGACGAGTCGATCCACCTGAACTTCGGCATCGACGTGATCAACCAGATCAAGGCGGAAAACCCGCATCTCTGGACGGCCGCCTTTCAGGACGAGTTGCGCGCCATGCTGCGCGAGGGCGCCGAGCTGGAGGCCGCCTATGGCCGCGACACAATGCCCGTCGGCTTCCTCGGGCTGAACGCGAGCGCCTGCGAGGCCTATATGCGCTTCATCGCCAACCGCCGCTGCGCCCAGCTCGGCCTCGCCCCCGTGTTTCCGGACACGGAAAACCCGTTCCCCTGGATGTCGGAGGTCATGGATCTCAAGAAGGAGAAGAACTTCTTCGAGACCCGTGTCATCGAGTATCAGAACGGCGGCGCACTCGCCTGGGATTGATGGGCGGCGGGCGACGGCAGGCGAAGGGGCGAACGGATGGACGGGATCGAGACGGAACGGCTGCGCTTGCGGAAATTTTGCGCGGGCGACGCGGAAGGGCTTCTCGCCTACCTGCATGAGCCGCAGGCGCGGTGCTTCCTGTCGTTGCGGCTGGGGGACCTTGCGGCCGCCGAGGCGGAGGCGATCCGCCGCGGCTCGTCCGACGAGCACGTCGCGATCGCCCTTCGCGGGTCCGACCGCCTGATCGGCGACCTCTTCGCCACGCACGAGGAGCCCGACACCTACGCCGTCGGCTGGAATCTCGACGCCGCGCACGCAGGCGCTGGGTTCGCGCATGAGGCGGCACGGGCGCTTTTCTCGCACCTGTTCGAAGAGAAGGGCGCGCGGCGCCTCTACGCCTATGTCGAGGTCGACAACGCCCCCTCCCGCCGCCTGTGCGAAAAGCTCGGGATGCGCGTTGAGGGCATGTTCATCGAGTTCGTCACCTTCACCGGCGCCCCGGACGGCACGCCGCGCTACGAGGACACGATGCAGTATGCCATCCTGCGGAGGGAATGGGCGAGCTGACGCCGCCGCCAAGCGGCGGTCGCTGCGATCGGCAGGTTCGCGGCAGCGCGCCCGAAGTCGGCCGGGCGACGGTGGCCGGGAGATCGGCCTCGCCTTCGGGGTTGATCCGGCGCTCGGAGCGATGGTCCCGATGTCCGGGGATTTCGCCATTGGCGAATCCTTGTGCCTCATTGCGGCTCGCCGCCGGGTATGGCGACCCGAACAGTCCGCCCACGCCGCCTCGATTTCGACGGGTCCCGATCGTTACGGACCGACCCCCAAGCCCTTTGCGATCCTTTTACGGCGTCGGCTTGCTTGCCAGCCGCTGCTTCTGCAGCCAATCCCACAAACCGGTCTCGTTTAGCGCTGCCGCCTCGACCGCTTGATGGCTGGTGTTCTCGAAAACGGTCAGCCGTGCGTCGCGCTTGAGGGTCTTGAGCCGCTCGTAGAGCACCACCGAGTCCGACAGCGGAATGACCTCGTCGTCCGTGCCGTGGAAGACCCAGAAGGCCGCCTTCTCGTTCGTCCGGTTAAGATAGTGCCGGTTGCCGCCACCGGCGATCGGCACGACGGCGGCGAAGGTCTCCGGGTATTGCTCGGCCATGGCCCAGGCCCCGAACGCACCCCGGCTGTAGCCGACCACCGAGACGCGGCTGGGATCGACCCGGTAGCGGTCCATGACCTCGTCCAGCGCGGCCTTCACCTTCTCGATGGGGTAGAGCAGTTCCTCGCTCGGGTTCTGCGGCGAGAAGACGATAAAAGGAATGTCGCGGCCGCCTTCAATCAGGGCCGGCAGTCCGCTCGAGCGCACCTTCTCGATCTCGCTCCCGCCCTGATCGCCGCCATGCAGCCAGACGATGAGCGGATAGGTTTCGCCCGACATCTCGTAGCCGCGAGGCGTGGACAGGAGATAATGGAGATCGGCTGGAATCCGCGCCTCCGCCGTCATGGCCTTCTGTTCGGCCATGACCGGTGCGGGGCCGAGCGCGAGACAGGCGCCGATGGCAACTGAGATACGGGTCATGCGCATGAAGAATCCTCTCAAAGCGGAAGGATAGGGCTCGAACGGGAGAAGGCCCGCCGCGCGGTTGGTCGGCAATGGAAATGCCGATCGAATTTGGAGATTGTCCCCAAGTTGGTGCAGCGTAGCCGAAGGACTGCGTTGGGCGAAACGCCGCCCGGCAGCTCTCGATCGCTACCTTCCAGCAACAGACACACGGATGGGATCCATGTTTCGTCCAAAATCAAAGAAAACTATGGTTGGACGGGCCGATAGCCTTCGCCATCATTCCTATAATGGACAGATCCGTCCTCGTTCAAGATATCGAGCCATTGATCCATCCCACGATAGACTTCATGCACTATCCCTTCAGGAATGCGGACCAAACTTCGCTCGTTTCCTGAAGTCAAAGGAAGTGTGATGAAGGTCACCGCATCACCATCGGGTATGGATCTGCCTCCGTTACGATCCCGAATCTTGGCCATCGTCGCTCCGCCGTAACCGACACGCAAGTGCCGAATGCCAGACCATGTGACGTAAGAGCGTCTCTTCCCGGCTTGGGCCAAACACTGATATTCCGGTGTTTTGGACAATTGGTGGAGGACATCGTTCCTTTTGAACGAGCAAGAGGTTATTATCCAAGCCATAGCACCAAACCAGAAGACGACGAATAAAGGGCCGAAAATGTCCGACTGAATTCGTCTTTCCATCTGTTGGGCTTCCATGACGAAGGCGCGAACTGAAGGCGGGCCCATATGGAAGCCCACAGTCATGATGACCGGTTTGAAGCAATGGAAAAAGTGCTGTCAACGACCTGAGGGGTCGATAGTTGGAAGGCCGCTTCCAATCCTGCCCCGCGCAGCCGTGCTGCGGCGCTGCAGCTCTCAATAGTATCCGTTAACGGGCCTGTAAGATTCGGATGGTCTTCGGCGTGGCCTGACCCGTGCGAACCTGTTCCATGTCACGGTAGGTCAGTCGCCCGGAAGCGATGGCATCCGTCACGCGCCGGCATGCTAGAGGAAGCGGATCACGCCCCGGCGCCAGGTTCATCAGCTTTCGGAGTGTTTCACGTTTCTGAGGATTGACGCGAAGATTGGACGCACACTTTTGGATTTCATCCTGCCGAAGCGCCGGACTTCCTTTCAACCCCTCCGCATAGGCAGCGTAATTGGTTGGGGAGATTGGTCTGGTGGAGGTGCAGCCACCAACCAGAAGCAGACCGAAAGCCATCGAGGCCAAGATTGCGGTATGACGTTCGGGCATTCGCACACTTGCCTCTAGGATACACGTCGGATGAACTTGGTTGCGCAACGCTTGCGGTCAATAGGTCTTGCCGTCGACCAAGGCCAATCGGACAAAAACTTCCAAACTTGCGGCACTGCCATCTGAGCCGACGTCATGCCTCCGTGAAGGCCTCAATGCCCGCAGACACGCAGAGGTATCGAGCGAGGACTGAAAGTCCGCTGTCTGGAATGGTCGATCGGCCGGAGGCAGGAGACGGAAGTCGTCTGCGTTGCCATTACTTCGTCGCTTGAGTTCGCGCCGTCAGCTTGTTGCCATCCGGATCGCGAAGATAGGCGACGAAGGCGCCGTTCGGGCGCTCGGCGGGCGGGCTTTCGATCGCGGTGCCACCATTCGCCGTGCCGGCTTCGTGCCATGCCAGGACATGGTCCCGGCTCGCCGCCACGATGCCGATCGTTCCGCCATTGGCCGCGGTCGCCGGGTTGCCGTCGATCGGTTTGGTGATCATCAGGCGACCGTTCTCGTGGAGATAGATCAGCCGGCCCCTGGCATCCATCTCGCCGGGCTTGCCTCCGAGGGCTGCGAACGTAGCGTCGTAGAAGGCCCTCGCCCGCTCCAGGTCGTTGCTGCCGATCATGACGTGAGTGAACATGGGTCCTCCCTGGAAAAGCTAAGGGCAATCATCGATGCGAGACGAACGCCGAGCCAATTTTCGGCAAACCGCCTCGAGCCGTCTTGGAACGGCGCCCGACATACGACCGCATTTGCGACGGCTGGGCAACCGTGCGATCGCGGGACGCGGTTCGCTTGCGGAGTGACGGCTTAAAGGCTCTAACCCAATCGTCCGATTGCCTCACACCGCTGGCGGGTCCCCAGGCTCGGACGCCGAAAACAACGCGTCCCTGGCAGACGGTGTGAGATAGGGCCTGAACAGGCTCGACACCTGGTTTAGGCCCCAGCCCAGATGCGTGTCGTCGAGGCGATCGACGCCTTCCTGCAGGCTGAGATAGACCGCCCAGTAGGTCGAGACGATCCAGACATTCGCGAGGATCGCCGGGAGGTCTTCCTCCGGAATGACGACGAGGCCATCGGCCATCATCCGCCGCACCAGCGCTTCGACGGCTACGCGCATCCGCCCGCTCAACGCCCGGATCGGCTCCACCAGGGACGGGCTCTCCGCCGCCAGCGCCAGGAGATCGCGGAACAGGAAGCGGTAGCGCCAGACGATCGCGAACCACGAGGCCAGGAACTCGCCATAGGTTCGCGCCTCGCCGGGCGAGGGCGGGGCGCCCCGGTCCGCGAGCGCGCCGGCCTCGTCCTCGAACCGCGCGAACAGCGCCAGCACCAGGCTCTCCTTGGTGCGGAAGTGGTAATAGAGATTGCCCTCGTTGATCCCCGCCGTGCGGGCGATCTCCGCCGTGGTGACGCGTTCGGGGCTGCGGTCGTTGAAGAGCGCGAGCGTGAGGTCGAGGATGCGCTCGCGTGTTCGGCCGCGCTTCGGCCCGCCCATCGCTCCACCCATCGCGCTCTCGATCATCATCGTTATCCGCCGCCCTCTGTAAGGTGATCACCTTATTTCTGCCGGATTAAGGCGTCTACCTTATACCATCAACTGGCCGCTTCCGACTCGCATTCAAGGGCATTTCCATGACCCACGCAGCCGAACTTCCATCTTCTTCCACCACGCCCGGCTTCCTGCGGGAGGCGGGTTCGACGGCTCGCGCCCTGGTCGCCATCGTTCGCGATCCGCTGAAGGCGCTGCCGCCGGAGGTCTACAGCGAACCCGTCGTCGTCTCGCGCCTCGCCGGGCGGGACCGTGTCTATCTCTCCGATCCCGTTCTCATTCACGAAGCCCTGGTGAAGAACGCCGACGCGCTTGGAAAGGGCGAGGATGTGCGCCGCGCGCTTGGGCCGGCGCTCGGGCAGGGCCTGTTGACGGCCGACGGCGCCCATTGGAAATGGCAGCGCCAGTCCGTCGCCGGCGCCTTTCGCCACGACAAGCTGCTGGCCCTTCAGCCCGCGATGATCGCGGCGGCCCGGCGGACGAGCGAGCGCTGGCGCGCGGAGCGGGCCGAAAGCGTCGATATCTCCCACGAGATGATGCGCACGACCTTCGACATCATCGTGGAGACCATGATGTCGGGCGGCGCCGGCATCGACGTGGCGCGGGTGGAGCGCGGCATCACCGACTATCTCGCCCCGAGCGGCTGGGTGTTCGCCTTCGGCATCCTCGGCGCGCCCGACTGGATGCCCTATCCCGGCCGGGGAAAGGCGCAGGCCGCCGTCGCCTTTCTGCGCTCCAGCCTGGCTTCGGTCATAACTGCGCGACGCGCGAGCGGCGAGACTCGGCAGGATCTCGTAGGCATGCTCCTCTCCGCCGCCGATCCCGAAACGGGACGCACCATGAGCGATGAGGAGATGGTCGACAATCTCATGACCTTCATCACGGCGGGCCACGAGACCACGGCGCTGGGCCTAGCATGGACCTTCCACCTCCTGGCGAAACACCCCGCCATCGAGGCAAAGGTGCTGGCGGAGATCGCAGCGGTTACCGGGGGCGCACCGGTGGAGGCGGAGCATATCGCTGAGCTCGCCTATACCAGGCAGGTCTTCTCCGAAGCCATGCGCCTTTATCCCCCCGCCCCCATCATCACGCGCACGGCGCTTCGGGACATCGTTCTGGGCGGCCGCCAGATCGCGGAGGGAACGGTGCTCTACGTGCCGATCCACGCGGTTCACCATCACGGCGCCCTTTGGGACGATCCCGAAACCTTCGATCCCGACCGCTTCGCGCCGGACGCGGCCAAGGCCCGGCATCGCTACGCCTATATGCCCTTCGGCGCGGGCCCTCGCGTCTGCATCGGCAATCTCTTCGCGCTGATGGAAGCGGTCGCCATCCTGGCGGTTCTCCTGCCGGCCCACCGGCTCGCGCGTCGCGGCGCGTCCGATCCCGAAGCGATCATGAAGGTCACGCTCCGGCCTAAGCGAAGCCTCGTCATGGATCTCGAAGCGCGCGCCTGAGAAGCGCGCATCTTCAAGGGTTATTCTCGGCACAATTTCCCCGCGCGGATGATCCCAGCCGAGACAGCAAGAGCGGCGAAACACAAGACAGCCGGCCCCGCGCCAGGACCTGCCATCAAAAGCCCGAAGATCGGCGCGCCGGCGGTTTGGCCCACGGCGAACGTCAGGAAGCCGATCATCAGTCCGACCGCAGGGCGGTCCGATACGGCGCGCACGCTCCAGAGAAGGTAGACCCCGGTCAGCATCACGTAGGCCGCTCCGAACAAAACGCCGCAGATCAAAGCGAGCGCGGGTGTCACCCAGCTTGAGCCGATCAAAAGGATGCTCGCCGCCATCAGCGCCAGGAACGTGCGATGGACAGGGTCGAGCCCGAAGCGGGAGACAAGACTACCGGACCATGCGCCCAGAACACCGCCGACGCCGATGCAGCTCCATAGGATTCCGGTTTCGCTCGGCCCCCAGCCGAGGCGCTGCGAGACAAGCTGGCCGCCGAAGGACCACAGGGCGGTGCTCGCCATACCCGCCAGGAACGTGGCTCCCATCAGGCGCCGCAGCGAACCCGTGATCGCGGGAAAGCCGCCAGCGGCCTTGCGGCCCGCCGCGGACGGAAGCGACGTCGCGGCCGCGATCGCAAGGAGAACCGCCGCGAACGCGAAGAGGCCGAAGGCCAACCGCCATTGCCCACTCATGGCCAAAGCGACCAGACCGGACAGAGCCACGCCCGCGCTCGTCCCGGCATTGATCGTGGTGTTGGTGATGTCCTGCCGATCGTTGCGAACGGCGATCGCCACCGCCGCCGCCATGGGTGGGGAAGCCAGACCCGTGCTCAAACCGGCCACGATGACGGCCATGGCCAGGATCGTCGGCGACGGGGCGAGGGCGATCCCCACCATGCCCAGCGCCGCGACGATGGCCGCAGCGGTCGCGACCATTCGCGGCCCCGCCCGTTCGGTCAGCGCAGCCGAGGCGGCGATGGCGATGCAATATCCCGCGAAAGCCCCGCCGGAGATCACGCCGCTCAAGGAGGGCCCGAGACCGAGATCCCTGTCGATCTCAGGCAGAAACAGACCGAAGGCGAAACGGGCGAAGCCGTAGCAGAGCGCGATCAGGCCGAAACCCATCGCGCCGATGCGAAGAGCCGGGCTCATGCCCGCGCCCTGTCAGTCAGGATGCGCGCTGCCGACCGCGCGGCGCGCACGGCCTCTGGCCCGAGATAGACGGCGGCATGGGTGGCGCCCTCCATGAGAACCAGGACCTGCTCGCTCAACGCCGGGTCGTCATGTCCGAGGTCGGCGGCGACGATCTCGCCGATACGCTTGCGAAAGGCGCGCTTGTGCGCGGCGACGGCCTCGGCGATCTCCGGTGTGGTTCCGCCCGTCTCCGCGTTGACCCGCAGGAACAGACAGCCGCGAAAGCCCTCGGCCTGGCCCCAGTCTTCGAGCGCGGCAAACAGCGCGTCGACGCTCTTCACTTCGATCCCGGCCATGAAGCGCCGGTCACGCTCGGCGAGCACGCGAGCCATGAGCTGCGCCTTGTTGCCCACGTGCTTGTAAAGTGTCCGACTTGACAGGCCGGCGGCCTCGGTCAGTCGATCGATGCCGGTTGCCGTGTAGCCATGGCGGTCGAAAAGGGATTCCGCGACAGCCGTGAGTTTGGTGTTCGTGTCCATGGCCGTTCCCTTGGTTTCCAAGGACGGGCATGTAAAGCGATCGTTTTACATTGCAAGCCGGCGAGCACGGATGCTGCGTTGCTCGCGCGGACCCGAGCGGCGATCCCACGAAATCCAGCGCATCGCCCGCAAAACCGGAGGCGAACGATCGATCGACAAAGCTTTTGCCATCGCTGCCTCCCTTCCGGTCGGCCGATGGAAGCATAGATCAGAAGGACATCCGACCCGGCCGGACAGCGCTCGCAGGGTGCGATCCCGACAGGCACGGCTCAGCTTGAAGGACACCCAAGGCATGGCTCATGAACTGACCCACGTGTCGTTCCGCAACGGCGCGATCGAGCTGGCCGGCGATCTCAGGATACCGCACGGGGACGATGGCCAGCCGCCCTTCCCGGCGGTGATCATCGCGACGCCGGGAAGCAGCGTGAAGGAGCAGATCGGCGCGAACTATGCCGAGCGACTGACGGCGCGAGGGTTCGTCACGCTGGCCTTCGACCCGTCCTACCAAGGGCAGAGCGGGGGAGAACCGCGCGACCTCGAAGACCCGGCGGCGCGTATCGAGGACATACGCTGCGCGGTCGATTACCTGATGACGGTGCCGGCTGTCGACGAAGAGCGCGTCGGGCTTCTCGGCATCTGCGCGGGCGGCGGCTATGCGGTCAGCGCGGCGCTGACGGAATACCGGGTCAAGGCGCTGGGAACCGTGGTGCCCGTCAATATCGGACGGGCGCGCCGCCAGGGCGGTCGCACGCCGGATGCCATCCGCGATATGCTGGAAGCCGTGGGCCGACAGCGCACGATCGAGGCTCGCGGCGGCGCGCCGAAGCGGGAAGCCTGGATACCGGACACGCTCGACGAGGCGCACGCGGCGGGGATCACCGACCCCGATCTCCTCGATGCCGTCGACTTCTACCGAACGCCGCGCGGCTACAGCGAACATTCGACCAACCGTCGCATCTTCACCAGTCTCGGACCGATGATGGGTTTCGATGCGTTTCATCTGGTCGGCGAGCTTCTGATCCAGCCCTTGCAGGTGATTGTCGCGGGCAGGCTCGGCGCCACCTTCTCCTATGCCGACGGCCAAACCTTGTTCGAGCGTGCTCGGAATCGACGCGGTTTCCATGTCGTCCAGGGCGCGGGGCATTACGACATGTACGACAAGCGCCCCTTCATCGACGAAGCCGCCGAGGTCTTGGCGGCGTTCTTCGACAAGACGCTTCGGGATGCTGGCTAGCATCCGCTCCATTTGTCCGAGCCGGGACAGCATACCTTGCGGCCCAGAACGCCGCTTCGGCCCGTCGCCTTTGGCGCCTACGCGCCTACCATCCCGCGCTGCCCGGTCCGCCCTTGAACGGGCCTGCGAAACCATCGGTGATCCACCCGCCGTAGAACGCGCCGGCCTGCGGCGTCACCCTTTGTCCGTCGACGGAGCAGAGATCGAACGGACGCGCATAGAAGGCGACGTGGTCCTTCAAGACGGCGAAGGTGGGCGAGGGCGAGGGATAGCTCCATCCGACCCGATCGAGCACGAGACCGTCGATCACGACGTTCCAGTAGACCGCCGCGCCTTTCCATTCGCAGAACGAGCTGCCCTCGGTCCGTGCGAGGACGCCGGGTTCGATATCCTCGCGCGGGATGTAGTAGCTCGGCGGATGGCTGGTCTCGAGCGTGCGGACCGTGCGGCGGCTGTCGACGATCCGGCGACCACGATGCTCGATGACGACATGGGCTTCGGTCGGCTGGGCGATGGCGGGGCGAGGAAACGACCAGACGCTCTCCTGGCCGGGGGCGGCGGGCTCGGGCTTCGGTCTCATGGGCGCTCCAGCCGACGGGCCAATCTCTGCAACGCCGGCCGCGCCCGCAGGAACCGGCGGTAGAGCCCCTCCAGCAGCGCCAGGGCGAAGGGGCGCTGGAACGCCCATCCGAGAGGGCGAAGAAGCGGAATGGCGCGCCACATGGCGGCGAACGCTTCGGCACCGCTGAACAGGCGACCATTCTGCGATGCGTGGAAGCGGGCGAGGAGGTCGCCCCGGTCGAGAGGGCAGCTGGCCGGTCCGGCCTCCACCGCATCGATGAAGCGGATCGCGCCCCGGCGATCGAGCCGACGCATCAGCGCGATCTCCTGTCGACATAAGGGGCACGACCCGTCGTACCAGACCGTCAGTTCCGTCATGTCAGCAAGATGGCGCTCCTGCCTCCCGAAGTCTCGCCCTGCCGCATGTGGCAGATCGCATCATGGTCTCCGCTTCGCCTCGAATGAGCACCGAAAGCCGACGCGGCCGTCGAACTCAGGCGAACCGACAGTCTTCGTAGGTGCAGCCGGCTTCGCTCAGCGCCTTGTCGACCCAGGATCGGTCGACGGTGCGCGCTTCGGTTTCGGCCATCTGACGTGTCTCGGCGGCGTGCTTGCGATGGGCCGCCGCGATGACGGTTTCCGCGTCCGCCCGTGGAACGGTGACCACGCCGTCGAAATCGCCGAGCACGAGATCGCCCGACATCGCGGTCATGCCCTCGAAGGAGATGGGATAGCCGATCTCGCCCGGCCCTGTCCGATAGGGACCCCGGTGCGTGACGCCGAGCGCGAAGACCGGCAGGTTGCGTGCGCGGAAGGCTTCGGCGTCGCGGATCGCGCCGTAGAGCACGAAGCCGGCGACGCCGCGTCCGATCGCGTGGGCCAGCATCAGCTCGCCCATCAGCGAGTTGGTGCAGTCGCCCCCCGCGTCCACGACGATCACGTCACCGGCCTCGGCCATGTCGATCGCCTTGTGCAGCATGAGATTGTCGCCGGGGCGGGTGCGCACCGTGAGGGCCGGCCCGGCCAGCACGCCGGTCCGATGCATCGGGCGAAGCTGCGGCCCGCCGGCCGCGATGCGCGACATGCAATCGCTGACATTGGCGACGGGGAGGGTTCGAGCGTCCTCGACGATCGCGGCGGCGATGCGGGTCCAGGTCCGGTTGATGCGGAAGCCGACGGGCATGGGTTGCGTCCTCAAAAAGGGTTTCAGGCGGCGAAGGCGTCGGGCGAGGACAGGCTCGCCGCATCGGGGGCCTTTCCGTCGAGAACGTCGATGATGTGGCGAGCGGCGATCTCAGCCATGGCCCGCGCGGACCCGTTCGTGACGCCGCCGATATGGGGGGTCGCGAGGAGGTTCGGCACTTGCCAGAGTTGGCTGTCGGCCGCCGGCGGCTCGCTCGCGAAACTGTCGAGCGCCGCGCCGGCGATGCGGCGCTCCGTCAGGGCAGAGGCCAGTGCCGCCTCGTCGACGATGCCGCCGCGCGCCGTGTTCACCAAGAGCGCCGTCGGCTTCATCAGCGACAGGCTTCGCGCGTCGATGAGATGGCGCGTGCCCTGCGTCAGCGGGCAGTGGAGGCTGACGATGTCGGCGGCGCGCAGGAGATCGTCCAGCCGCTCGGCGCTGGTGTAGCCGGCGGCCTCGATCGCGCCGGGGCTGGCCATCGGGTCGTGCACCGTGACCTCCATGCCAAGCGCATCGGCAAGGCGCGCCGTTTCGCGACCGATGGCGCCGAAGCCGACGAGGCCGATCACCGAACCGGCGATATCGCGCCCGATGAAGCTGGGCTTAGGCCACTCGCCGCCCTTCACCGCCGCGTCGAGCCGATGGACTTCCTTGAGGAGAGTCAGCGCCAGCGCGATCGTGTGCTCGGCGACGGCCAGCGAATTGCTGCCCAGCGAGCGCAGCACCGGAATGCCGCGACGGGCGGCGGCCACGACATCGATGTTGTCGATGCCCACGCCGTGCTTGACGATGACCTTGAGCTTGGGCGAGGCGCCGATGACGAGATCGTTGACCTTGCCCTGGCGCACCATGATGGCGTCGACCGCCAGCCGGCGCGCGCGCTCGGCCACGAGCTCCGGCGCGTCGTAGGGCGGCGAGAAGAAGACATCGACGTCGTGACGGTTCAAAAGCTCGATCGCGGACGGCGCGATGGAATTGTGGGTCACGAGAATGCGGCGCGTGCGCGTGCCTTCCTCGGGGGATGCGTCAGGCATCACGACCTCCTGTCTTTGATGAAACCGTCGCGCCGAGGGCCAGCAGCCGTTTGGCGCGGGCGAGAATGGGGGCGTCGACGAACCGCCCGTCGACCAGAAAGGCGCCGCGCCCGTCGCGCCGCGCGTCGCCTTGGGCATCCACCACGCGCCGGGCGAAGGCGAGTTCGGCCTCGCCCGGGGCGAAGGCCTCGTTCAGCACGGGCACGACGCTGGGGTGAATGCAGCTCGCCCCGTCGAAACCGAACTGGCGGGCCTCACGGGCGGCCGCCGCCAGCGCGGCACGGTCGCCATAGTCCGCGACCGTGCGAAGAAGCCCGAAGGACAGGACGCCCACCGCCTTGGCCGCCATGTGGATGAGCAGCTTGGGAAGGCGCAGGACGTCGGGCGTCGGCTCCGCGCCCATGGCGGTGGCGATGTCCTCGGCGCCCGCGCTGAGGGCAAGGACGCGAGGTCCCCGGCCGATGGCGCGCGCGTCGAAGATGGCGCCTGGGTCCTCGATCAGCGGAACGAAGTCGAGGGGGCGGCGGCCGAGGGCGGCTTCGATCGGCGCAAGGTCGGCGGCGAGATGCGCCAGGAGCGCGGCGTCCCCGACCTTGGGCACGTAGAGCCCGTCCGCCCCCGCCCGGCAGGCGCTTTGCGCATCGGGCAGGAGAAGCTCGGGGTCGTTGTTGATGCGCACGAAGACGAGCGCGCCGCCCCGGCGCACGGCGGCGACGGTTTCGGCGAGCTTGTCGCGCGCCTCGACCTTGCGCTCCGGCGTGACGGCGTCTTCGAGGTCCACGACGATCGCGTCCGCGCCGCGCTCGTGCGCCTTGGCGATGAAGCGCTCGCTCGTGCCGGGAACATAGAGGAGGGAGCGGATCACGACGCGCGCTTCCCGGGTTCGGGGCTGATGGCGCGCGCGATGCCGGCCTCGCGCAGGATCTCGTCCGTGTGCTCGCCGAGGCGGGGCGCCGGGCGCCGCCAGCCGCCGGGCGTCTCCGACAGGCGCGGCAGGACGTTGTGCATGGGCAGCGTGCCGTTGTCGGCGTCCTCGACCTCCACAATCACGCCGCGCTCGCGAAAATGCGGATCGGCGGCGATATCGGCGATGTCGTAGACGGGACCGACCGTCGCGCCCGCCTCGCGCATGATGCGCAGCGCCTCGTCGCGCGTGTGCCGCGTGAACCAGGCGCCCACCGCCTCGTCCACCGCCGCGCGGTTGCGAACGCGCTCGACATTGGTGGAAAAGCGCGGGTCGCTCTTCATCTCGGGATGGCCGATAATGTCGAAGATGCGCATGGCGACCACCTGCATGGAGCCCGACAGCGCGACGTATTTTCCGTCCGAGCAGAGGTAGACGTTGCGCGGCGAGACGGTGTTGGAGGCCGAGCCCGTGCGCTGCTTCACCTTGCCGGTGACGCGGTGGATCGCGGCCTCCGGCCCGAGCACGGCATACATCGGTTCCAGAAGCGACAGGTCGATCACCTGCCCGCGCGCCTGCCCCTTTTCGCGCGCCAGAAGCGCCATGGTGACCGCCTGCGCGCCGTAGATGCCGGAGATCATGTCGGCCAGCGCCAGCGGCGGCAGAACGGGCTCGCGATCGGGGAAGCCGGTGCGCGTGGCAAAGCCGCTCATCGCCTCGACCAGAGTTCCGAAGCCGGGATATTGCGCGTAGGGGCCGGTCTGGCCGAAGCCAGAAATGCGCACCACGATCAGGTCGGGGTTGAGTTCCAGAAGCCGCTCCGGGGCGAGGCCCATCGTCTCCAGCGTGCCCGGCCGGAAGTTCTCGATGAAGACGTCGGCCGTGCGGACGAGGGTGACGAGCGCGTCCATGTCGTGGCTCTGCCGCAGGTCCAGAAGCACGGACCGCTTGTTGCGGCCGTAGGTCTTCCAGTGAAGCGACTGTCCGTCGTCGGTCCAGTCGCGCAGCGGGTCGCCCGCCGAGGACTCGATCTTCACGACATCGGCGCCGAAGTCGCCGAGCTGGACCGATAGCATGTTGCCGGCCACGAGGCGGGACAGGTCGAGGACGCGGACGCCCGACAGGGGGCCGGTCGCGGCCGCGTCGAAGCGGACGACGTTGGGGCTGTTCGTCATGACATGGCTCCTCACTTCGCGTCCGGACCGGCCGCGAAGATCGACGCGGCTTCGGGCGGAATGCGCACGAAGGCGGTCTTCGTCTCGACGGGGCGCGTGGTCTGGATGCGAAAGCGCGAGCCGCCGCCGGCTACCTCGTACTGGTAGACCGAGCCGAGATAGGTGCCTTGCGCGATCTCGACGGGAATGGCGTTCTCGCCCGGCCCTTCCACGAGTTCGATCCGCTCGGGCCGCACGGCGACCACAAGCCCACCGTCCGGCGAGGCGCGGCCCGCGGGGACGGAAAGCTCGGTCCCGTCGCCCAGCCGAACCCGCGCCCGGCCGCCCGCCTCGCCGATCATGTTGCCGGTGAGGAAGTTGGACGAGCCGATGAAGTCGGCGACGAAGGCGTCGGCGGGGTTTTCGTAGATTTCCTTGGGCGTGCCGAGCTGGCGCAGGTGCCCCATGCTCATCACCGCGATCCGGTCGGACACGGCCAGCGCCTCGGCTTGGTCGTGCGTGACGTAGATCGTCGTCACGTTCAGCCGCTCCTGAAGCTCGCGCAGCCACACGCGGGCCCGCTCGCGCAGCTTGGCGTCGAGGTTGGACAGGGGCTCGTCGAGCAAGAGGAGGCGCGGCCGGTAGACCAGCGCGCGGGCCAGCGCCACGCGTTGCTGCTGGCCGCCCGACAGCTCGAACGGATAGCGCTCGGCATAGGGCATCATCTCGACCAGCGAGAGCGCCTCGCGGATCCGCTCGTCGCGCTCGGCGCGGCCGAGTTTGCGAAGCTTCAGCGGAAAGGCGAGGTTCTCGGCCACCGTCTTGTGCGGCCAGAGGGCGTAGGACTGGAACACGAGCCCGATGTCGCGGCGCTCGGGCGCGATCGAGATGCCGCGCGCGCCGTCGAACAGAACCGTGTCGCCGATCCGGATCGTGCCGGATGTCGCGTGGTTCAGCCCGGCGATCGAGAACAGCGTCGTGGACTTGCCGCAGCCCGACGGGCCGAGGAAGGTCAGGAACTCGCCCTTGCCCACGGTCAGCGAGATGTCGTTGACGGCCGTGACGCCGCCGTAGCGGATGGTGAGGTGATCGAGGACGAGGTCAGCCATAGATCTTTGCTCCGAAGACGCGGCGCGCGAGGATGACGAAGAGAGCCGTGATGACGACCTGGATCGTGGCCAGCGCCGCGACCGGTCCGTTGTCGCCTTGCGCGCTCAGCTGCAGCATGGTGGAGCCGATGATCTCGGACCCCGGCTGGTACAGGAACACGGCGGTCACGTATTCCTTGAAGAAGTGGATGAAGAGGAGGGCGAAGCAGGAGAAGAGCGCCGGCTTCAGGATCGGCAGGATGATCCGCGTCACCGTGGTCCACCAGTCCGCGCCCGAGATGCGGGCGCCCCGGTCGAGCTCGTCGCCGATCTGCGAAAGGGCGGGCGCGATGGCGCCGAAGCCGACCGGGATGTAGCGCAGGATGAAGGCGATGATCAGAATGAAGATCGTGCCGCGGATCACGTCGAGACCCGGAATCCAGACCACGGCATAGAAGAAGCCGAGGCCCGCGATGATGCCCGGCAGCGAGCGCGGGAAGAGCGCGACATACTCCAAGGGGCGCGCGAAGCGGAACTCCGAGCGCCGGGCGACGAGCGCGATCACGGCGATGAAGAACGTGCCGACGACGCCCCCGATCAGCGCGATCAGGACCGAGTTGACGATCGAGCGGACATAGGTGTCCGAGGCGAAGACGGTCTCGTAGTTCGCGGTGGTCAGGAGCTTCCAGAACGGAATGAGCGGCGTCAGGAAGGACACGCCCGAGCGCATCACGAGCCCCGCGAAGACGGCGACGATCGTGAAGAGCACATAGGCCGCGACCAGCGCGAAGGCGATCCAGCGCCAGGGGCCGAGGTCGAGCGTCGAGGCCCGGCTCGCCTTGCCGCGCACGGTGACGAAACGTCCCGACCCCTTCATCAGGAAGCCCTGCAGCCAGACGAGGCCGGCGACGACGAGAAGCAGGATCAGCGCGGCCGCGCCGACGATGCCGTAGTCCGGCCGCACCGCGGCGTTGATGCCGACATTGTAGAGGAAGGTGGTGACCGTGTTGATGCCGCTCGGCGCGCCGAACAGGAGCGGGATCGCCAGCATCTCGACGCCGATCACGAAGTTGAGGACCGCCGAATAGATCATCGCGGGCCGCATCATCGGCACGGTGACGGAGAACAGGGCGCGGAACGGCCCGGCGCCCGCCGAGCGGGCGGCGTCCTCCAGCTGCGCGTCGGCCTTGGTCACGGCGCCCAGGCACATGAGATAGGCGAGCGGGGCCTGGCTGAGCCCGGCGACGATGCCCATGCCCGTCAGCGAGTAGAGGTTCCACGGGATGAAGCCGAACCACGAGCGCACGGCGAGCGAGATGTAGCCCGAGGGTCCGTACATCGACAGCCAGCCGAAGGCGATCACGAGGTTGGAGACGAAGAGCGGCCAGATCAGGATCTCGCCGATCCACTTGCGCGCCGGCAGGTTGGTGCGCCCGATCACCACGGCCATCACCGAGCCGAAGACCTGCGCCACCACCATGGTCAGCACCGCGAAGTAGAGCGTGTTGCCGAAGATGGTCAGGATCGCGGGATCGCCGAACAGGCGTGCGAAGTTCGTCAGCGTCCACTCGGTATCGGGTGCATAAAGCGGCTTGTCGAGAAAGGCCTGGGCGATGATGGGCGCGATCGGCCCGATCACCAGAAGGGTCGTCACGACGGCAACGCCCCAGAAGATCAGGCGCGAGCGGTCGATACCGGGCGTCTCGGCCCGGTCCAGCGCGGTCGTTGTCATGGCTTGGATCCGCTGATCGAGGATGTGGGGCGCGGCGTCTAGCCGCCGCGCCCGGCGGGTCGGACGGTCAGCGCCCGGCGAGCGCGGCGTTCCACTTCTCGACGAAGGCCGGCGCCTCGTCGATCAGCCCCTTGTCGAAACCGGCGACGATGAGATTGTCCTGACCGACTTGGGCCGCGATGCCTTGGAACGTGTAGCGGACCTGCTTCTCGTCCACGTCGTCGCGGTAGGGCGTGAGGCCGCCCTTGCCGATCAGCGTCTGGCCGTCGTGGCTCAGCGCATAGTCGACGAAGAGCTTGGCCGAGTTCGGATTGGCGGCGCCCTTGGGAATGCCCATGCCGCGCAGCATCATGATCGTGCCATCGTCGGGGAAGGCAAAGCCGAGCAATTCGCCGCCCGGCTGCTCCAGACGCGGGAAGATGGTGATGCCCGAGACCGCGATGCCGGTGACGTATTCGCCGGTGGCGATCTTCTCGTTCATCGGGCCGCCCGACACCTCGCCCCGGATCATCGGTCCGATGGAGGCGAGTTGCTTCCAGCCGTCGTCGCCCTTGACCTTCATGTAGTTCCACCACGCCGCCAGGCCGAACGAGTTGCGCGCCGCGTCATAGGTGGTGATCTTGCCGTCGAAGGTGCCCTTGTCGGCCAGCGCGTCCTCGACCAGCGAGGCGAAGCCGGTCGGGCGCTGCTCCTCGGTGAGGAGCGCGGCGTTGTAGGTGATGACCAGCGGATCCGCCGACAGGACCGTGACGCCGGGATAGGGCTTGGCGAAGTCCGGCAGCTTGGCGAGTTCGGGGCTCTCGTAGGGCATCATCTTGCCGTCGATGCCGTAGGAGGCCCAACGGTCGTTGGCGCCGGAGACGAGGACGTCGGCGGTGCGCGACCCCGATCCCGCCTCGGCTTCCCAGCGCGAATGCACGGTGCCGGAGCCGAGATCCAGCGTCTCGACCTTGATCCAGGGATAGGCGGCGCGGAAGCCTTCGAGCACCGGCCCCCAATTGTTGTCCGCCATGTTGGAATAGATCACGAGGCCCTTCTCGCCGCGCGAGCCTTCGATGACGGTCTGGTAGTCGGCGGGGTAGCCTTCGGGCACCTTGGCGTCCTGCGCGCCCGCTGTTCCCGCCGAGACGATGGCGGCACCGAGCGCCCATAGGGCCATCCTGATCTTGGTCATGCGTCGTTTCCTCCCTTGGATGCTGGTTTGATCCGGCTTCGCCGCGCGAGTTCCTCCGAGACTCTTTGCGCGGTGCGGATGGTGATGTCGGTCAGTTCGGAGACGTGAGCGACGATGCGCTCGCGTGGTCCCGATATGTTGATGGCGGCGACGATGCGTCCGTCCGCGTCCCGGATCGGCGCGGCGATCCCCGCCGCTCCCTCGACCACGCCCTTGAGGTTGACGGCGCACCCGCTCTCCCGCGCCCTAGCGACGGCGGCGAGAACGTCGGAGCGCGCTTCGGGCGTCGGCAGCGCGAATTCCAGATGGGCGTGGAGCGCCGCCTCGTCGAAGCCGGACAGGATCGCCAGGCCGCTCGCCACCAGATGCGCCTGTCGCAGATGCGTGATGTCGCGGTCGTAGCGGATCTCGCGGCTCGGCAGGCACTTGGTGAGATAGCGGATCTGCGCGCCTTCCAGCACCGCCACGAAGCCCGTTTCGTTCGAGGCCTCCACCGCATCGCGCAACGGGACGTTCGAGACGCGCAGCAAGGTGCCCCATGCGTCGCTGCCTCGGCGAACTTCGCCGGGAAGCCGCACGAGGGTGTACGTGCCGCCTTTCGAACGCTCGACATATCCCCGCTCCGTCAGGAGACGAAGAAGAAGAAGGCCGCTGCTTTTCGGCACGTCCAGCGCCAGCACGGTCTCGGTCAGCGACACCCCTTCCGAGCGCGCGGACAGCCATTCCAGCAAATCGAGAATCCGCTCTGCACCACGCCCGCTCAATTCGCCCTCCCAGGCTTGTTCAAAATGTTGAACTCGTTTATTATGCTGAATAATGGGATTGATCAGTCAGCCTGTCAAGCTGCGCGCAGCGGATGGGTGCGTGCGATTGTCTGATTGCCTCTCGGAGTGTCCGTACGAGGCTTCATGAATGAGGCGGCGTGGATGAGGGGTTTTCGATCCGCACGCGCGGGGTCGAAGCGCCGACGGTCGTCGTCGCGGTATCGAATCGAGCGCGACGCAGCGCAGAAGGCCGGCGGGGTCTGACCGACGGACTTTGTGTCGGGTCGGCTGTTCGGCGACCCGTCGTTACGCGGGCGTGAAACCGTAATGACCCCGGAAAGATCGAAAGCTCTCGTCGGCCTAGACGAGAGCTCTATTCGGAATCGTTCAACTTCGATCCGGATTTAGATCAGCTGGGCCATCAATAGAAAAACCAGAGAGATACTCGCTAACCGGGAAGAACCTGAGAAATCGAGCGCCCCGCCGCGATCAGGGTTGGGATGAAACGATGGATGATCGTTTCCTCGTCATATCGAAACTTGGACGCTCCGAGGCTGACGGCTGCGATCGTCTGTCGATCGCTTGAGACGATGGGGCAGGCGATCGAGATGTCGCCGGAGTAAATCTGCTCCTGCACCAGCGAAAATCCGCGTTCGCGCACCAGCCGGATTTGCCGCCAGATGCCCTCGACGTCGTAGATCGTCTTCGACGTAAAGGCGCGCAGCTGCGAGCGGGCCAGAAGGTCGTTCACCTCCTCGTCCTTCAGAACGGACAGCAAAGCCAGCCCTCCCGCCGTGCAATAGGCCGGAAGGCGACTGCCGACATTGACGTCGGTGTCCAGGACGTTGGGAGAGAGGTAGCGCGAGAGATAGATGATGTCGCCCTCGTCCAGAACGGTGAGCGAGATCGTCTCCTCCGTGGTCCGGTTCAGATGCGACAGGTAGGGATGGGTTCGCAGCACGAGGGGGCTCGAGCGCGAATATTGGTAGGCGAGGCTCAGCGCCTTCGGCGTCAGCTCGTAGGCTTTCGTGCGCTCGTCTTTTCTCAAATAGCCAAGCTGGCTCAGCGTGTGAATGAAGCGCTGGGCGGCCGACCGGTCGAGCCCCGTTCGCCCGGCGATCTGGGTCAGGGTCTGGCGCGGGTGAGCGGCGTCGAATGTTCCGAGGACCCGGAACGCCTTTTCCACCGCGCGCACCATCAGCGGATCGCCGCGCTCTTCGGATATCGACTCTTTCATTGCGATCATCCCTATGGCTTATCGCTTATGGATAGCATAAAAATGGGCTTCAAGAAATAACAATTATTGCAATACGATAAAACAGGTGGTCGGATGGATTGGCAAGGGCAAGGCTTTTTGCATCAACTCGCCGAGCTGGCGCGGCGGGAGCCCGACCGAATCTACGCAACCGAGTTTCGCTCCGGCGAACTCGTTGCGCACGGGATGGCCGAGATCGCCGAGCGTTCGGCCGTCTTCGCCCGAGGTCTGGCGGAGCGGGGTGTCGGGCAGGGCGATCGCGTCGCCTGCCTGCTCGACACGCATAGCGACCACCTTTGTCTGATCCTGGCCATCGCCCGGCTGGGCGCCATCTGGGTGCCTGTCGGAACCCGCCTCCTACCGGCGCAGCTCGACTATATGTTCAGCGAGAGCGACGTCGGCCTCGTCGTGGCGGAGGCGAGGCTCACTGATAAGGTTCGCGCGGCCCGTCCCGACATGCCGCTCGTTCTGCGCGAGGATGAAAGGGGCCTCGCCGCCGTGCTCGCCTCGACGGCGGACCTGCCCCAGCCCGACGTGCAGCCTTCCGACATCCTGATGATCAGCTTCACGTCGGGAACGACGGGGCGGCCCAAGTCCGTGCCGGTCACCCACGCCATGATGCGCTTTGCCGCCGAGGCCGCCGCGCGCGCGGCCAGGGCGGACCCTGGCGAGGTGCTCTATGTCTGGGAGCCGTTCCACCATATCGGCGGCGCGCAGCTCATCATCCTGCCGCTGATCCGCGACGTGACGCTGGCGCTGACCTCGCGGTTTTCCGCGTCCCGCTTCTGGGACGAGGTTCGTGCTTGCGGCGCCACGCGCATCCATCATCTCGGCGGCATTCTCCAGATGCTTCTCAAGCAGCCGCCCAGCCCGCGCGATCGCGACCACCGGGTGGCCGTCGCCTGGGGCGGGGGATGCACGCCGCATGTCTGGGAAGCGTTCTCGGACCGCTTCGGCACGAGCATGGTGGAGTGCTACGGCATGACCGAAGCGTCCAGCCTGACGACGATCAACGACGAGAACCGCCCCGGCTTTGTCGGCCGGGCTCTGCCCTGGTTCGACGTCGCCATTCTCGCGCCCGACGGGACGCCCTGCGCGCCGGGCGTGCGGGGGGAAATCGTGGTGACGCCGGTGGGCAACGGCGCGGCCGCGCTGTTTACGGGCTATCTCAACTCGGAGGAGGCGACGCGCGAAGCGCTGCGCGGCGGCCGTCTCCATACCGGCGACCTCGGCGAGATGGACGAGGCGGGGTGGCTGAAATTCCACGGTCGCCTGAAGGAGACGATCCGCGTGCGGGGCGAGAACGTGTCGGCCTGGGAGGTCGAGCATGTCGTCGCCCAACACGAGGCGGTCGCGGCCTGCGCGGTCATCCCGGTCGAGGCCGAGATCGGGGAAGCGGACATCAAGCTCTTCGTCGAGCTCGCGCCCGGTCTGCCGCTCACGCCGCCCGAACTCTTCGAGTGGGTTCGCGGCCGCTTGGCGCCCCACCAGCTTCCCCGGCACATCGCCTTCGTCTCCGCCTTCGAGCGCACGCCCAGCCAGCGGATCATGAAGCATCGGCTCGATGCGACCCCTGCGGGTGACTGGACCCGCTCCTAACAAGGATAATCCCATGAGCGAACAGACCAATGCGATCCTGGAGCGGATGGACGAAACCGTCCGCGTGATCACCCTCAACAAGCCGTCGCGGCTGAACGCCTGGGACAAGCCGATGCGCGACGATCTCGTGTCGGCGATCCTCAAGGCGTCCAAGGCGCCGGACGTCGAAGCCATCGTGCTGACGGGCGCCGGAGACAGAGCCTTTTGTGCGGGCCAGGACCTCAACGAGGGCAAGAGCTTCGACGCCGACCGCGCCGAACTCTGGATCGAGGAGTGGAGAACGCTCTACAATTCGATCCGCCGCTGCGAGAAGCCGTTCGTGGTCGCGTTGAACGGGATCGCGGCGGGCTCGGCCTTCCAGGTCGCGCTTCTCGCCGACTTTCGTATCGGGCACGCGCGCTCGCGCATGGGCCAGCCCGAGATCAACAGCGGGATCGCCAGCGCCACCGGTTTCTGGATTCTGCGCGAGATGCTGGGTTTGGCTCGGGCGATCGATCTCGTGCAGACCGGGCGCATCCTCGAAGCGGAGGAGTGCCATCGTCTGGGCCTGATCAACGAGATCGTGGAGCCCGACGCGGTGATGGAGCGCGCCCTCGAACTGGCGCGGTTCCTGGCGGCCAAGCCCAAGCGCGCCTACGCCTTCAACAAGCAGCGCATCGCGGCGGCGACGCAGGAGAGCTTCGACGAGACCTTCGAGCTCGCCCGGCAGATCCATCGCCGCGCCTTCGAGGCGGGCGAGACGCAGGCCGAAATGGCGAAGTTCTTCGATCGCAAGAACTGAGCGCCCGCAAGAACCGAGGGCTCAACAGCAGAAAGGCGCCGGGTCTCCCCGGCGCCTTCCGATCGGGCTCTGGATCAGAACTCGATACCCTTCGGAATCGAATCCGTGTCCATTCCGGCGGCCTTGAAACCGTCGATCAGGAGCGGGGCGATGGACTGGTCGGCGCGCTTGCGCTCTCCCCAGGCCTGAAGGAAATCGCGCAGCCGCCCGTCGCCGTCCTTGCGAAGACCGGCAGCGGCGGGGATGCCGCGCTCGGGCGTCGGCACCGTGTAGCCGGAAAACACCTGCGGCGTGGTCGAGAAGGTCTGGAGGCAGATCGGGAGTTCCTGCACGACATAGTCCGCCCGGCCGGACTGGATCGCCATGATCGCCTCGTTCATCTCCTTGAGCGTCTTGACCTTGGCGTTCGGCATCTCGTCCTTGATGAACTGGGTCTGCGCGGTGCCGGTGACCATGGCGAAGGTGGCGTCCGGCTTGTTGTAATCCTGCCAGGTCGCGCGCGTTTCGGCCTTCTTGCCGGCGATCACGCAGTCGGTCATGCGGTAGAGCGGCCCGGCCATGTCGAGCGCCTTCTTGCGCTCTTCCGTCGCCGTCATGCCGGGAAAGATGTCGATGCGCCCTGCCTGAAGGTCGAGGACCACGGTCTGCCAGGTCGTCTCGTGCCATTTGACCGTCAGAGGCTTGCCCATTTTTTCCGACAGATCCTTGACCATCTGGCGGCAGACATTGGGTCCGTAACCCTCATAGACCAGATCGCTGCCGGTGTAGAAGGAGGTGGGCTTGTAGGCGTGGACCCCGCCGCAGACGACCTCGCCGGTGCGCTCGATCTTGTCCCAGAGCGCTTCGGCCGACGCGGGCGTGGCCGCGAGGATGCCGAGGGCGGCGAGCCCGATTCCCCAGTGAATGGTCATGCTCATTCTCCCGTATCTGATGTGCGATTGTGCAGGTGCGAAGGGCGCTGCAATCGCAGGCATGGTCTCACACCCCACATCGAGCAACAATTGAAAATCGCAAAGACGGGTACGAGATTCGACGCTCCAAGATGAAAAGTTATCGTATAGAAATAAGATCGACGGTTTAGATCGGTTTTTTGCATATTCGTGATCGAACGGGTAGATTTCCCGCAACGTCTACGCCTAAGCTTGGCTTATCAAAACTCTCTCGCCAGCGGGTCGGATCGACGAAAGCCGGCTGTTGCGCAACGGAGGCTCCATGTACGAGTTCGACTGGTCGGTGGTCTTAGACCCGCAGCTCTGGCTGCAAGCCATGTTCGTCACGACGGCCTATGCCGTAGTGACGACGCTGGTGGGGCTCGCGCTGGGCGTCGTGCTGGGTCTTGTCCTGGTGTCCAGGATACCCGTCCTGGGCCTGATCGTGCGGCTCTATATCCACGTCTTCCGCTGCACGCCGCTCCTCGTGCAGATCGTGTGGTTCTTCTACGCGCTCCCGATGATGACCGGCTTCACCATGCCGGACTGGTTCGCCGCCGGGCTCGGCCTCACGCTCTACATGGCCGCCTTCGCGGCGGAGATCTTCCGGGGCGGCGTGATCTCCATCGAGAAGGGCCAATGGGAAGCCTCCACCGTTCTGGGCTTCTCCTACGCCACGAAGATGCGGCACATCATCCTGCCGCAGGCGACGCGCCGGATGATCCCGCCGATCGTGAATCAGGCGATCCTGCAGCTCAAGAACACCTCGCTGCTTTCGGTCGTGGCCATGCCCGACATCATGTACGCGGCGGGTGCGCTGACGATGTCGACGTTCCGACCGCTGGAGGTCTACACGTTCGCCGCGCTTCTCTACCTCGTAATTCTGACGCCGGTGACGCTCCTGGCGAACCGTTTCGAACTCAAGCACTGAGGCGAGCGTGATCTCCACCCATCAGCTTCGAAAGTCCTTTGGCGAGCGCGAGGTTCTCAAGGGCATCGACATCGACGTGCAGCAGGGGCAGGTCGCCGTTCTGATCGGCCCTTCGGGTTGCGGAAAGTCGACCCTCCTGCGCTGCCTGAACCTTCTGGAACGGCCGACGGCGGGCGAGATCGAGGTGGCGGGCAACCGCCTGTCCTTCACGCCCGCGACACGCATTCCCGAGCGCCGCCAAGCCGAGTTTCGCGCCAAGACCGGCATGGTCTTCCAGAGCTTCAACCTCTTCCCGCACATGACCGTGCTGCAGAACGTCGCCTCCGGCCCCTATCTCAACGGGCTGAAGTCGAAAGCCGAGGCGCATGAGCTCGCGACCCGGCTTCTCGTCCGCGTCGGGCTTGCCGACAAGGCGGATCTCTATCCCGCCCAGATCTCCGGCGGTCAGGCGCAGCGGGTGGCGATCGCTCGCGCGCTTGCGCTCGATCCCCAGGTGATGCTGTTCGACGAGCCGACCTCGGCGCTCGACCCCGAACTCGTCGGCGAAGTTCTGGAGGTGATGCAGGGTCTCGCCCAGGACGGCACCACCATGATCGTGGTGACACACGAGATGGGCTTTGCCCGCAACGTCGCCTCGAAGGTGATCTTCATGGAGGCGGGCATCGTTGTCGAAACGGGCGCGCCGAACGAGGTCCTGCGCGAGCCGCGAACCGAGCGGCTTCGCAGCTTCCTGTCGCGGGTCGAGCACTGATGCGGCGTTCCGTCGGCGGCTTCCAAGACGGGCTCTCTCCTTCGGGGGCCGGGGTCTGACCCATGCCGTCCCCTCCGACGTTCCGCGATTTCGACGAGGCGCGCAGGGCGGCACGCGCCTTTCTGCCGCGCGCGCTCTTCGATTACATCGACCGGGGCACCGAGGGCGAACGGGCGTTGGCCGCCCTGCGCGAGGGGTTCGACGCAAGGCGCGTCGTGCCGCGAATTCTGCGCCCGGTGTCCGCGCCCGACCTTTCCGCCCGCTCCTTTGAGGCCGCAAGACCATCGCCCTTCGTGATCGCGCCGACGGCTCTGGCGGGGCTGGTCCGGTTCGACGGGGAGGTGCTGACGGCGCGCGCCGCCTGCGCTGCGGGCGTGCCCATCACCATCTCGACCCAGTCCTCCATAGCGATCGAAGCCATCGCTGACGGCGCGCCGGGGGCCGAGCTCTGGTTCCAGCTCTATGTCTGGCGGGATCGAGGGGAGACCTGGAGCCTGTTGGAGCGGGTCGCGCGCTGCGGCGTGGAAACGCTGCTTCTGACGGTGGACACCCCGGCCTCACCGAAGAAGGTCCACAACCTGCGCAACGGGTTCGGCATTCCGCTGAAACCCTCCCTTCGGCTGGGCGCCGACCTTGCCCGCCACCCCCGCTGGACGGCGGGTGTGATGGGCCGCTATCTCTTACGTCGCGGCGGGCTGCCCACCTACGCGCATTACCCGCCTGGGGCCGCGCGGTCCGTCGCGTCGGCGATCGGCGACGGGCGCTTCGCCCTGGACATGGTGCTCGACGAACCCTTCGTGCGCGAGCTGCGGCGGCGCTGGAAGGGGCGTCTCATCCTGAAGGGCGTTCTCGCCCCCTCGGACGCGGCGCAGGCCTTCGCGCTCGGTTGCGACGGCGTGGTGGTCTCGTCTCATGGGGGGCGCAACCATGACAGTGCCGTGCGTCCGCTGGAGATGTTGCCCCGCATCCGCGAAGCCGTCGGGCCGTCCGTGACCCTGCTTGCCGACAGCGGCGTGCGGCGCGGGTCCGACGCGGCCAAGCTCTTGGCGGCGGGGGCCGATCTCGTCCTGCTCGGCCGGGCGCCGCTCTATGGGCTGGCAGCGGGTGGGCAGGCGGGCGTCGCCGCGATGCTGAACCAGTTGACCGAGGAGCTGCGCGGTTTCCTGGCGTTCAGCGGCGCGCCGAACCTTTCAGAACTTCGATCCTCTGAATGGATCGGCTGAGGCAGCCTTTGCAGCCGCACCGGACCGCCGCGCGCCGGCGAGCCCCCGATGGCAAGTCCGATAGATCGAGAAGAACAGGATGGTCGCATGACAACTCCCATCGCAGCCGAGGATGTCCTGGCGGGGCTTC
Organism: Aureimonas sp. AU40; assembly: GCF_001463785.1. NCBI lineage: Bacteria > Pseudomonadati > Pseudomonadota > Alphaproteobacteria > Hyphomicrobiales > Aurantimonadaceae > Aureimonas > Aureimonas sp. AU40. The sequence goes on from NZ_BBWL01000045.1 coordinate 55,185, forward strand.
GCCGGATTGTCGGAGCCCGCAATGTGTTGACGGACCCGTCCGACATGGCGCCCCATCTCGAGGACTGGCGCGGCTACAGCAAGGGCACCGCGCTTGCCGTGGTGCTTCCCGGCAGCACGGGGGAGGTGGCTTCCCTGGCGCGGCTCGCGGCCGAACACGGCCGGTCCCTGGTTCCGCAGGGCGGCAACACCAGCCTTTGCCAGGGTTCGGTGCCGCCGGAGGGCGGAAACGGCATCGTCGTCGCGCTGCGGCGCATGGCCTCCATCCGCGAGATCGACAAGCCGTCCGGCGTCATGGTGGTGGATGCGGGCGCGACCTTGTCGAGCGTTCATGCGGCGGCGGCGGATGTCGAGCGACGGGTGCCCATCAATCTGGGAAGCGAGGGCACTGCGCAGATCGGCGGTCTCCTCTCCACCAATGCAGGCGGGACGAGCGCGCTTCGCTTCGGCCCGATGCGCGAGCTCGTCTGCGGCATCGAGGTCGTGCTGCCGGACGGCCGGGTGTTCAGCGATCTGCGCGCTCTGCGCAAGGACAACACCGGCTACGACCTGCGCAATCTCTTCGTCGGAGCCGAAGGCACGCTCGGCATCGTCACCGCCGCCGCGCTGCGCATGCATCCCATGCTGCGCGCGTCCGGCCATGCCTGGATCGGCCTGGCTGATTTGGAGGCCGCCGTCACGGTTCTGACCGGGCTGCAGGACCGGTTCGATACCGCCGTCCAGGCCGCCGAACTTCTGTCCGCCAGCCAGGTCGACCTCGTTCTCAAGCACATTCCCCGCACCCGGCACCCGCTGGAAACGCGTCCCGAATGGTCGTTGCTGGTGGAGCTCGGCAGCTCCGACGCGGGCGCCGACCTGCAAGGGCCGCTGGAGGAGTGGCTGGCCGAGCGCTTCGAGGACGGCACCGTGACCGACGCCTTCGTGGCGCAGAGCGAGGCGCAGGGCGGCGACATCTGGCATGTCAGGCATTCCGTTTCGGAGGCCAACAAGATCCACGGCCATTCGCTTTCGCACGATGTCGCCGTGCGCCCCTCGCTCGTGCCGCGCATGATCGAGGCTTGCCGCGAGGGCGTCCAGGCCGTTTATCCCGGCGCCAATATCCTCATCGTCTCGCATATCGGCGACGGCAACGTGCATTTCATCGTCCACTTCACCCATGCGGAGTGGGAAACGTTCCGCGATCCGAAGGCCGTGACGGACGAGGTGATGCGGATCGTCCACGACCAAGTGGAGGCGTTAGGCGGCACGTTCTCGGCCGAGCACGGGATCGGGCGCAAGCTGAAGGACGAGCTGGCGCGGCGCGCCGATCCGGTTCGCCTCGAGCTGATGCGCGCGATCCGAGGCGTCATCGATCCCGATCGGCGCATGAACCCCGGCACGATCCTCTGACGACGAGATCTCCGACCACGAAAGCAAAAGGCCCGGATCGCTCCGGGCCTTTTTCGTTGGGAACTGGCCGGCTCAGCCGGCGAGCTGGGCCAAGACCGTGCCGTTGTCGCGAACCTCGATGTCCCATCCGGGTAGGATCCAGGTCGTGGTGTCCTCCTGTTCGAGGACGATCGGGCCGGACACTTTCTGGCCCCGCGCCAATTTGCGCCGATCGTAGACGGCGGCGGCGACGTAGCTTCCCTCATGCCAGATCTGCCGGTGTTCGCTCGCCTCGGCCTCGATGGCGCCGACCTTCGTCCCGGTCGGAACGCGCGGCAGGTTCGCCATGACACGCAGGCGCAGCGTGACGACCTCGATCGGGCTGTCCATGTCGCGGAAGCCGTATTGCCGCTCGTGCTGGCGATGGAAGGCCTCGCAAAGCGCGGCGACGTCGATCGCTCCGTTCCTTGTCGGGGCCTCGACATTGATGTCGAAGGCCTCGCCTTCGTAATGCAGGTCGGCGGTCACGGCGAAGACCGGCTCGCCGAGATTCTGACCCTCGCCCGCGATCCAGGCGCTGCCCGTGTGCATGAGATCGGCCAGCGTGCGGTTCAGGAGTTCGGCCGTGGCGGCGGGGTCGAGGATGCGATGGCGGAGCGAGCGCAGATAGTCGCGCTTGATGTCGGCCAGCGTCGCGCCCATCGCGCAGAACGTGCCCGGCGCGCCCGGCACGATCATGGAGCTCAAGCCGACCTCCGCGGCCAGCATGTTGGCATGGGTCGGCCCCGCGCCGCCGAAGGGCATGAGCGCGAAGGTGCGCGGGTCTTCGCCGCGCTGGGCCAGCGACTTGCGAAGCTCGGTTCCCATCACGGCGGTCGCCACGCGCAGAGCCGCTTCCGCCGTGCGCACGCCCGCGTTCTCGCCCGTGATGCCGACCTTGGCGCCCACACTCGCCAGCGCGTCCAGCGCGGCCCGCCGGTCGAGCTTCATGCGCCCTTCCAGAAAGCGGTCGGGGTCGATCAGGCCGATGGCGACGTAGCAGTCGGTCACGCAAGGGGAGGCGCCGCCCCGCCCGTAGCAGACCGGCCCCGGATCGGCGCCGGCGCTGCCGGGCCCGACCTTCAGGACGCCGTGTTCGTCCACCCAGATGATCGAGCCGCCGCCCGCGCCGATAGCCGACACGTTGACCACGGGGAGAACCAGCGGGAAGTCGCCGACATGGGTGCGCGTCGTGTATTCCGGGTCGCCGTTGCGCGTCACGGCGATGTCGCTCGACGTCCCGCCCATGTCGAAGGTGATGATGCGGTCGACGCCGGCCTGGGAGGCGATGACCTGCGCGGCGACGACGCCGGAGGCCGGGCCGGACAGAACCGTGTCGATCGGTCGATCGCGCGCCGTGTCGATCGACAGCGTGCCGCCGTTGGACGACGTGATGTAGACCGGCATGGTGAGGCCGAGACGAGCCAGACGCTGCTGCAGCAACGTGAAGTAGCTGGTCATGAGCGGATGAACGTAGGAGTTCAGGAGCGCGACGAGCGTGCGCTCGTATTCGCGCGTTTCCGGCCAGATCCCGGCCGAGGCGGTGACGAGAACCTCCGGCACGCGCGCCGAAAGCCCATCGACGATGTCCTGTTCGAGCTCGGGGTAGAGATAGGCATGAAGCAGCGTGACGGCGGCGGCGGCCACGCCGCTCGCGCGCAGCCGCTTGGCCAGCGCGTCGAGTTCGGCGGCATCGGGGCGCGAGAGGATTTCCCCCGTCGCCGCGACGCAGGCCCCGACCTCGAACACGAGATCGCGCGGAACGAGAACCTCCTCCTTCTCGGCGTTCATGTCGTAGGAATTGGGCATGCGCGAGCGCGCGATTTCCAGGATGTCGCGAAAGCCCCTGGGCACCACGAGCGCGACGCGCGCGCCCCGGCGCTGGATGATCGCGTTCAGCCCGATCGTCGTGCCGTGGATCACCAGCTCCACGTCGTCGCGCGAAACGCCCGCCTTCTCGATCACTTTGACGATGCCCCGCTCGACGGAGGCGGACGGGTCCGAGGGAACGCTCGGCTCCTTGAAGAAGGTGGTCTCGCCCGTTGCGGAATTGACGAGGACGAAGTCCGTGAACGTACCGCCGACATCGATGCCGATGCGACATTGGGGTTTCAGCATGGGTGTTCCTGCGTCTGTTCGAAGGTTCGGGCGGGCGCTCTGGTGGGCTGGGCTCGCCGGGTTTACTGGCCGATCTCGCGGTTCCAGCGGTCGATCCATTGCGGCATGCGCTCGGCGACGCCGGCGAAATCCGGCCAGCGGATGGCGTCGATGTCGGGAACGCGCTCCTTCAGCTTGCCGTCGTAGGTGACGTCCTGATTGACGACGGCGTAGCCGATGGCCTGCGCGAAGCAGCTCTGGTTCTCGGCTGCCAGAAGCGTGTCGATGAAGGCCCAGCCGTTTTCCGAGCCGTTCTTCACCTTCTGGATCACGGAGGGACTGATGACGCCGCCCTCCTGCGGATAGGCGAACTGGAGGTCGGGGATCGCGCCGTCATGGGCGAGCCAGGCGCGCCCGTCCCAATAGGGGCCGATGTCGGCTTCGCCGGACTGGATCAGCGTCAGGAACTGGTTGATGTCGTTGTAGAAAACGACATTGCCGCTGTCCTTCAGCTTTTTCAGCTCGGTGAACAGCGCGTCGGCATCGTCTATATTGGCGCCGTAGAGATTGACGATGTTCCACAGGAGCGCCGTCGGCGTCGTGCTCGACAGGTTGATGCCGGGAAGGGCGGCCACATAGTCCCCGTCGATGGCGCCCTGGAAGAAGTCCTTCCAGCTCTTGGGCGGCTCGCTCACGGTCTTGGAATTGTAGGCAAGGCCCGCCGCTCCATAGTTGATGACCGTGCCGAAGCCCTTCAGCGGCTCCTTGAAGCGATCGGGCACCTTGGCGAGGTTGGGGATCTTGGCGGGATCGAGCGGCTCGACGAGACCGTCGCGGATCGCCGTGTTGGCCGTGTCCATGAGGTTGACGAGGACGTCGATCGGGGGCTTGGCCGGATTGGCCGCGATCTGGCTGATCCATTGCGGCGGGCCGCCGATGATGACCTCGACGCTCTGGCCGGTGCGGGCCGTGTGCGGCTCGGCATAGCAGCGACGAAAGGCCTGCTCCCAGCTTCCGCCGAAGGCGGTCACCGTGACGTCGGCCGCGAGCGCGGCACCCGAGCCGAGCCAGAGGGCGAAACCGGCGCCGAGAAGGCGCAGGGAAGAGGTCGAGATTCCCATGCAATGGTCTCCGTCTTGGGTTTGTTAGCGGACGTTCTGGTTCACCAGGTGCTTGAGCCCGGTGACGCGCTGGATCAGCAGGAGGGCGAGGATCGCCACGGCGAGCTGAACTGTGCTGATGGCCCCGATGGCGGGGTCGAACTGGTTCTGCTGGTAGGCGAGCATCACCACCGGCAGCGTGTTGGTGGAGGAGCCCGCGAAGAAGAGCGAGATCGGCAGGTTGTCCAGCGACACGAGCATGGAGAACAGGAGCCCGCTGATGATGCCGGGGCGCACCAGCGGCAGCGTCACATGGCGGAACACCTGCCAGCGGGACGCGCCGAGGATAAAGGCGCTTTCCTCGAAGCTCGGGCTCGTGCCCTGGTAGACGGCGATGATGGTGCGCGTGACATAGGGCACCGAGACGACGACATGCCCGATCAAGAGCGAGGGAACCGAAACGCCGAGCCCCATCCACGAGAGATAGTAGAGAAGGGCCACGCCGAGCAGGATCATCGGCATGGACAGGGGCGCCAGAAGCAGTGTGACGATGGCTTCGGCGAAGGGCGACTTGGAGCGCGCCAGGATCAGCGCGGCCGGGAGCGAGATCGCAAGGGCCAGAAGACCCGAGGCGACCGCCACGAACAGGCTGAAGCCGAGCGATGTCAGAAACGGCCGGTACTCGATCATGCGCGCGTACCAGCGCAGGGAGAAGCTCTCGATCGGCAGCTGCACGAAGGCCGCATCGACGAAGGAGAACAGCACCACCACCACGATCGGCGCGAGCAGGAAAACGAAGAAGGCGATGACGAAGGCCGTCAGCAGGGCTCCGGCGAGCCGCGCGCCGGGCGTGTTCGAGGCGGGGCCGCTCATGCGCGGCCCCGCTTGGGGCGCACGAGCCGAAGCTGCAGATAAAGGCAGGTCAGCGCCAGAACGAGGAGGATGTTTCCCATCGCGGCGGAAAGCTTGGCGTTCCCGACGAGCGTGAACTGCTGGTAGATCAGCACCGGAAGGGTCACGACGCTGTTGTTGCCGAGCAGCAGCATGGTCAGGAAGCTGCCGTTGGCCATCATGAAGACGATGATGGAGCCCGTGACGATGCCCGGCAGGCTGAGCGGCAAGGTGACGTTCAGAAACACCCGATGCGGGCCCGCGCCCAGTATCCCGGCCGCTTCCTCCAGCCGCCGATCGACCCCCTGAAGCACGGCTGCGATGGAGATGACCATGTAGGGCACGAGGATGTGGACGATGCCGATCATCACCGAGACCGGGCTGTTGATGATGCGCAGCGGCTTGTCGAGAAGGCCCGCGCCCATCAGGATCGTGTTGACCATGCCGCCGCGCGCCAGAAGAACCTGCCATCCGTAGGTGCGCATGATGATCGAGGTCATCAGAGGCGCCACCAGCAGGAAGATCAGAAACGTCGACAAACGGCCCGAGTGCCGCACGAGATGGTAGGCGACGGGATAGCCGATCACGACGCAGATCAGCGTGGCGAGAAGGCTGACCCAGAGGGTGCGGCCGATCACCGAGAGATAGTAGCCGTCGGTCAGAAGACGCGCATAGTTGCCGACCGACCAGCCCGCGTCGGTCTGCAGGCTGTTGAGCGTGTTGTCGACGAGCGGCGCGATGAAGAATAGCATGAGGAACAGCACCGCGGGCGCGATCCCCCAGACCTGCGGGGGAATCGACAGGCCGCGACGCCGCTGGATGCTGATCGTCTCGGCCAGGACGCTCATGCGGCGGCGTCCAGGCTGGCGGGAGCGCCGTCGAGCTCAGTGCGCAGCGACGCCAGTTCCCGCTTCATGCGCTCGGCGCAGTCGCCCGTGGCTGCGATCCGCTCGGCGATCGGCGTGGTTCCGGTGCGCGGCACGCCGCCCAGAACCCGGTCGAAGATCGCCGCCCGACGCTTCTGCCGAACGCTGGTGGGAAGCCGGGCGAGAAGCGCGTTCAACGCATCCATGATCCCGTCGCCGAACACCGTCTCCCAGGCGTCCCGCTCGGCGCCGAAGGCAAAGCCCCCGCTCTCCGGCGCGGTGCCGGCGCGCCGAGCCTTCGTCGCCTCCTCGTTCACGGCGTCGCCATCGAGGACGACGCCGTAAAGGGCGAGAGCGTCCGCCGCGCCGAGGAAGCCACGGCGGACATCCTCGCAGACGGCGCGCGCCTCGCGCAGGAAGGGATGGCCGTATCCGCCGCCGCCGGGGGTGCGGATGGTCACGACATCGCCCTTGTCGACGCCGAGCACGTCGAGCTTGCCGACGTCGATCCGCGTTCCGTCCGCGCGGGTCACAAGAACCTGGAACAGGGAGCCCTCGCGTCCGCCCTCCATGCCCCAGGGGGCGAAGCGGAAGCGTTCGGTGCCGCGCCCTAGAACCTGACAATCATCCGCCAGAACCTCGAACTCGAGCGACAAGCCAAGGCCGCCCCGCCATTGCCCCGCGCCGCCGGACCCGGCCCGCAGCGCGAAGGAGCGCACGCGCACGCTCGCGCTGCTTTCCACGGTTTCGATCGGATTGTTGGCGAGATTGGCGATGCCGCTGTCGCGCCCGTCCACGCCGTCCGCCCCCATGCGTGCGCCCGAACCGCCCACGAGCGGTTCCAGAACCAGCACCTTGCGCCCGCCCGTCTCGCGATTGGGCTCGGTGAAGACGACCGGCACGGTCACCCCGCCGCTCGGCGCCTTCATCAGGTGCGGCGCGGCCTTGGCCAGAACGCCGTTCAGGACATCGTTGACGCGCGTCGCCGTCGCATGGCGCACCCCGACCGCCGCCGGGTAGACCGGATTGACCACGGTTCCGGCGTCGGCCGCGACGGTGAAGTTGCGGTAGAGACCGGCATTGATCGCGACGGTCTTGTCGTAGGTCAGGATGAAGGCGATGAGGCGCAGCGTCAGCCAGGGATGGCGCTTGCCGCCCGTTGGAATGTTGTAGGCGGAGGCGACCTGTCCGTCCGTGCCGGCATAGTCGAGATGCACGAGGCCGTCCGAAACGGTCATGCGAACCTTCAGGCGGATCGGCACGGGCGAGGTGAAGTCGTCGTCGAGATAGTCGGAAAACTCGTAGGCGCCGTCCGGGATGCGGCGCAGCACGGCGCGCGCCTTGGCGCCGGCATAGGCCTGCAAGGCCTCTTGGGCTTCCACGAAGGCTTCGACGCCGTGCTGGGCGATGAGGTCGGCGACGCGCGCCTCACCGGTTGCGAGCGAGGCGATCATGGCCTTGATGTCGCCGGCATTGTCGCCTGGCGTACGGGAATTGGCGCGGAAGATGCGCAGGAAGTCGCGGTTCTCGCGGCCGCCCACCATCACCTTGACCGGCGGGATCAGGAGACCTTCCTGATGGATCTCGGTGTTGGACGGCGAGATGGAAGAGGGCACGCGCCCGCCCACGTCCGAGCAGTGGATGAAGCACCAGCCATAGGCGACGATCCGCCCCTCGTGGAAATAGGGCTGGATCATGTGCAGATCGGGCAGGTGGGTGGCAAGCCCTTCTGTCTCGAACGGATGGTTGGTCATGATGACATCGCCGGGCGCCAGATCGTCGAAGGCGGCGATGGCCGGCATGCAGTCGAGGTCCATGTAGTTGGACACGCCGATCGCGCGCGGATAGCCGAAGAACTTGCCGTTCAGGTCGGCCAGCGCCGTCGCGAAGTCGGCGGTTTCCTTGACGAAGAGCGTGCGGCCCGTGCGCTGGAGGGTGTGGCTCATTTCCTCGGCCGCCGCGCCGACCTTGTTGCTGAGGATCTCGAGCGTGATGGGATCGATGCTCATGGAGGGCCCTTTCCGTCTCAGGAATTGCGCGTGTCAGGAATTGCGTGCGAAGAGGTTTTGCGCGCCGACCGGCCATTCGACCCAGACCGGCGTGCCGGGCGCCCAGCGCGCGCCCAGATCGCCGTCCCGCCCGTGCTCGAAGACGTTGAGCGGGGGCGCCTCGGGGCCGAGCGACACGGTGTAGTCGTGGCACGCGCCCCGGAACACATGGCCGCTGATCGTGCCGGGTAGGACGATCATGCTATCGGACGATGCGGGCGGTCCGTCCGACAGGCGGATGCGCTCGGGCCGGATGCCGAGCGTGACGGGGCCCGACAGCGCGCGGCCGTTGGACGCGACGGGAACCGGCTCGAGGCCGGGAAGGCATAGCTCGACGCGACCATCCTGCCTCGCCATGGCGGGCAGATTGTTGGATGCGCCGAGAAAGTTGGCGACGAAGCCGCTTGTCGGGCGCTCGTAGATTTCCTCGGGGGTGCCGACCTGCCGGATATGCCCGCCTTCCATGACGACTACCTTGTCGCTCATGGTCAGCGCCTCGTCCTGGTCGTGCGTGACGAGAACGGCCGTGATCTGAAAGTCCTGCTGGATCTGGCGCAGCTCGGCCTGCATGCTCTGGCGCAGGTTCTTGTCGAGCGCGCCCATCGGCTCGTCGAGGAGAAGCACCGCCGGCTCGGTGACCAGCGACCGCGCGATGGCCACGCGCTGCTGCTGGCCGCCCGACAGTTGCGAGGGCATGCGCTCGGCATGTTGCGAGAGGTGAATGAGGTCGAGCATGCGCCGGACCTTCTCAGTGATCCGACCCTTGTCCATCCCCGCCATCCTGAGGCCGAAACCGATATTCTCGGCGACCGTCATGTGCGGGAACAGCGCGTAGTTCTGGAACACCATGCCGAGCTTGCGCCGGTTGGGCGGCAGCCGGGTGACGTCCCGGCCGCCGAGAAGGATGCGCCCGCGCGTCGGACTGTCGAACCCCGCGACGAGGCGCAATGTCGTCGTCTTGCCGCAGCCGGAGGGGCCGAGCAGCGAGACGAATTTTCCGGGCTCGATCTGGAGGTCGATATCATAGAGGGCGGTGATGGGCCCGAAGTCGCGGCCAACGCCCTCCAGTTGCACCGAAACCGGCGATGTTGACATTCTGTCCTCCTGCGGTCTCGTTGGATGGGCGGTGCCGACTGCGCGTCTTTCAGGCGGGGACGGCGTCGGAGCCAAGCCGGGCGCCCTGGCGCTGCGGCCCCGCCATCGCCTCCGCGCGGATCACGCCGAGCGCGTGGTCCATCAGCGCTTTGGTGCGCTCGCCAGGCGCCAGCAGCGGCAGCGCCACGCCGCCCATCGGCGAGCCGAGCGCCCCCAGCATGGCCTTCAAAGGCCCCGGATTGGTTTCGTTGAAGAGGGCTTCGAAAATGGGAAGCAGCTTGCGATGCAGCGCGATGCCTTCGGCGAACGCGCCCTTGGCGAGCGTGTCGTGAATGCGGATCCAGTATTCGGGGAGCAGGGGGGCGCTCGCCAGGACGCCGCCGCGCGCGCCATGCATCACATGGATCGCGTAGAGCATGTCGTCTCCCGACAGAAGCGAAATCCTGTCCTCCACGGCGTCGGCCAGACAGTTGAAGTAATGCGCATCCGTGTTGCAGACCTTGGCGCCGATCACGACGCCCTCTCGGGCGAGCGTGGAAAGCGTGCTGGTCGCGGTCTTGAAGCCCGTCCGGGCAGGGATGTCGTAATAGATCAGGGGCAGATCGACGCGCGAGCGATAGGCTCGCATATATTGCAGAACGCCTTCCTGCGTGGGGATCACGTAGAACGGCGTCACCAGCATGAGCCCCGCCGCGCCGACGGCTCGAAACGCTTCGCCGATCACGACCGCCTCGGCAAAGCCCGTGGACAGGACGCCCGGCAGCACGGGAACCGCGCCCTTGGCGGCCTCGACGGTGCGCCGGACCACGGCGACGCGATCCTCGGGGGCAAGCGCGGTGTATTCGCCCGTTCCCCCCATCGGCACGAGGCCCGTCACGCCGGCGGCGAGATTGCGCTCGATCAGATCCGTCAGAGCTTCGAGATCCGGCCGCCCATCCGCTTGGAGAGGTGTGGGAAGAGCCGGGAGGATTCCCCGAAGATCGTCAGCATGCATGGCCTGCGTCCCGTCTTATCGATGTTGTCGCAGAGACTACAAATTGTCCTATACGAAAATCAATAGTATTATTGTGCTGCATTGCACCTTTGACGAAATTCGCCTAATGGATGTGCATCCCGATGCTCTCAACGGCGGCTTCCATGGATTTCGACATAACCGCGTCGCGTTCTCCGCAACCGGCCTGGTCGGCGCCGCAGGAGCCGATCGACGTCGGGGGCCGCATCGCGCAGCTTCGGGCCGATCATGGATGGACGTTGCAGCAGGCGGCCCGCCAGACCGGCGTCGCCTTCTCGACCCTGTCCAAGATCGAGCGCCACGAGCTCTCGCCCACCGTGACGACGCTGACGAAGATCGCGCATGGAATGGGCCTGACGCTGAGCCAGCTTCTGGAATCGCCGCGTCCGCCTATGGGAATGGCTCGGCGCAGCCTCTCGCGTGCGAGCGAGACCAAGAGCACGGCGACGGGCGCCTGCGACAATGCCGTGCTGTGCAGCGATCTCAAGAACCGGCGCATGACGCCGATCCGCACGCGGGTTCGCGCGCGGGACCTGTCGGCCTACGAGGAATGGGCGCGCTACGACGCCGAGATTTTCCTGACCGTTCTCAAGGGGACGCTCATCCTCCATAGCCAGAATTACGAGCCGACGAGGCTGGAGACGGGCGACTCCATCTATTACGAAGCCTCGACCGGCCATCTCTGGACATCGGAAGGCGACGAGGACGCCATCGTCCTCTGGGTCTATGCGGAATAGGCTTGGCGGCCAGCGATGTGCCCGCCGCGCTGCGCTATGGAACCTGTCGGCCAGCCAACCCTACGTGGCTTTGTTCGGTGCTCTCAGAGCTTGGACGTGAGTTCAGGCACAAGGGTGAAGATATCGCCGACGAGGCCGTAGTCGGCGACCTGGAAGATCGGCGCGTCCTCGTCCTTGTTGAGGGCGACGATGACCTTCGAGTCCTTCATGCCCGCCAGATGCTGGATGGCACCCGAGATACCCGCGGCGACATACAGATCCGGCGCCACGACCTTGCCGGTCTGCCCCACCTGCCAGTCGTTGGGCGCGTAGCCCGCGTCCACCGCCGCCCGGCTGGCGCCCACCGCCGCGCCCAGCTTGTCGGCCAGCGGCAGCATCACCTCCTCGAACTTCTCTCGGCTCCCCAGCGCCCGCCCGCCCGACACCACGATCTTGGCGCCCGACAGCTCTGGCCGCTCGGAATGGGTGACCTCCTGGCCGACGAAGCGTGACACGGCCGGGTCGGCGGCGGCCGACACGCTTTCCACCGGCGCGGACCCGCCCTCGCCTGCGGCCGCGAAGGCGCTGGTGCGAACGGTCAGGAGCTTGATCGCGTCCCGCGAGCGCACGGTCTCGATCGCGTTGCCGGCATAGATCGGGCGCTCGAACGTGTCCGCGCCGTGCACGGCGATGACGTCCGACACTTGCATCACGTCGAGAAGCGCGGCCGCGCGCGGCAGGACGTTCTTGCCCGACGCCGTGGCGGGGGCGACGATCGCCTCGTAGCCGGGGGCGAGCGCGACCAGCAGCGCGGCCAGCGGCTCGGCCAGGGCATGGCCGTAGAGCGGGGCGTCGGCGAGCAAAACCTTGGCGACGCCGGAGAGCTGGGCGGCGGCGTCCGCCACCGGCGCGCAGCCCTCGCCGGCGACCAGAAGATGCACCTCGCCGCCCAGCTGCAGCGCGACGGTCAGCGCCTTGGCGGTTTCGCCGGACAGATGCGCGTTGTCGTGTTCGGCGATCAAAAGCGTGGTCATGGGATGAACCTCGAAATCGGATGGAAGCAGGATCGGGCGGCCCGGCTCAGACGAGACTCGTCAAACCAGCCCGGCGCCCTTCAGGGCGGAGACCAGCTCGTCCACCGAGCCGAGCTTGACGCCGGCCTGCCGGCCCTTGGGCTCGGCCGTCTTCACGACCTCCAATCGGGGGCTGGTGTCGATGCCGTAATCGA
>NZ_BBWL01000046.1:0-175967 GCF_001463785.1 Aureimonas sp. AU40
CACGCCCTTCAGGATCTTGGCCACCGCCAGGGGCTCCACCGGCCCCTCGGCCTTCACCAGGATGCCGCGATCGGCGCCCATGGCGAGCGCGGTGCGGATCGTGTCCGCCGCCTGCGCCGGGCCGATCGAGACCGCCACGATCTCGGCCGCGCCGCCCTTCTCCTTCAGCCGAACCGCCTCTTCCACCGCGATCTCGTCGAACGGGTTCATCGACATCTTCACGTTGGCCAGCTCGACGCCCGACCCGTCCGACTTCACCCGGATCTTCACGTTGTAGTCGACCACACGCTTCACGCAGACCAGAATCTTCATGCCGTGTGTCCTTCCGTCAGCAGCGAACAGGCTTGAGCGATGCGATCGAGGGCTTGGCGCAGCTCCTCGTGCGACGTCGCATAGGAAATACGGAAATAGCCGGACAGGCCGAAAGCCGCGCCCGGCACCACCGCGACATCGACCGCGTCCAGCAGATAGGCGCAGAATTCGCGGTCCGTGCGCAGCGTGCGCCCGTCCGGCGCGCGGCGTCCGAGCAGGCCCTCGCAACTGGCGAACGTGTAGAACGCGCCTTCGGGCGTCCGGCAGGACAGGCCTGGAATGGCGTTCAGCGCATCGACAACGAGGTTGCGGCGCGCGGCGAAGCTCTCCCGGCGCGAGGCGAGAAAGTCCTGCGGCCCGTCCAGCGCCGCGATGGAGGCGGCCTGCGTCACGGAGGAGGGGCAGGAGGTCGACTGGCTCTGAACCACGGCCATGCCGGCGATCAACGCGGCCGGGCCGCCGGCATAGCCGAGGCGCCAGCCCGTCATCGCATAGGCCTTGGACACGCCGTTGACCGTCAGGCTGCGGTTCTTGAGCGACGGATCGAGAGCCACCGGCGTCACGAAGCGAAAGCCGTCGTAGACGATGTGCTCGTACATGTCGTCCACCATCAGCCAGACATGCGGGTGGCGGTGCAGCACCTCGATCAGCGGGCGATAATGCTCCTCGCCATAGGCGCTTCCGGTCGGGTTCGACGGCGAGTTGACGAGGAGCCAGCGCGTCTTCGGCGTGATCGCGGCCTCCAGCGCCTCGGGCGTCAGCCGGAAGCCCGTTTCGGCACCGCAGGGAACGGCGACGGGCACGCCGCCGGCGATGCGAACGATGTCGAAATAGCTGGTCCAGCAGGGCGTCGGGATGACGACCTCGTCGCCCTCGTTGAGGCTCGCCATCATGGCGTTGTAGAGGATCTGCTTGGCGCCCGCCGCCGCCGTCACCTCGTTCTGGGCGAAGTCTAGTTCGTTCTCGCGGCGGAACTTGTCGCGGATCGCCCGCTTCATTTCGGGCGATCCGTCGAGCGCGGTGTATTTGGTCTCGCCGCGCCGGATGGCGGCGATCGCCGCCTCCTTGATGTGATCGGGCGTGTCGAAATCGGGCTCGCCCGCGCCCAGAATGACGACCGGACGCCCCTCGCGCTTGCGGGCCGCCGCATGGGCGGTGATCTGAAGGATTTCCGAAACGCCGAGTTCCTCGATCCGCCGCGCCGGGCGGAAGCTTGACCCTGTCCCGTTCATGACGCGCCTCAGATCTCGAACACCACGCCCTGCGCCAGCGGCAGCGCGCGGGAGTAGTTGATCGTGTTCGTGGCGCGGCGCATGTAGGCCCTCCAGGCGTCGGAGCCGCTTTCGCGCCCGCCCCCGGTTTCCTTTTCGCCGCCGAACGCGCCGCCGATCTCGGCGCCCGAGGTGCCGATATTGACGTTCGAGATGCCGCAGTCCGACCCCGAGGCGGACAGGAACATCTCCGCTTCGCGAAGATCCAGCGTGAAGATCGAGGAGGACAGGCCCGCGCCGACCGCGTTGTGCTTCTCGATCATGTCGGCGAAATCACCGTAGCGCATGACGTAGAGGATCGGGGCGAAGGTCTCTTCCAGGACGGGGCCGGTCTGATCGGGCATCTCGACCAGCGCGGGCCTCACATAGAAGGCGCTGTCCGGCCCGGCCTCCGCCACCCGCTCGCCGCCATGGACGACGCCGCCCGCCGCGCGCGCCGCTGTCAGAGCCCCGTTCATGGCCTCGAAGGCCGCCCGATCCACCAGCGGGCCGACCAGGGCTTGGGTGGTCAGAGGGTTGCCGATGGAAACCGACCCGTAGACCTTTCGCAGGCGAGGCACGAACGTGTCGTAGACGCTCTCATGCACGAAGAGCCGGCGCATCGTGGTGCAGCGCTGGCCCGCCGTGCCCATGGCGCCGAAGGCGATGGCCCGCAGCGCCATATCGAGATCGGCGGACGGGCAGACGACGCCCGCATTGTTGCCGCCGAGCTCCAGGATGGAGCGGCCGAAACGGGCCGAGACCTTCGGGCCGACCTGCCGCCCCATGCGGGTTGAGCCGGTCGCGGAAACCAGGGCAACGCGGTGGTCCTCCACCAGCGCCTCGCCGAGATCGCGGCCGCCGATCAGCACCTGCGACAGGCCCTCGGGCGCATCGCCGAAGCGGGCGAGGGCGCGGTCGAGGATCGCCTGCGAGGCCAGCGCCGTCAGCGGCGTCTTCTCGGACGGTTTCCAGAGCACCGGATTGCCGCAGACCAGGGCGAGCGCGGCGTTCCAGGCCCAGACGGCCACGGGAAAGTTGAAGGCGGAGATGACGAGAACAGGCCCCAGCGGATGCCAGGTCTCCATCATGCGATGGCCGGGCCGCTCGGTCGCGATGGTCAGACCGTAGAGCTGGCGCGACAGGCCGACCGCGAAGTCGCAGATGTCGATCATTTCCTGCACTTCGCCAAGGCCCTCCGAGGGGCTCTTGCCGGCTTCGATCGATACGAGGCGGCCGAGATCCGCCTTCGCGGCGCGAAGCTCCTCGCCCAGAAGCCGCACGAGTTCGCCGCGGCGCGGCGCGGGAACGTCGCGCCAAAGCCGGAAGGCGCGAACCGCGCGGCCGACGGCATCCCCGGCCGCTGCGGCATTCTGCTCCGGCAGCGCGGCGATGGCCTCGCCCGTCACCGGCGAGAAGCTCGTCAGCGTTCCGCCCGTGTACAAGCTGGAGGAAACGCTCATGCGGCCCAGCAGGTCGGCCGTGTCCTTGGCGATGGTGTCGGTCAATCTCGTGTCCTCGTCAGTCGAAGCGGGCGGCGCCGATGCGCGTGTCGCCCGAAGTTTGAAGGATCGCCGCCGACCACGCCTTCAGCCGTGGGTCGGAATAGGCATCGAAATAGGCCTGGTTGCGCCGTCCAATGGCGTGTTCGGCGCTGAAGCTTCCACCGAATTCCTCGACCGCCACGGCGATGACGCGGTCGCGCAGCGCCTTCTCGGCCGCCTCGTCGCTCGCCCAGCGACTGCCGAAGGGAACGACGAGGTTGAAATGCAGGCCGCCGTCTCCGAAATGCCCGAAATCGCAGACGCGGATCTCGGGATGCAGCCGCGCCAGCTCGCGCTGCATGTGAAGGCGAAAGGGCATGGTCTGCCCCCGCCGAAAGCCGAGGTCGAAGGCGATCAGCTTTCCGGCGGCTTTCACCCCTTCGGAAAGGGCATGGCGCAGCGCCCAACCGCGCTCCGGCGGCCCGAAGCGGGCGTCGAGGAGCAGATCGGGCTCTTCCTCCATCAAGGCGGCAAGGCCGGACTGGAGCAGGTCTTCGAGCGGAACCTCCCCCTCCAGCGCCGGCATGGTCCGGGCGATCTCGACGAGCATGGCGTAGTCAGGGATCGGATCGGGAGAGAAGGGATTGCGCAGGGCCGGAACATGGGCGAGAGCGGCTTCCACCGCGCCCGACGACATGCCCTCGAACGCGCTCAGCATGGGACCGAAGCGGCGTTCCATCGCGCGCAGCACGGGCAGCACAGCCTCCGCGGCGGCGGGAACCAGCAGCGCCACCGCGGTCTCGCGCGGCAGGGCGGAAACGCGAAGCTCGGCTTCCGTCACGACGCCGAAGGCGCCGCTTGTGCCGATCAGAAGATGTTTCCAGTCCGGCCCGGTGTTGTTCTTGCGCACGCCCCCGCCCAGACGAACCACGCGTCCGTCCGGCAGGACGGCCGTCAGCCCCAGAACATTGGCCCGCACGTCGCCATGGCGCAGGAAGCGCGCGCCGCCGGTGTTGGTGGCGATCATGCCGCCGATCGACGGATCGGCTCCGAGATCGATGGGGAAAACCATGCCTTCGGGTTCGAGCCGGGCGTTGAGGTCGGACAGAAGCAGGCCCGCGCCGACGCGAACCGAGGCGTTGTCGATATCGAAGGCGAAACTCTTCAGCCGCTCCAGGCTGAGCACGAGATCCCGGCCCGCGCCATCCGGCGTCGACCCGCCCACGAGCCCGGTATTGGCGCCCTGGGGAATGATCCGAACGCCGCTCTCGGCGGCAAGCCGCAGGCAGGCGGCGACTTCCACCGTATCGGCGGGACGAAGCACGGCCAGGCACTGACCCTTGTCGTAGCGCGCGCCGTGTTCGTACCGCTCGCGATCCGCCGGGTTCTCGATCACGAATTCGGCGCCCAGCGCGCCTCGCAGCGCGTCGAGAAGAGCGCTCATGCGTGAGACGAGCCGGCCACGCAGGCGTCGAGGGACGCCTGTTCGATGGCGGCGTAATGGGCGAACTCGTCCAGAACCGGCGCGCCGAGATCGGCTTCGAAGCGCCGCTGGTTCGGGCTGGCCACGAAGCTCTGCACGCTTTCGTCGCCGAGATTCGACTGGAAGATGCCGGCTGCCGAAACGGGAAGGAAATCCTCGTAGACGATGGGCGAGCAGCGCAGCACGCCCTGGTCCAAAAGGGCTTCGAGATCGGGCGAGGGAAGGCCCGCTGCGCTTCCCCGCCATTCGAAATAGCCGAGCCCCTGCCGGCGGATCTCGCGCCAGTCGTCCGGGAAGGCCTCGAAGACCTCCGCCAGCACGCGCTCGTACTCCGCCGCGTTGGAGCCGTCCGCCGCCGGGGTGATCCGCGAGCGGACCTTCGTCAAAAGGCTGTCGTAGAGGGCTCGCCCCTTCGGGGTGAGGGCGATGCCGCGCGCCTCGATCTCGCCGAAGCGCGCCGTGTGCGAGCCTCTGGCCGCCTCGGCGCCCGGGAAGGTCACGGCTTCCTCCAGCGCCTTGAACGAGGTCTGGCGCAGGAGGATCGGGCACCGGCGCGTCGGCGGGCCTTCGATCACGGCCTTGGGCTGAATGCCTTTCTTCGGCATGTCGGCTTGCACCGCGTCGATATCCAGCGTGCGCGGCGTCAGATGGTTGATATGTGGACCCTTGAAGGACACCACGTCGGCGACCAGACGGTGGGCGTCGTGCAGTCGCCCGTAAAGATCGGCGCTGACCAGGGCCTCGGGATGCCAGCGGAAGGTTTCGAGCGCTTCCGCCACGAACCGGTCCGCATCCTCGTCCGACAGACCGCCCTCGGCCTCGGCCTTCTCGATCAAAGCCAAGCAGCCGGGCGTGAAGATCTCGCGCGTTGAGAGAACCGCTTCCGCCTCGGCTCGCAACGCCTCGTCGTCGATGAGTTCCAGGCGCAGGAGGGAGGTGAAGACGCGGAACGGATTGATGCGCAGCGCAGCTTCGCCCACGGGGCGGAACGCAGTGGAATGAACGGGCACGCCGGCCTCGGACAGATCGTAATAGCCGACGGGCACCATGCCCATCACCGCGAACAGTCGGCGGATCGTGGCCAGTTCGCGCGCCGTTCCCAAGCGGATGGCGCCGTGACGCTCGTCGCCGATGCGGCCGAGCTGTTCGGTTTCCGCCAAATCCTGCGCCAAGCGCGTGTCGCGTTTCAGGACCTCGCCGTTCACCTCGCCGACGAGTTCCATGAGGGAGCCGTAGGCCGGAACCTCCCGGCGATACATGGCCGACATGGCGTTGGAAAATCGAGCGCGAATGGCGTCGGGGGAGGCGAGGCGGCTTTCGGTCATGGCGTCGTCCGCAGAGCTTTACGTTAAGATGATCCTCATACAGCATAAGGCAGTGCGGCGATCCCGCTTTGTTGGACTGACTTGATGCGAGGCGGGAATGAAGTTGAGCCGTAGCCTGATGCCCGAACTCTCGGCGCTGCAAGTGTTCGACGCCGCGGCGCGGCATGGAAATTTCACCCGGGCGGCCGTCGAGCTCAATCTCACCCAGAGCGCCGTCAGCCGACAGATCCGCGACCTCGAAACGCAACTCGGCATCGTGCTGTTCGAACGCGTGCGCCAGCGCGTGGTCCTGTCGGGCGCGGGGCAGCGGCTGCGGGGGGAGGTCGCCGCCATCTTGCGCGGCGTGGAAGATCTGACGCTTCGCGCCGCCAGTTCGCGCGACGTGACGGGTCATCTGACCATCGCGACGCTGCCGACCTTCGGCAGCCGCTGGCTGACGCCCCGCCTGCCTCGCTTTCTAGAGCTCCATCCCGGGCTTCAAGCCACGATCCTGTCGCGTTCGGACTGCTTCGATCTGGTCGAGGCCGGCGCGGATCTCGCCATCCATTATGGAAAACCGACCTGGCCCGGTGCGACCTGCTCTTATCTCTGTGCCGAAACGGTGGTGTCCGTCGCCGCCCCATTCTGCATAGCGGAGGGTCCTTCGCTTCGGGACGACATCCCGCTGCTGCACCTGACATCGCGCCCCGCGCTCTGGTCGCAATGGCTTTCGCTCAACGGCGGGGACGTGGCGCGCGGATTTCGCGGGCATCGGTTCGACCAGTTCTCGTTTCTGATCGAAGCCGCCTTGGCGGGAATGGGCGCGGCGCTTCTGCCGACCTATCTGATCGAGCGCGAGATGCAGGTCGGGCAACTCGTCGCGATCGAGGGCAGGCCGCTCGCCACCGAGATGGCCTACTACATCGCCATACCCGACGGCCAGATTTCCGCTCCCATAGCGCAATCCTTCGCGAGTTGGATCGCCACGCAGATCGGAGGGTCCGGCTCGGATCGGCTCCCTGAAAAGGACGGTCTGCTGCTTGGATAAGTGCCTGCGCCCGAAGCGGCGACGGATGGCGATCGGGATTTTTTTGCCCGCCGGCGTCTTCGCATGGTCGCCCGGGCGAAGAGCCTGTCGAGTGGTCGCTCGACAGGCCCGTCCTCAGTTTCGGAAAGCAACCGGAGCGCTAAAGACGCTTGCCGGTCGCCTTGTCGAAGAAGTGCGTGTTGGCCGACGCCAGCGACAGCATCACGCGGCTGCCGGGTTGGAAATCGACGCGTTGGCGAAGGACCCAGGTCATCGGCGTGCCGGCGACGTCCAGTTCGACATGGGTCTCCGATCCCGTCGGTTCCACCACCGTGACCAACGCCGGCACGCCATCCCCCTCGGTGCCGAACGCGATATCCTCGGGACGGATACCGACGACGATGTCGCGATCTGCCGCCTGCGCCGGAGCGGACAGAAGGGGGACCACGGTTCCCGCCTTGGTTTCCAGCACCGGCGCCTCGCCCGCCCGCAGGCGCCCCTCCAGAAAATTCATCGCGGGCGAGCCGAGAAAGCCGGCGACGAAGATGTTGTCGGGTCGGTCGTAGAGTTCCAGGGGCGTTCCGATCTGCTCGATCCGGCCGCCCTGCAGCACGACGATCTTGTCGGCCATGGTCATCGCCTCGATCTGGTCGTGCGTGACATAGACGATCGTGGTCTTCAGCCGCTGGTGGAGCGCCTTGATCTCGGCGCGCATCTTCACACGCAGCTTGGCGTCGAGATTGGAGAGGGGCTCGTCGAACAGGAAGACCTTGGGATCGCGCACGATGGCGCGGCCCATGGCGACGCGCTGGCGCTGGCCGCCGGAGAGTTGCGAGGGGCGGCGGTCCAGAAGCGGCGTCAGGCCGAGAATGTCGGCCGCCCGGCCGACCTTCTGCGTGATCTCGGCCCGCTTCGCACCCGCCATCTCCAGGGCGAACCCCATGTTCTGCGCGACTGTCATCTGCGGGTAGAGTGCATAGTTCTGGAACACCATGGCGATGTTGCGATCCTTCGGCTGCATGCCGTTGACCACGCCGCCGTCGATCAGGATCTCGCCGCCCGAAATGTCCTCCAGACCGGCGATCATGCGCAGAAGGGTCGATTTCCCGCAGCCCGACGGGCCGACGAGGATGACGAACTCGCCATCCTTGATGTCGATGTCGACGCCGTGGATGATGTCGACGCTGCCGTAGGATTTTTTGAGGTTGCGCACATTCAGGGTGGCCATGAGTTGATCCTTCGCCCGGCGTCGGTCAGCGGCTACGGCGCACGCGCAGCGCAAGATAGGGCTGGCCTGGAAGTTCTACGCCGAAGGCCGCGTCCGCCTTGCCGCCCCGCACGATCGAGCCATGCCGTGTGGGGTGAGGAATGGGCGCCTCGACCTTTCGCGCGGGCGTCACGGTCATGTTCCAGGTGTCGATGATGTCGACCTCGTAATCGTCGCCCTCCGTGGGCAAGCCCGTGGACCAGACGATGGGCTGGTGCTCGCCAAGATAGATGTAGCGCGTCCGCCCGTCGCTGGCGCCCGACACGCGCGTCCAGGGAAACGCCCCGAACTTGCCCAGCGGATCGAGGCCGGTGACGCCGTCCTTTTCCAGAAGGTCGCGCAGGAAGCCGATGCGCTTCCAGGCCTCGCCGCGCAGCTCCCCGCCCTTGGCCCACCAGATCAGGTCGTCGGGATGGGAATAGGTCTCGCCGTGCCCGGCATAGCCGCCCCGCGTCACCGTCAGCCAGAAGCGATGGACCAACTCCTGAGCGCTCAGATTGCCCCAGCTCTGAACGATGTCGCCCTCGTATTCCGGCTCGTCGTTAACCACCGGCTTTCCATAGGCGTCGCGCCATTCCTGCGTTCGTTTGACGTCGGGATTCTGGATGCAGACATGGGTGACCCACGGCTTGCGATGATCGAAGTTCATCGTGGCTTCGCCGTTATGGATGGACCGCAGATGTTGGTAGGGGTCGTTCTCTTCCAGAATGTGGAAGTAGCGGTCCCACTGTTCCATCGGCTTGGTGTCCAGCAGGAAGTCGTATTCGTTGGCCAGCGCCCACCAGACGTTGCGGTAGGCCGAGAGACGCGCGGCGAGATAGGCGACGTAGCGATAGTCCTGCTCGGCGCTCATGTCGCTATATCCCCAGCGGTCGTAGGGATGGAACAGGATGATGTCGGCCTCGATGCCGAGATCGCTCAAAGCGGCGACCTGGCGCTCGAAATGGCGGAAATGCGCGGGGTTGAAGCGGTCGAAATCCTGGCTGCCATCGGCGCCGGTCTCGAAGCAGCGATGCAGCGGTTCGTTGGTGTTGTAGGGGTAGTCCTTCGGGAAAACGCCCATGCGGATCTTGTTGAATCGCGCCTGCTTCAGGGTTTCCAGCGTCTGCGCCTGCATCTCGAGCGGCTGGTGCGTCCACGCATAGCAGGTGGTTCCGAACGACAGGAACGGCGTTCCGTCGGCATGGGCGAAGTGGAACTTGTCGCGCACGCGAACCGGGCCGTGGTTGGCCGCCCCGGCGGGGCCGACCTGAAAGGCGCCTGACTGGCCGTCGAGCTCCGCGCAGTTCGACCGGGTCCGGTAGGTCCACTCGCCCTCGGTGTCGGGCATGAACCGGATGCGATAGACGCCGTCCCCGTCGTAGAAACCGGGAACGCGGATTTCCCGGCTCTTCTGGATGAAGAGCGCGTCCAGCTCGACGTCGCGATAGGGATTGCCGCTGGAAGGTCCTTCGAGCGAGGTTTCGAACACGCCCCATTTCTCGACGGATGCACTGATCATGGAATTCCCTTGCATGAAAGGCGATGGAGGTTCGGTCAGCCCTTGACCGCGCCGGAGGTGAGGCCGGACACGAAGTACCTTTGGAAGATGAGGTAGACGAGCGTCGCGGGCAGCACGGTCATCACGATGGCCGCGTTCAACTGGCCGTAATTGCTGGAGAACTGGCCCTGGAAGGACATGAGCCCCAATGGCAGCGTCCACATTCCCTGATCCTGCAGCAGCACCAGAGCCATCGCGAACTCGTTCCAGGTCGAGACGAAGTCGAGAATGAGAAGAGCGGCCAGAACGGGAAGGCAGACCGGCAGGAAGATGCGCCGGAAGATCGTGAAATGCCCCGCGCCGTCGATCAGCGCCGCTTCCGAGAGTTCCTTGGGAATGCCCCGGAAGAAGCTGTGCAGGATGAAGACCTGATAGGGAACGCCGAAGGCGATATAGGGGAGGATCACGCCGGCATAGGTGTCGATGAGGCCGAGCGAGTTCACGAGCGTGAAGAGCGGAGCCAGCATGACCTGGAACGGGATCATGGTTCCGAACACGATGAGCAGCAGGAGCAGCTTGCCCCAGCGCATCTGGATCTTGGCCAGCGCATAGGCGGCCATGGCGGAGAGCATCAGGCCGATCGGCACCTTCACGAGGGTGATGATGACGCTGTTGAAGAAGGAGCTTGCGAAGTTCCCCCGGCTCCAGGCGTCGGAATAGTTCTCGAAGGCGAGTTCGCTGGGCGGCACGAAGGCGCCCGTCGCCGTGACGGCGGCCTGCGTCTTCAGCGACGTGAAGACGATGAACACGAAGGGCGCGATCCAGATCACGGCGACCAGCAGGAGCGCGACGAACAATCCGAGAAGGACGGGGTCCCTCAGCGCGCTGGGCCGGGCGATGACGTCCACACTTTTCGAGGTCAGCGAAGGAGGGGCCAAGCTCATTGGTCGCGCTCCTCGTGCTTCTGCGTCCAGCGCAGATAGGGAACGACGATAGCCAAGGTGATGAGAAGAAGAACCACTGAGATCGCGGCGCCCCTACCGAAATCGAAGATCTGCATGGCCTGCGTGAAGGCCCAGAGCGCGAGCATCTGCGTCGATTGGGCCGGACCTCCTCCGGTGAGACCGTAGACGATGTCGAAGGCCTTGAGGGACGAGATCGTGGACAGGACCAGCACGATGGTGATCGTGGGGCGCAGGGCCGGCAGCGTAACGTGCCGGAAGATCGACCAGCGCCCGGCGCCGTCGATGCGCGCCGCCTCGATGAGCGTGCCCGAGACACCCTGGAGCCCGGCCAGGAACAGGACCATCGAGAAGCCGACCGACTGCCAGAAATAGGCGACGAAGATCGAGTAGAGCGCGATGTCGCGGTCGCCCAGCCAATCCATGATCCATGCCTGGAGGCCCAGCGAGGTCAGGAGGCCGTTGAACAGGCCGTAGAACGGGTCGTAAATCCACTTCCACATCGTCGCGACGGCGATCGGCGCGATGATGACGGGGAGATAGAAGATCGCCCGGAAGGAGTTGCGGCCGAAGATCCTCCGGTTCAACCCGAGGGCCAGAAGAAGGCCCGTCATCGGCGGGAAGACGATCGACAGGACAGTCCACAGGACCGTGTTGTGGAAGGCCCTCCAGAAAACGGGATCGCGGGTGAAGATCGCCCGGTAGTTGGCGAGGCCGACGAAGCGACGTTCGGGGTCCAGCCCGTTCCAACGGTGGAAGCTCAGGCCGATCACGTCGATCATCGGGTAGAGCGCGAAGGTGGCATAGATCAGGAAAGCCGGCGCCAGCAGGACGAAGGCCTGCACGCGCGGATCGCTCAATCGGGATCGCAGGGTCATCATGGGTTCTCTTGGGCCGAGCGTCGCCGTTCCGGCGGCCTTGTCCGGTGAGGCTCGAGCGTCCGCCTGTGCGGACGCTCGGATCGAGGAAAGCGGGCGCTTAGCTCAGCCGCGACTCTCGATGAAGTCCTGAAGATCGGCTGCGGCCTGCGCCGGCTCCATGTTGCCGCCGGCGACCTCGTTGATGAGACGGAAATACTCCGTCGTCACGTCGAGCGGGAACGCCTGATCGCCGTTCATGTAGATCTTGTCGTACTGCTTGAAGAAGCCGAGCCACTCGGCCTCCATCGGCCGCTGGTCGTCATAGCGCACGTTCTTGTTCACCGAGATGGCGCTGATCTGGCCCCGATGCTTCTGCTGCGTGTCCGTGGAGATGAAGTAGTCGAGGAACTTGGCGGCAAGGTCGGGATTGGCGCTCTTGCTGCTGACGTAATTGTATTCGGCGAAGCCGTAAAGGCGGTTGGTGTCCGTCGGGAACGGGAAGACGCCGTAGTCGTCTAGATTGGCCGTGCCGGCAAGCTGCGCCACGAGCCAGTCGCCTTCCAGCATCATGGCCGCGCGACCGGCGACGAACAGACTGAACGACTGCTTGTTGTCGATGCCCATGAAGGGCTGCAACGTGTAATCCTTCGTCCATTTGGCGAACTCGGTGAACGCCTGCGTGGCGCAGGGTTCCGTCGTCCAGCTCGTCTTCATCGCCTTGAGGGCGTCGTGCTTTTCCGCCCCGCATTTCGTTTCGAGAATGACGTCCAGCAGTCGCATGACATGCCAGTTGACCGAACCGCCGAAGGTGAAGGCCGGGGTTCCCGCAGCCTTCAGTTTTTCCGCCGCGGCCAGAAGTTCGTCATAGGTCTTGGGCTCGGCCGTGATGCCGGCATCCTGGAAGAGCTTCTTGTTGTAGTAGACCGCCTCGCCCTTGAAGGTGAACGGCACGCCGTGCTTGCCGCCGGGATAAAGGTCGGCGAACGCCGCCGCCGAGGGCAGAAGCTCGTCGTTCCACTTGTACTGGGTGTAATAGGCGTCGAGCGGGCGCGACAGGCCGGCCTTCACATACTCGCCGCCGAGCCCCAGACCCGCCCAGCTGAAGAAGATGTCGGGGCCGCGATTCGAGCCGGCTGCCACGCGCAGAGCCGTCTTGTGCTCGTCGACCGCGCGTTGGACGATCTCGATCTTGGTGCCCGGGTTCTTGGCTTCGAACTCCGTGGCGATGTCGCGCAGAGCCTGGTTCGCCGACGCCGCATCGTAATTGAGCGTCCAGAACGTCAAGGTCTGTGCCTGCGCGCTGGCCCAACCGGTGCCGCCCAGAAGAGCGGCCGCGCAGAGTCCGACGGCGCCGATCGCATCCCGATATGTTCGCATGATCACCCTCCCAGGCTATAAGTTGAGGAAAGGAAATCGTCTGGAGCCAAGCCTGTCAACTGGTATAATGAGATACCCGGCCAAAGGCTGGTGATCGCGTTTCCCGTGCATGCACGTCGGTTCGACTTGTCGTCAGGGTTTACGACACGATCCTCTACCGCCAGCGCCACAAGGTCGAAAACCTGTTCCCCAAGCTCAAGGACGTCAGGCGCATTGCAACTCGCTCCGACCGATGCGCGTACACTTTCTCTTCAACCAACTGGACCGCCGCTATCATCATCGTTTGGCTCTGATCGATGATTCCTGGGTCTAGCCCACGCTAGGCAAGCGCCTCACGCCCGTTCCAGCGCGATGGCGATGCCTTGGCCGACGCCGATGCACATTGTCGCGAGCGCGTGGCGCTTGCCCGTCAGCGCAAGTTCCAGCGCCGCCGTGCCGGCGATGCGGGCGCCCGACATGCCGAGCGGATGGCCGAGCGCGATGGCGCCGCCGTTCGGGTTCACGCGGGCGTCGTCGTCCCTGATGCCGAGGTCGCGCAGCGTTGCGAGGCCCTGGCTCGCGAAGGCTTCGTTCAGCTCGATCACGTCGAAGTCGGTCTGGGCGAGTCCCAGACGGGCCATCAGCTTCTTCGAGGCCGGGGCGGGGCCGAAGCCCATGATGCGTGGGGCGACGCCCGCCGTGGCGCCGCCGAGAATGCGCGCGATCGGCGTCAGGCCGTGGCGACGCGCAGCATCCTCGCTCGCCACGATCAGCGCCGCCGCGCCGTCGTTGACGCCTGAGGCGTTGCCCGCCGTCACCGTGCCACCCTTGCGAAAGGGCGTCGGCAGCTTGGCAAGGGTCTCGATCGTCGTCGCGCGCGGATGCTCGTCCGCATCCACGATCTTCGGATCACCCTTTCGCTGCGGGATCGTCACCGGGACGATCTCCTTCGCCAGCCGCCCGTTGCCCTGCGCCGCCGCAGCCTTGTTCTGCGAGCGCACGGCGAAGGCGTCCTGGTCCTCGCGCGAGATGCCAAAATCCTCGGCGACGTTCTCGCCCGTCTCGGGCATGGAATCGACGCCGTACTGCGCCTGCATCAACGGGTTGACGAAGCGCCAGCCGATCGTCGTGTCGTGGATTTCGGCGTGACGCGAGAAGGCTGTTTCGGCCTTCGGCATGACGAAAGGCGCGCGGCTCATGGACTCGACGCCGCCCGCGATCACCAGCTCGGCCTCGCCCGCCTTGATGGCGCGGGCCGCCGTGATCACCGCATCCATGCCGGACCCGCAGAGGCGGTTCATCGTCGTTCCCGGCACGGTCTCGGGCAGGCCGGCGAGCAGGAGCGACATGCGCGCGACGTTGCGGTTGTCCTCGCCCGCCTGATTGGCGCAGCCGAAGATCACCTCGTCCACCGCGCCGAAGTCGACTGACGGATGGCGCTCCATCAGGGCCTTCAACGGGACGGCTCCGAGATCGTCGGCCCGCACGGAGGACAAGGCGCCGCCGAAACGGCCGATGGGCGTGCGCAGGTAGGCGCAGATGAAGGCTTCGCTCATCTTCAAAGCTCCGGAACGAGGAGGTCGGCGACGGGACCGGGCACCAGGAGTTCGGCGCCTGTCTGGGCTTGCAGGTCTTCGACCGAGAGGGACGGCAGCTTCTCGCGCAGGATGAAATGCCCGCCCTCGATGTCGATCACCGCGAGGCTGGTGTAGACGCGGGTGACGCAGCCGACACCCGTCAGCGGCAGCGAGCAGCGCTTCACCAGCTTGGGCTTCCCGTCCTTGGTGACGTGGTCGGTGATGACGGCGACGCGCTTGGCGCCGTGGACCAGGTCCATGGCGCCGCCGACGGCCGGAACGCCCTTGGGGCCGGTGGACCAGTTGGCGAGATCGCCGGTCTCGGCCACTTCGTAGGCGCCGAGGATCGCGACATCGAGATGCCCGCCGCGCACCATGGCGAACGAGTCCGCGTGGTGGAAGAAGGCCGTGCCGGGCTTGAGCGTCACCGCCTTCTTGCCGGCGTTGATGAGGTCCCAGTCTTCCTCACCCACCGCCGGCGCCTCGCCGAAGCCGAGGATGCCGTTCTCGGTGTGGAAGATCGCCTCGCGGCCGGGCGGCTGGAAACGCGCTACCATCTCGGGAAAGCCGATGCCGAGATTGACATAGGCGCCGTCGGTGATGTCCTGCGCGGCGCGCCAGGCGATCTGGGTGGAGGAGAGTTTCGAACTCATGCGGCCCTCGGAGGATAGTGGGCGTTGGAGCGGTTGAGGTCTTCCTCCTGCGCGGGATCGGCGACCGCGACGACGCCTTGCACGAAGATGCCAGGGGTCACGACCGCTTCAGGATCGATGGCGCCGGGCTCGACGATCTCCGACACCTGCACGATGGTCGTGGCGGCGGCCATGGCCATCAACGGATTGAAGTTGCGTGCCGCTTTGTTGAAGGTGAGGTTGCCGAGCCGGTCGCCGCGATGCGCCTTGATCAGCGCCACATCGGCCTTCAGCCAGCGCTCGCGCACATAGGGCCTGCCGTCGAACTCCTCGACGGGCTTCCCCTTGGCCAGATCCGTGCCGTAGCTCGTCGGCGTATAGAAGGCGGGAATGCCCGCCCCGCCGGCCCGGATACGCTCGGCAAGCGTGCCCTGCGGCACCAACTCCAGCTCGATCTCGCCGGCGAGATAGCGCTCGGTGAAGACGCGCGGGTCGGCCGACCGCGGGAAGGAGCAGATCAGCTTGGCGACCATGCCCTGCTCGATCAGCGCCGCGAGGCCGACATGGCCGTTGCCCGCGTTGTTGTTGACGACGGTGAGGTTCTTCGGCGAGCCGGTGGCGACGAAGCGGTCGATCAGCGCGTGGATCAGCTCGATCGGCGCGCCCGAGCCGCCGAAACCGCCGATCATCACTGTCATGCCGTCCTCGACGACCGCAACGGCGGTCGCGAGGTCCAAAACTGTCTTGTCCATGATCGCGTCTTTCTAGTGGGCCGGGGAGCCGCTCGTCTCGGTGAGGGGCACGAGCACGAAGTCGAAGGGCGAGCGCCACATCGTGTCTCCCGCCTCGACACGCTCGAACGGCGCGATCAGCGACCGCTTCACGCCGAACACCGTGTCGGAGTCGAGATACTCGTCTTCGCCGACGAACGTGTGGGTGACGACCTTCTGGAAGCCCGGCGCCGTCACGAGGTAGTGCATGTGCGCGGGGCGGTAGGGATGGCGGCCGAGGTGCCCGAGCATCTGGCCGACCGGCCCGTCGTCCGGGATCGGATAGGAGACCGGCTTGATACCGACGAAGCTGTACCGCCCGTCGGCCCCGGTCACGAAGATGCCCCGGTTGTTCCACTTCGGCTGGATGTCGGGCTGCTGAACGTCGTAGTAGCCTTCAGCATTGTCGGACCAGACGTCGACGCGCGCGCCCTCGACGGGCTTGCCGTCGAGGTCCACCACCCGGCCCTCGAAGAGGCAGTTCTCCCCCTTACCGTCGAGCGAGATATTGGCGCCCATCTCGCGCTCGGGCGCGTCGGCGACGTGGAAGGGACCGAAGACCGTGTTCTCCGTCGCCCCCTCGGGCCGGCGGTTGTTGATGGCGTCGACCAGCATGGAGAAGCCGAGCGTGTCGCTGAGGAGGATGAACTCCTGCCGCTCGTTCGAGCACATCTTCCCGGTCTTCGTCAGGAAGTCGATGCCGACCTCCCACTCGCCTTGCGTCAGTTGCGTCTCCTTCGCGAAGGCGTGGAGGTGCTTGACGAGGGATGCCATGATCTCGGCGAGCCGTGGGTTCGCATCCGGCGTCATGCGGGCGTTCACCGCCTCTACGGAGGCTTCTTCGGTGAAGTAGGGGGTCATCTCGTGGTCTCCCTTTCGGCGTCGGGCCCTGTCGTCGGCAAGCACTGGAGGCGACGGCGGGTTGCCGCGTCCGGCATTCACGATTGGTCGAGGCCGAACGTGAAAATCCTCGTGTTCAAGGCTGCGGCTCCGCGCCCTCCCAGGCGCGTTGCAGAAGGGCGCGCAGCGGCGACGCCTCGATCGGGCGCGGGTTCCAGTATGGGTTGGACAATGCGATCTCGCAGGCCCGGTCGAGATCGGCCTCCTTCAGGCCGAGGTCGCGCAGCGCCGTCGGCATCCCGAGGGCAGATGCCATGCGGTGCAGGCCGGCGGGCGCGTCGGAGGCGCCGATCGCCCGTCCGATCCTGTCCATGGCCTCGGGCGTCGCCGGGCTGTTGTAGGCCAGGGCATGCGGCAGCACGATCGTGTGCGTCTCGGCGTGCGGCAGGTTGAAGCTGCCGCCGAGCGTGTGGCAGAGCTTGTGGTGCAGGGACATGCCGACATGACCGAGCACCGTCCCGCAGAGCCATGCGCCGTAGAGGCAGAGCGACCGCGCCTCCCTGTCGTCGGGCGCCTCGGCGATCCCGGGCATGCCTTGCGCGAGCGCGCGTATGCCTTCCTCGGCCATCAGGGACATCACCGGGTTCCCGTCCTGGGCGTAGAGCCCCTCGGCGGCGTGGGCGATGGCGTTCATGCCGCTGACAAGCGACATGCCGAGCGGCAGGGACATCGTCAGGTCGGGGTCGTAGATCACGGAGCGCGGCAGGACGCGCGCGTCCTTGCCCGTCCGCTTGAGGCCGCCTTCCGTGATGCCGTAGATCGGCGTCATCTCGGAGCCAGCATAGGTGGTCGGGATCGCGACGATCGGGATCGGCGCCTCGAGGGCGATCGCCTTGCCGAGGCCGATCGTGGAGCCGCCGCCCACGGCGACCGCACAGTCCGCTCCCAATTCGGCGGCGATCTCGCGCGCTCGGCGCGCGCTTTCGATCGGAACATGCATTTCGGCCCCATCATGGATTCCCGCGAGGCGGGAGCCGAGCAGGTCTGCGACCATCTCGGCCTGCGCACGCTGAGGCGGCGTGCAGAGGACGAGCGCCCGATTCGACCCGACGGCCTCGACCTCGTCGCGGACGGAGGCGACCTTTCCCGATCCGAAAAGGACCCGGGAGGGATGCGCCGTGTAGAGAAAGTCCTTCATGGCATCAGTCCTGTAACGGTGTCAGGCAGCGCTTCCGGCGACGGCGTAATCGACCTGGTAGCGTGCGATCCGCATCTGGCCGAGCTCGCCCTTCACCCGCAGGTGAGCGGGATGGGTCGCGTAGGCGTCGAGCGCCTCCTGGCTTTCGAACTCGGTGTAGAGGACGACGTCGCAGGCGTAGTCGACGCAGCTATGGTCGAGGCCGACTTCGAGGTGGAGAAGGCCGGGCACCTCGTCGCGCAGCTCCTCGAAGCGGGTTCGCAGGAAGTTCGCCGCCTCGGAGCGGGCTTCCCGGGTTTCGCCGGCCATGTTCCACATCACGATATGCTTGATCATTGATCGACTCCGGCTGCGGGTAGGACGTTTCGGCTCGCACGACGATCTCCGTCCCGGATCGGGTCAGAGCTGGACCTCGGCACCGTTCTGCGAGGACGACTGGAAGAGCGCCTCGAGGATGCGGTTGATGTTGTGGGCCTGGCTCGCCGGAACGTTCGACGGCGCGCCCGTCCGCAGGGAATTTGCGAAGGCGGCAGCCTCGCGGTCGAAATAGACGGGGTTCCCGATCTCGGCGATCTCGGGCGAGTAGACCGTCTTTCGGACGGCCCAGATCTCGGGGAAGCTGGTCTCGTGCCACTCAGTCCAGCCCTCGGGGAGCCCGGCCTTGCCCGTGCTGTAGAGCTTGTAGGACGCCGGGAGTGGACGGGAGTGCATCACGCCCTCCGTGCCGTAGGCCGTGATGTCCCAGCTCTCCGTCCACGGCAGCGGGTCCCACGACATGAAGTCGACCGTGATGATCTTGTCCGGGTAGTTCAGGATCGCCCCGACCGCGTCCTCGCGGGCGTTCGGCGTCATCACCCCTTCGAACTTGGTGATGCGGGCATTCACCGACGTCGGTATGCCGAAGTGCAGGAGCAGGCGGTCCATGGTGTGGCAGCCGATGACGTAGAAGGCGCCGCCGATGTCGCCGGGCTGGCGCATGTGGTCGGTGTCCGCCTCGTGGTGCGAGCAGCCCGCGTGGGCCCGCACCTGAAGCACCTTGCCGAGCTGGCCCGCCTTCAGGACCTCCTGCATCCGGTCGACGGAGGGCGCGTAGCGCCAGCAGTAGCCGACCTGGAAGAGCTGGCCGGTATTCTCGACGGCTTGCACCAGACGCACGGTGTCGACCGATCCCCGGCCCGCGGGCTTCTCGCAGAGGACGGCCTTGCCGGCCTCCATCGCCTCGATGGCCCAGTCGGCCATGAGGTAGCTCTTTGGATGGATCAGGACAGCGTGGACGTTCGGGTCGGCGAGGATCTCCTCCTTGGTGCGCTTGGCGATGCCCATCGCATCCACGAAAGGGTCGAGGAGCGGGCTGTTGTCGAAGGCGCCGAGTACCTTCGCGTTCGGCATGCGCTGGAACGCCTTCACGCGGCCGGAGGTGTGGGGGTGCGTGATGCCGAGGCAGGCGATCCCGAGCGGGACATCGTTTCCGATGGCGTAGGTCATGACGGTCTTCCTCCCATTCTGCTTGTCGTTCAGACGGCGACGGCGCGACCCGTGCGGACGGACTCCACTGCGCACTCCGCCAACCGCAGGGCCAGGACCCCGTCGCGCACGGTGGTCGGCATCGGCTTGTCGCCGGCGACCGCGTCGATGAACGCATTCATCTCGGCCCGGTAGGCCTGCGCGTAGCGCTCGAGGAAGAAGTTCAGGAGCGGCTCCTGCGCGTCGGTCATCTCGGCCGTGGTGAGGCGCATCGTCGTCGGACGAAGGTTGTCGTGCGTCAGCAGGCCGGTGGAGCCCAGCACCTCGACGCGCTGGTCGTAGCCATAGACCGCCTCGCGGCAGTTGTTGATGACCGCCTGCTTGCCGCTCGCGGTCTGCAAGGTCACCATGACGGTGTCGTAGTCGTCATATTGTTCGAGAAGGTCGGGATCGACCAGCCGCGAACCGACGGCCGTCACCAGCACCGGTTCCTCGCCGAGCAGCCAGCGGGCCATGTCGAGGTCGTGGATCGTCATGTCGCGGAAGATGCCGCCCGAGGACTTCACGTAGGCGGCCGGCGGCATCCCCGGGTCGCGGCTGGAGATGACGACCTGGCGGACCTCCCCGATGCGCCCGGCGTCGATCGACCGGCGGATCTCGGCGAAGGTCGTGTCGAAGCGACGGTTGAAGGCGAGCATGACCTTGCCGCCCAGACGCTCGACATTGGCGGCGGCTTTCTCGCTTTCGGCGATGTCGAGATCGATCGGCTTCTCGCAGAGAACCGCCTTTCCGAGCTCCACGGCCTTCGTCAGATATTCGACATGGGTATCGGTGGGCGTGCCGATGACCACGGCGTCGACGTCGGGGCGCGTGATCGCCGCCAGGACGTCGGTCATCGCCTCGGCGCCATGCGCCTGAGCCACGGGCTGAACCGTCGTCGGATAGGGATCGGCGACCGCGACCAGCGTCGCCTTCGGGTTCGCCGCCACGCTCGCCGCGTGGATCTTGCCGATGCGCCCTGCGCCGAGAACTGCAATTCTAACCATTTTCGAAATTCCTCGATGTTCGGCAACGGAGCCGGCGGGCTCCAAACGAGTGGGTCAGACGACCGGCAGGTTCACGGACTGGAACTGCCGCATCGTCGTGTCGAAGGCACGCTGCGCGGCCATCTCCAGCGGAAGATAGCGGTGATAGGCCGAGATCACCTCGACGCCCCAGTAGCCGCGATAGCCGACGTCGAGCATCGCCTGGATCTGCGACGCGATGTCGATCGAGCCCTCGCCGCAAAGGCGCCGGTAGTGGGTGGAGTCGTTGAACAAGCCCCCGAGGACCTCCGGTCCGGCATCGTCGAGTTCCACCGCTTTCAAGAGTTCGGGCGGCATCTTGCGGATATCGTCCGCCGTCATCCCGCCGCGCTGAATGTGCCAGGTGTCGACCAAAAGGCCGCCATTCGCGGCGCCGAGCCCGTCGAAGAGCGCGACACCACGCTCGATCGAGTTGATGCTGGCGAAGGGCAGAAACTCGATGACGATGTCGATGTTGAGGGGCGCCGCCCGCTCGCAGAGCTTGGTGAGCGCGGTGCGCATGGCGGGCACGTCCGGCTCGCCCTCCTCGAACACGCCGCCGCCGATCTTGATCTTCTCGACACCCAACTCGGCGCTGATCTCCAGCTTCCGCTCGAACATGGCGTCGGACGCCAAGCGCCTCGCGTCGGCAAGGTGCCAGTCCACCAGGAATTCGAGTTCGACATGGCGGATGCCGTTGTCGGAGAAGATGCGCTTGACGGTCGGAAGGCCGTACTGCTCGATCGCGGCGTTCATGTCGTCGAGGACGAAGCCCATGCCGCGCCAGCCGATCCGCCCGCAGACCTCTGCCCGCTCCTGAAGGGAGAAGGGGCTGACCTCGGTCGGGGAGCCCGGCCACACCGGCCCGGCGACCGTCCAGTAGCTTGCGCAGAGTTCGATGTCTTCGATCTTCATGTCAGTGGCCCTTGTCGTGTCGCTTGTCCCGCGTCCCGGACTTGGTGATGCCCGGGACGCGGTCGGTATCAGAAGCTCTGGTGTCCGGTCGCCCGTTCGATCAGCTTGTCGATCGAGACGGCGAGCACGAGCAGGAGCCCGGTCACGATCAGGCGAACCTCGTTCTCAACGCCCATCAGGTTGAGCCCGTTGCTGACGGTGCCGATCACGAGGGCGCCGAGCAGTGCCGCGTGGATCGATCCCCGGCCGCCGAAGAGGCTCACGCCGCCGATGACGGCTGCCGCGATGGACTCCAGCAGGAGGGTGCCGCCGCCGACGCCGCCGCCGGAGAACACGCCGACGCCGAGGGTGCGGGAGGCCGCGATGACGCCCGCAAGAGCCGCGATCCCGCCCGCGATGGCGAAGGCGGCCATCTTGATGCGGGAGACCTTGATGCCCGCCCGCCGGGCGGCCTCTTCGTTGTTGCCGACGGCATAGAGATACAGCCCGAACTGGGTGCTGTTGAGGATGTAGCCGCCAATGCCGAGGAGAACCGCGAAGATCAGGACGATCAACGGAATGCCCTGATGGGCGGTCAGGATCGCCACGACCACCGCTCCGAACACAGCGGCGGCAGCGATGGGAACGACGACGGACGGGAGGAACGAGACCTCGAGGCCGTTCCTCTTCCGGCGCGCGACGTCCGACAGAACCAGGGCCGCGTAGACAAGAATGCCGACCGCGAGGGCGAGCCAGGCCCAGACGCCGCTGATGTTCGTGAGGGCGATCTTCTCGATGCCCGTCTGCTGCAAGCCGTAGCGTGCGGTCTGGGGGAGCAGGATCAGTTGCAGGCCGTTCAGGGCGAGGCCGAGGCCGAGCGTCACGACGAAGGACGGGACGCCGACGAAGGTGACCCAGCGCGCCGAGCAACTGCCGATGGCGGCGCCGACCAGGATGGCGAGCGGGATGGCGATCCACGGGGACACGCCGAACTCGACCACGAACTTGGCCATGAGCACGGAGGTCACACCGTTGATCGCGGCGATCGAGAGGTCGATCTCCTTCACCAGAAGCACGAACATCAGGCCCAGTGCCATGATGCCGACGACCGTGCTCTGGAGCAGCAGGTTCGAGAGGTTGCGCGACGTCAGGAACACGTCGCTCTGGGATGCGAAGAAGATGCCGAGCGCGATCAGGCCGATGACGATCGGCAGGGCGCGCAGGTCGTTGGCAAGCAGTTCGCCGAAGCTCCGACGCGGACGCTTCGCGGGCGCATCAACGGTCATGGTGGTGGCCATGGGGGTTACCTCGAAATGGGGGAAGCCGCGGTCAACCCGCGAGATTGACGCCTTCGTTGCCGCCGACCATCGCGTTGACGACCTGCTCGCCCGTGACGTCCTTGGATTTGAAGCTGGCGGCGTTGGCGCCGAGGCGCATGACCTCAATGCGGTCTGTCGCGTTCACCACGAAATGGTGGATGTCGTGGCTGACGATGACGATGCCGAGCCCCTGGTCGGCCAGCGTGCGGATGAGCGTCGCCACGCCTTCCGCCGCCGAGTGGCTGAGGGCTGCCGTCGGCTCGTCGAGGATGACGACCTTGGGCGTTTCGAGGATCGACCGGGCGATGGCGATGTTCTGGCGCTGGCCACCCGACATCGCGCCGACCGGCCGCGTCAGGGACAGGTTGCCGAGGCGCATGCGGGTGAGGAGTTCACGGGCTCTGACTTCGCACTCCGCACGGCGAATCCGTCCGCCACCCCACCAGGACCCGGTCACCTCGCGGCCGAGATAAAGGTTCTGGACGGCGTCGAGATTGCTGCACAGAGACAGGTCCTGGTAGACCGTCTGGATGCCGAGCGCGGTCGCGTCGGTCGGCTTCTTCACCGTGACCGGCTTGCCCTCGAACAGGTAATCGCCCGAGTCAGCCGCGTGGACTCCCGCCATCACCTTGACCAGGGTGGACTTGCCGGCGCCGTTGTCCCCCACGAGGGCGACGATCTCCCCGGGATAAACCTCCACGGACGCGCCGCGCAGCGCGTGTAGCGAGCCGAAGTGCTTCTGGATGTTGCGCAGCGAGACCAAAGGCGTCCCGCGACTGTGGGCTGCGGCTGGCCGTTCGGCGATGAGTGCAGACATGGTCGATCCTCCCGAGATCAAGGAAGGGCGGACGGCGGGGCCGTCCGCCCCGTTGGTTACATGTTCGCCTTGCAGACCTCGGTGGACTCGATGCCCTGGCAGATTTCCTTCCAGGTCCAGACGCCCTTCGTGACGACTTCGCCGAGGTTGTCCTTCGTGATGTTCTCGACGGGCAGGAGGATGGCCGGCACGTCCATGAACTGGTTGTTGACCTTGCCGTTGACGAGTTCCTGCGGAACGCCCTTGCCGTCGAGGATCGACGTCACGACCTTGGCCGCTTCGGTCGCCTCCACCTTGAGGTCCTTGAGAACCGAATTGTCCTGCCAGCCTTGCGCGACGTAGCGCAGAGCCTCGACGGTCGCGTCCTGGCCGCCCGTGACGAGTTTGTCGCCGGGCTTGTAGCCCTGGCTGAGCAGGGCCGCGACCGAGCCGCCCGTGGTGCCGTCGTTCATGCCGAGGAAGACGTCGACGTCGCCGCCGTTCTTGGTCAGGCAGTCCTCGGCGAAGGACTGGGCCAGCGTCGGGTCCCAGTTCTGCGTGTATTGCTCGCAGACGACCTTGACCTTCCCGGAGTCGATCAGAGGCTTCAGGAACTCGTCCTGGCCCTTCTCGTACTGCCCGGTGCCATACTCACCCTGGTTGCCCTTGACGCGTGCGACCTTGACGGGGGTCTTGTCCATCTTCCCGATCAGCTCGGCGGCGCGCTTGCCCTGCGCCTGGCCGACCGCCAGCGAATCGAACACAACATGCGCCTCGGCCTTCCCGCCGACGGCGTCGTGGTCGTAGAGGACCAAAGGCACACCGGCGGATTGCGCGGCGGCCATGCCGCCAGCAACGAGGTTGGCGTCGGCCGAGGTCAGGAGGATGAGCTTCGCGCCCTGCGTGATGGCATCCTCGATCTGCTTCTGCTGCTGCTGCGGGTCGCCCTGCGCGTTCTGCACGGTGACCTCAGCGTTCGGACGCATCTCCTTCATCGCCTCCACGAAGAAAGGCGCGTCCCGGCTTTCGAAGCGGATGGTCGTGGTGTTCGGCAGAAGGAAGAAGACCTTCTCCGCCGTCTGCGCGTGAGCGGCGCCCGCAAGGGACGCGGCGGAAACCAGGAATGCGGCGAGTAGGCCCTTCATGACATCATCCTCCCAGTCAAATGTCGGTGATCAGCAGTTCGTGGGCCACGAGACGTGGCGACCCGGATTGCCTAACATTCACCCCAGCTGAGACAAAGAAGCCAGATTGGGAAACATTATTGCGTGTGAAGCAAAAAGCCTGTCAGCGTGTCCAGCGGTTCTCGAAGTCGTTCAAGCGGAACCGGTCGATGAGAAAGTCGATGAACAACCGCGTCCTCACCGGGACGAAGGACTTGCTGGGATAGGCGACGTTCATCGTGAGGCGCGGCAGGTCCCAGTCGTCGAGGACCCGGACGAGACGCCCGGCATCGAGATCGTCCTGCACGATGTAGGTGGGTTGCGCGAGGATCCCCAGCCCGTCGCGGGCGGCCTGACAGATCAACTGCCCGTCATTCGCGAGGATCGCCCCCTCGACCTTGACGGCCGCCTCCTCGTCGCCCCGGCGGAAGCGGAACTCGTTCCAGTTGTCGGCCAATGTGTAGAGGACGAGGTCGTGATCGAGGAGTTCTCGCGGGTGCTCAGGCACACCCCTTTGGACCAGATAATCCGGCGACGCCGCAAGAAGCCGACGCGTCTCTCCCAGTCGCCGAATGGTGATCGAACTGTCGGCCTCGACGCGGCGGGTGCGGATCGCGAGGTCGAGCCCGTTCTCGATGATGTCGTAGTAGCGGTTCGAGGAAATGATCTCGATCGAGAGAGCGGGGTAGAGCCGCCGGAACTGCGCCACGACTGGCATGAGGTGCAAAAGCGAGAAGGACAGCGACGCCCCGACGCGGAGCCGTCCCGTCGGAGCGTGCGAGCGGGCCGTGACGTTGGCTTCCGCTGCCGCCCAGGTCGAGAGCAGCTCTCTGGCGTCGGAAAGAAGCGCCTCGCCCTCGCTCGTCAGGCTGAGCTGGCGCGTCGATCGCTGGATGAGACGCGCGCCGAGACGGGCCTCGAGATTCATGAGGTGGCGGCTGATGCCGGAGACGGAAAGGCCCAGAGCGCTCGCCGCCCGGGTCATGCTTCGCTCGTCGGCGATGGCGACGAACACCTGAAACTCGGTCCAGCGATCCATTTTCAGCCTTCGGAGAGGGGCCTATATCGTCAGACAGCCATCCTTCCTTATCCGCGTCTTAGCAAGCGAACAGCCATCCGACAGGGAACGGCTCACCTCAAGGGGGGACCCAAGGCCCGTTCGCCCCGTGTTGGTCGCTTGACCCTCTTTCACGAAGGCGATCGCGAAGGCGAGACAGAGGAGGGCGATCGCGCGCCACGACCGCTCGGGCCCATCGAGGTCCGTCCGCCTCCGGCGCAACAGGGACCGACGTCTCGAGGCGGAACGGATCACCCCTGGTTCAGGACGCCTTCACGATCCGGAAGCCCTCGATCTCCTCGACCACCGGCAGGTTCGGCCAGCGCTGCATGTCGTGCAGAATGACGAGGCGGCCGAGATCGCCGGCGATCTCGCGGTTGATGCGGTCGAAGGTCTTGAGCTGATCCCACACGCTGCCTGTGGCGTTGGCGAGCGGAACATAGACGCCGTCGTGATTGTGGCCGCAGATGTTGCGCTTGGAATAGACGCAGTCGCCCGAGATGACGAGGCGACCGCGCGCGGTCTCGACGATCACGAACTGCTGGCCGACGGTGTGGCCGGCCCCCAGCCTCAGGTGCAGGCCGGGCAGGAGATCGTCGACGTCGCCTTCCACGAGGTTCAGCCGGTGCTCGAGCGAGGCGTCGAAGGCGTTGCGCAGATCGTCCGGATTGATGATCTCCGTGAGGTAGCCGAACTGGCGGGGGAGGGCGAGCGCTTCGATCCAGGACAGGAGTTCGGTCTTCTGGATGTGGAGGCGCGCCTGCTGAAACTCGTGGATCGAGCCCATGTGATCGAAATGGGCGTGGCTGAGCACGATGTCGGTGACGTCCTGCGGCGCGACGCCGAGAGCCGCCAGCATGCGCAGCGGCGACACCCAGAAGGGCACGCCGAACTTCACGCTCATGGCCTCGCCGCTGCCCTCCTTCATAAAGCCGGTATCGACCAGCACCACGCGATCCCCGCTTCGGGCAAGGACGAAGGAGAAGGGCACGTCCACGGTCCCCTCGTCATAGGCCCCGTGCACGAGCCCGGCCACGAGCTGGTCCTTGGACCGGGCGAACTCGATGACGTGAACGTCCCAATTCGGCGCGTCGGTGTCGGGCATGGATGTCAGCTTTCCGCGATCGAGCGGCCGAGGCTCGAAAGCCCGACGGCCAGGATGAGAATGGCGCCCTGCAGGACGTATTGCGAGAAGGTGGGCGCGCCGAAGATGTTCAGCCCGTTGAAGCCGAAGGCGATGATCAGAGCGCCGATCAGCGTGCCGAAAATGTGGAATTCGCCATCCCGCAACGTGGCGGAGCCGAGGAACACGGCGGCGAAGGCGGTCAGGAGATAGCTGTCGGCCGCGCTTGCCGTGCCGCTGCCCAGGCGCGAGGCGAGGAGGATGCCGGTCAGCGCGGCGCAGACGCCCGAGATCACGAAACCCAGGATCTTGATGCGGTCGACGTCGATGCCGGCGAGCCGCGCCGCGGCCGGATTGCCGCCCACCGCCTGTATCTCCTGGCCAAGCGCGCTTCGCTCCACCAGCACCCACAGGCCGCCGACCACGAGCGCCATGATGACGATGTTGTTGGGAATGCCGAAGAGCGAGCGCCCCAGCGACAGCTGGAGAAACGCTTCCGGCACGCCCGAGACGATGGGCACGCCGGCGGAATAGGCGAAGGCGAGACCGGTCAGGATCGTGCCGACGCCCAGCGTGGCGATCACCGAGTTGACCTTGATCTTGGTGACGATCAGCCCGTTGACGAGGCCGATCAGAGCGCCCGCGCAAAGGACGATCAGGATCGCAAGCGGGATCGGCAGCCCGTTGGAGACGATGAGGCCGGTCACGAGGATGCCGTGCAGGCTGGCCGCGAAGCCGACCGACAGGTCGAGTTCGCCGACCACCACCGCGAGCGTCAGCCCAGCCGCGATGATCATGGTCAGCGACGCCTGGTTCAGGACGTTGGTGAAGTTGTTGAGGGTCGGAAAGGCGCGCGGAGACAGGACCGCGAAGGCGGCGATCATGGCCAGGAGGCCGATGATCGTCGCATAGCGCGCGAAGATGCCGAGCGCGGTCTTCGCCCGGGGCGACAGGCGGCGGGTCGGGCCACTTGCATCGGTCATGTCGGGTCTCCGGCGTTGCGCCCTTCGGCGTAGCTTGCCTCGATGATGGCGTTGCGGGTGAGGGCGGCTCCCGCCAGTTCGCGCACGATCCGGCCCTCGGCCATGACCAGCACCCGGTCGCAGAGGTCCGGCAGCTCGTCCGGCTCGGAGGAAACCACGAGAACGGCCATGCCCTGCCGCGCCAGATCGCGGATCAGGCGGTGGATCTCGCCCCGGGCGCCGATGTCGACACCACGCGTCGGCTCGTCGAGGATAAGGATCTTGGGCGCGCGCAGCAGCCATCGGCCGATCACGACCTTCTGCTGGTTGCCGCCGCTGAGGCGTCCGACGGGCGCGTGCATATCCGGCGTCTTGATCGCGAGGTCGCGGATCACATCGTTCGACAGCGTCCGCTGCCGGGCGGCGCTGACGAGCGGCAGATGCGGGCTGGAGACGATCCGCGACAGGCTGGACAGGGTGAGATTGAAGGCGACGCTCTTTGTCAGCACCAGGCCCTCGCTGAGCCGCTCCTCCGGCACGAGGCCGAGGCCGGCCTTCACGGCATCCGCCGGGCGGCGCGGCGCGAAGGGGAGGCCGTCGAGGCGCATCGCGCCGCCGTCGGGTCGGTCGGCGCCGTAGACGAGGCGCACGAGTTCGGTTCGCCCTGCGCCGACGAGCCCGCCGATGCCGAGCACCTCGCCGCGATGAAGCTCGAAGCTGACGTCGCGCACGCGCGGGCGCCGCGTCAGTCCGGAAACGGCCAGCACGACCTCGTTGCGGCGATGTTCGGCGGCGGACTTCTCCAGATTTTCGACGGCGCCGCCGACGATCGCGTCGACAAGGGCGGGTCTCGTCAAGCCGGCGCCTTCGAGCGTCGCCACCGACCGCCCGTCGCGAAACGCGGTGACGCGATGGCAGATGCGCAGGATCTCATCGAGCCGGTGCGAGACGTAGAGCACCGCGACGCCCGAGCACGACAGGTCCTCCACGATGCGCAGCAGCGTCTCGGCCTCGGTCGCCGACAGGGAGGCGGTCGGCTCGTCCATCACGATCAGCCGGGCCTTTTGCACAAGGGCGCGACAGATATTGATGAGCCATTTCTCGGCGACCGAAAGGCCTTTGACGCTCGCAAAAAGCGGGGCGGCGAGGCCGACGCGCCGGGCCACGGGCTCGACCTCGCGGGCGATCGACCGCCAGTCCACGACGCCGAAGCGCTGCCGCTTGGGCAGGCCCAGCATGATGTTCTGGAGAACCGTCATGCCGGGCACGAAGGCGAGTTCCTGATGGATGAACGTCATGCCGAGATCGGCCGCGCGCTGGGGCGCGGTGATCGTGACGGGCTTGCCGTCGACCTCGATCCGCCCCCGGTCGGGCTCCGTCAGCCCGGCGAGGATGCGGATGAGGGTCGACTTTCCCGCACCGTTCGCTCCGACCAGCCCATGCACCTCGCCCGGCTGAACGCGAAGCGACACGCCCTTGAGCGCCTGTACGCCGCCATAGGACTTGGCGACGTCCTCGGCGAAGAGGAAGGGAACCCCATCGGGCATGGTCATGCTCTCGGCCGGTCGCGGCGCGGCCTGCAACATCACTTTCCGAGCGCCTCGGGATGCTGCTTCACGAAGTCGGCGACGCTGTCCCGGGTCACCAGGACGGCGGGCACTTCGGCGGCCTTCGGCGTCCAGCCGGCTCCGGCCTTCTTGATCTCGTCCAGCATTTCCACCATGCGCTGGCCCTCGGAGTAGCTGTCCTCCCAGGCGGTCGCGGTCATGTGGCCGTTCTGAACGTTCTCGATCGCCTGGGCGTTGCCGTTGACGCCATAGACCTTCACGTCGTCGCGGCTCTGCTGGCGCAGCGCGCCGATCGCCCCGATGGCCGGATCGTCCCAGCAGCCCCAGATCGCGAGATTGCCGTCGCCGGCCGGGTGCGACGCGAGCCAGGCGTTGGCATATTGCGCGCCATCCTCGAAATAGCCGGGAATGCGCACCTCGTTTTTCGTGACGGTGATGCCGGGGCTTGCCTTCAGCATCTCGTCCAGAAGCACCTCGCGGTTCCGGCAGACCTCGCCGGTGCGGTAGGTCAGGGCCAGCAGGTTTCCCTTGCCGCCGAGATCGGCGATCATCTTCTCGATGACGGGCTGCGCGATCGGGGCGCCCGATCCGTTGGTCGCGGCCACCGAGGAGCCGAGGCCCCCGCCCCAGGTGACGACGGGAATTCCGGCATCCTTGGCGGCCGCGAGGCCCGCGCCGATCGACGAATAAGGGAAGACCATGTCGATGATCGCGCCGGCGCCGCGCCCGGCGAAGTTCTGGATCGCCGAATTGGCTTGATCGGCGCTGCCGGCGGCGTCGATCACCGATACGGTCCAGCCGGCCTTTTCGGCCGCGGCCGTCGCACCCGCGATGTAGCGCACGTTGTTGGCTTCGGTGGCCGAGATCGAAACGATCCCCAGAAGCGGCTTGTCCTGGGCGACGGCGGGGGCGAGCGTCGCGGCAAGGCCGGCCACGACAATGGCGATCTTTGAAGCGTTCATCGGATCCTCCCACGGTTGCTTCGGCTCCAGCTGCCCTCCCGGCGAACAAGAGCGAACCGTTTTGCTAATCTTTCCGAACAATCTCGAGAAAGCAAGGGCATTGACGTTCGCCCGCCATCGGATAACGGTATCTGAGTCCGACGGCGTTCCGAACGCTTTGCCGAAACGTTTAGCTAAGGTGCTCGCTTGGCTACAATCCGCGACGTCGCAAAGGCCGCCGGCGTCTCCACGGCGACCGTGTCGGCGGTGGTCAACGAAACCGCCTATGTCAGCCCTCTGCTGCGAGCCCGCGTGCTGGCGGCGATCGGCGATCTGGACTACGCGCCCCTATCCGCCGCGCGGAACCTGAAGCGCGGCCGCAGCCAGCTGATCGCGCTCGCCGTGTCCGACCTCACCAATCCTTTCTTCGCCCGCATCGTCTGCGCCGCCGAGGCGGCGGTGGCCGATTGGGGCTATTCGCTGGTTCTGTTCAACAGCGACGAGAAGCCCGAGAACGAACGGCGGATTCTCG
This sequence comes from Aureimonas sp. AU40, assembly GCF_001463785.1. Taxonomy (NCBI): domain Bacteria; kingdom Pseudomonadati; phylum Pseudomonadota; class Alphaproteobacteria; order Hyphomicrobiales; family Aurantimonadaceae; genus Aureimonas; species Aureimonas sp. AU40. Next base: position 30,686 of record NZ_BBWL01000046.1, read on the forward strand.
CCCGGGTCCGCGCCCTGTCGTGCGACGGCCTGATGCTGGTTCCCATCGATGCCAGCTTGCGCCTGGATGGTCGCGAGGGGGAAGGGGGTCGAATTCCGACGGTCCTGTTCGGCCGCCGTGTCGCGGACGATCGCTGCGATACGGTGACGATCGACAACGTGTCGGCGGCTCGGCAGGTCGCAAACTACCTGCTGGATCTCGGTCATCGCCGCATCGCGACCATCACCGGCCCGCTTCACCTGACGACGGGGCAGGGGCGTCTGGACGGGCTCCTCGAGGGAATGGCCGCTCGCGGCCTTGAGCCCGAGGCCGGGCACGTCCGCAATGGTGCGTTCCGCGAGGACGTCGCCTATTCGGTCGCGCGTGAGCTTCTGACAGGACCGGACCGTCCCACGGCGATCTATGTCGCCAATGGCGTCATGGCGCTTGGGGTCATGCGGGCGCTCGCCGACCTCGGGTTGTCCTGTCCCCATGATGTGTCCATCGCCTCTACCGACACCATTCCGGGCATCGGAGGCCTGCGCCCACGCCTGACGCGAACGGAACATCCGATCTCGGAAATGACGAACGAGGCTCTGAGGCTGCTGGTCGATCGGATAGAGCGAGGCCCTGCGGCCGCACCGCGAAATGTCATCTTCCAGCCGGCCTTGATCCTCGGCGATAGCTGCGGGCCGGTTTGAACCCAAGATGCCAGACAATCCTCCTTCTGACAGGAAACGGATCGTCGAAATGAAAACGCCCTCGCCGGGGGAGGACCGGCGAGGGCGCCATGGGTAACACGAGCGTGGGAGGAACCGCTCGCATGACCAACCCTAATGGTGATCCCTTGCGCGATCCTGAGGTGCCGCCTGATAATCCGTAGTCCTTAGGAAGCAATCCTTCAGGTGGCTACCGGGAACGAGATCCCTGAGTAGAACAACAAGACGCTCGGCTCCTTGGTTGTCCGCCCGACGACTTGCGACCGGCGCATGGCCTACCTCACCAGGCTCTTGCCTCCGACACCTCCACGCACGTGGCGATTGGATGCCGCTGGTTTTGCTCCACCAGCGGCCAGTCTGCCCATGGCACCGCCATTGCGAGAGGGGGGGGTCAGGTCCGGGATAAGCCGCCGGAACCCGTCACGCGGGAATGGCGTCGATCGCGGCCGGGTTCTGCTCGGGGATACCGTTCTCGCGATGCCGGAACTCGGACAGCGCCTGATAGACCTGAAGGCGAGCCCGCATCACCGAGCCAAGGGGTCGGTGCGCGGCCAAGCTGTGCGCCGGACGAAAGGTCATTTCCTCGTCGAAGTAGCGCTGACGGGCGGTGCTGTAGGCGTCCTGCGCCGGCAGGCGGATCGTGGCGACGGTGACGAAGGGGCTCGTCTCCTCGGACCACTCGACCGAGGCGTCCTCGATCGGCTGGCTGTCCGCATCACGCCAGAGCTGCGCTTTCAGCTCGAACACGACCTCGTTCGCGCTGAAATGATCCACTGCCGCATGTCGGAAGCCATCCTCATCGTCCTTGGGGTCGAGCCGCCAGTCCTTCAGCGCCTCCTGCGCCTGCGAAACCGGGAAGGCGCCGAGCTTGGCGACATGATCGCCGAAGCGGATGGGGGCCTGGCTGTAGTAAGGCTCGGCCAGCGGATGCGAGAACGGGTGGCCGAAGAAGTCGGCCTTCGGGCTTTCGGTGCCGAAGGCATGCAGCACCCGGTTGAGGTTGCGCGCCAGCGAGGCGACGGCGCTCTTGGCGCCTTCCGGCAGCCCCGCGGCCTTGCCGATCACGGTGCCGTCGCGCAAGAAACCTTCGGCCGTGCCGGAGGGAAAGGTCGTGCCGCTGGCAAGGACGAAGTCCTGCGTATCCGTGGCGTGGCCCGGCAGCTTCTCGCCGGGGACGTCGAAGATTTTGATCGACATGCCGCGATGGGTGGAAACGCGGTCCCCGAGATGCTCGCCCGGTCCTTGCGCGAAGCGTACCGCCACGGGATAGGTGCCGGGACGGGCGAACAGGCCCTGGGCGAGCTCGGGGGGCAGGCCCTGGGGGATCTCCAGCGTTCCAACCGCGAGCGCCGTCGATTTAGCATGGCTCGCCCGCACGGCGTGGTGCTCGCGCTTCTCCACGGTTTGCGACTGCTGCGTCATGCCTTGGATGATGCCGTCGATCGTCTTCTGCTCGCCCTCGCTCGGCTGCTCGACGTCGGGGCTGTAGGGAAGGGGCGGACGTGTCATCGTGTCGTCTCCAAGTCTGCGTCACCGCTGCGGTGGGCGCCGTTTGAAGCAACAAGGGACGCGTCGTTGGAGCGGTTCCAAAGTTCTGCGAGCGACGAATCCGTCAGCACGCGACATGGATGCGACCTCAAGCGTGATCGCGCCGACCAGGATCGGACTGATGGGAGGAGGGACGATCATAATCCATGAGGCCGTCCATCATCGGATGATGGGGCGTTTGGAGGTCCTCAGGCTTGGAAGCTGAAGCGATGCCCGTCAGGGTCCGCACCCGAACCGCTCCAGGAAGAGGTGTCACGCAATAGCAGCGAGGTCGCGAAGCGTGAACCGTCCGCTGCCCTTTCGCGCAGGGTGTCGGGCTCGGCGTAGCAGAGGAGCTCGAGATGAGGTGGTGCGCCGCCGGGCGGCATGAGCGTCGTCACCTCGACGATGGCGTGCGGGACGTGAAGGCCGTCCATCCGCGCCTGCTCGGGGCCGCGGTTCGTATGCCTCTCCGTGACTTCGAAGCCGAGTTCGCGCCAGAACGCGATGGCTTGGTCCGTATCGGATACGGTGATGGCCGAATGGTCGATGCCGAGGAATGGGCCTGGAACGCTGTGGCGCCAGACGGCGGGAACCTTGTCGGGCGCAAACTCGAGAAGCTCCAGCGGGTGGCCGTCCGGATCGCGAAACTTGAACGCCCTCGCCCCGCCCGAGGCCTCGGGCAGGCGTTCGGGGCCATCGAGCGAGATCGCCGTCCAGCCGGGCACGCTCCCCAGACGCTGCATCGCCTCGTCCATGTTCGAGACGATGATCGCGCAATGTTGGAAGGCAGTGGCGTTCGAGGGCGGCGATGGCCCGCCATCCTGCGTTGCAGGCATGAACTCCAGACGCTGCGCACCAAGCAGCAGGGCGCGCGTGCCGTTCCCCGAGGCCGTCTCGCGGCACCCGAAAGCTGCGACGTAGAAACCGAGTGCCGCCTCGACGGTCCGGCAAGCAAGCCGGACGGCCGCGATGCGCAGATCTTTCATGGCCAGCGCGCCCCCCGCGTGTTGAGGAACACGGCCATGAGCGTGTGGCTCGCTCCGATGAACAGACGGTTGAGATGCGGGCCGCCGCCGAAGGTGAGGTTCGAGACGGTCATGCCCAATCGGATGCGCCCGAGAAGCCGACCGTCGGGGCTCAAGCAATGGACGCCGTCGCCCGCGCTCGACCAGATGCGCCCCGCCTCGTCGACGGCCAACCCATCGGTGTAGCCGGGCGCTACCTTGGCGAGATCGCGCATCGGCCCGAGCGATCGCCCGTCGTCCGACACCGGCAGCACCCGCAAGACTTGCGTGGGATCGGAATGCCTCTGATCGCCCGTCTCGGCGACGTAGAGGAGCGTCTCGTCGGGTGAGAAGGCGAGGCCGTTCGGCCCTTGGAAGTCGCGTGAGACGGCGGTGAGTTCGCCGCTTTCGGGGGCGAGGCGATAGACCGTCGGGGCAAGTTCCGACATCTGCCGCACCCCCTCGTAGTCGTTGGCGATGCCGTAGGGCGGGTCCGTGAACCAGATCGACCCGTCGGACTTCACCACGACGTCGTTGGGCGAATTGAGCCGGCACCCCTCGAAATGGGTGGCGAGCGGCGTGATGCGCCCGTCGTGTTCGATCCGCACGACCGCGCGTTCGAGGTTGACGCAGGCGACCACCCGGCCCTCCCGATCGCGCGCCTGACCGTTGGCGTTGCCGGAGGGCTCGCGCCAGACGGCGAGCCCTCCTCGCTCGCTCCACGCCATGGTGCGCCCGCGCGGCAGATCCTGGAAAAGGAGCGTCCCCCAGTCGCCCATCCACACGAGGCCCTCGATCCAGCGGAAGCCCGTCGCCAGCACCTCCACCGGCGCGTTGGACAGCGTCAGATGGTCGAACTCGGGCTCCACCGTCTCGAATCGGAAGTCGGCCTGGGCCAAGCCAACATCCGGAACGCCGGTGGTCAAACGAAGCGGCACGGCGTCGTTTGCTCGCGCTTGGTGTCGAACTGCACCACCATCAGGACGGCCGGCTCGTCGCCCACCGTCCCCGACATATGGCCTTTGCGGCCGTCCCGCTCGCGCGTGCCCTGATCCTCGCCGAAGGAAATCTCGCCCGGCCCCATCTCGACGCGCGTGCCGTCCATGGACTCGACGTACCAGCGGCCCGAGAGCGGGATGATCCATTGCGGCGACGGGTTCTCGTGCCAGGCGCCTTCCCAACCCGCCGGCTGTACCGTCACCATCACCGTCATGCCGTCGTAATGCTTGTGACCCTGCCACTGCGGCGCCGCGGGCGGCTGCATGCTCTTGAGTTCGAACTCGGTCATCGTGCAGCGCTTCTGCCGGCTGACGCCGTCGTCGTCCGTGTAGAGGTGCCAATAGGGAACGGTGGGCTTGTCGTCGCTCATGGATTGGCTCCGGTGGCATAGGGGTGGGTCGATGATAGGGGCGCGGCGAAGAACGCATCCACATCGCCGGCCTGCGTCCCGAAGGTGATGAGAAGAAAGCCGCCGGCAACGGCGAAGTTCTTGAGAAAGTCCCACATCGTCTCGCGCCCCTTCGACGGTCCGCGGAGCCGGAAGTCGGGGGCACGCCAGAATTGCTTGAACAGAGCGGCTGTGACCGCGCAGTACCCGGCCAGGACGAAAGCGGCGAGCCGGTCCGCGACGCCGGTCAGGACGCCCAGCGACATCACCACCTCGACGAAGAGACCGGTGAGGATGAGAGCCTTCGCCAGCCCTCGGCTGCTCGTGGCCTGGCCGGCTTGCTCGGTCGCGGCTGCGAAGTTCAGCAGCTTGTCGAGCGCGCTGAAAGGCAGAAACAGAAGGACGAGTGACAGGCGTGTGAGAAAGGCGATCAGGATTTCGAACGTCATGACGGCAATCGGACCCGGCTGTGGTTCGCTAAATGGAGGCACGTTGCCGGGCGCTTTTCCTGTTCCGGTGGTGCCTCACGTCAACGACGACGAAACTGGAGGAACGATCCGCCGCGCCTAGTCTCTGGTCGCAACTAAAAAATCGGCGATCGCATCTGCGTCGATCGCGCTCTCGCCTATCCGAGCCGTACGCTCTGAGAAACGCCTATCGGCTCGGCCATCTTCAGATCGAGGTCACAGGCGTGCCGCTCCAAGAGGCGCTATCCCGCGCGGACCGACTCTCCGACGCACTCAGGAAAAGCCTGTCACCGCATGGGGAACATAGGGTGCCTCAAGCGCCGTGATCTCCTCGGGCGTCAGTCGAACGGAGAGGGCCGAAACGGCGTCGTCGAGATGATGGGGTTTGGTCGCGCCGACGATCGGGGCGGCGACGGGGCTCTTCTGCAGCACCCAGGCCAGCGCGATCTGCGCCCGTGGCAGGCCTCGGGCGGCGGCAACCGCCGCCACCGCTTCCACCACCTTGCGGTCGGCGTCGGCCGTGTCGGCGTAAAGGGTCCGGCCGAACGTGTCGGTCTCCGAACGGTTCGTCGCTTCGTCCCAGTCGCGCGTCAGACGTCCGCGCGCGAGCGGGCTCCACGGAATGACGCCGATTCCCTCCTCGCGGCAAAGGGGCAGCATCTCGCGCTCCTCCTCGCGGTAAAGCAGATTCACGTAGTTCTGCATCGTCACGAAGCGCGCCCAGCCCCGGCTTTCCGAAATGGCCAGCGCTTTGGCGAACTGGTAGGCATGCATGGAGGACGCGCCGATGTAGCGGGCCTTGCCGGCGCGCACCACGTCGTTCAGCGCTTCCAGCGTTTCCTCGATCGGCGTCTCAGGGTCGAAGCGATGGATCTGGTAGAGATCGACATAGTCCATGCCGAGCCGGCGCAGGCTGGCGTCGATTTCGCTGAAGATCGCCTTGCGCGACAGGCCGCCCCCGTTCGGGCCCGGCCGCATGCGGCCATGCACCTTGGTCGCCACCACCACATCGTCGCGCTGCGCGAACTCCTTCAGCGCCCGTCCGACGATCTCCTCGCTGGAGCCATCGGAATAGACATTGGCGGTGTCGAAGAAATTGATCCCGAGATCGAGCGCCTTGCGAAGAAAGGGCCGGCTCTCCGCCTCGGGCAGCGTCCAGGCGTGGTTGCCGCGCCCCGGCTCGCCGTAGCTCATGCAACCCAGGCACAGGCGTGACACGTCGAGGCCGGTGCGGCCGAGCTTCACGAAGTCCATGGTTCAGTCCCTCGAAGGGTTGTCGTCATCGGATCATCGAGGACGAAGATAGGACCCGGCCAGCCAATGTCAGGGCGCCATAGCATTGGCCTCGTCCGGCGGCTTCGTCGGCATTCCGAAGGCTTCGCGTCGGAAAAGCCGGAGAGCCTACACAAATCGAAACGAAACGGCTGCCGGCCCTTCTCGGAATTCGACAACGGGTGAGCCTAAGCTGGCTTACTTCGGCAGGAGCGATCGCAGCGCGAAGTCGATGAGGCTGCGGACATGAGCCGCGACCGCTTCCCGCGCTGCGGCGACGGCGGAGGCCTGAAGCGCCTCGATGATCCGCAGATGCTCGGTCGAGTCCGGGATCAGGCGGTCCTTCAGCTGGTCGATCTCGAAGAGGCGCGTCGTCGCGCGAAGCTCGCGCAAAACGCGCGCCATGACCTCGTTGCCGCAATGCTCGATGATCATGCCATGCAAATTGTCGTCGGAGAGCCAGTGCCGATCCGTATGGTAGGTCGTGGCTGTCAGCAACTCGTTGATCTCGTGGCGAACGGCGAGAATCTGCCTGTTCGGGATGCTGCCGATCGCTTGCGCCGCCGCCTCCGGCTCGATCAGCAGACGCAGCTTCAGGCTTTGCAGATATTCGCCAAGCTCGACCCGGCGAACGACATAGTTGCGGCCATCGCCCTTGTGGACGAGACCTTCTCCTTCCAGCCTCTGCAAGGCTTCGCGCATGGGCGTGCGTGAAATCCCAAGGGTTTCGGCGAGTTTGGCCTCGACGATCACATCCCCGCCGCGAAGGCGGCGGTCGCGGATCATGTCGGAAACGGAGCGATAGGCGAGTCCGACGAGGTTGAGACCGCGCTCGCTGATCGCAACGCGACCCGGTGCTGCGCTCGATGGTTCCATTCGGCCCGCCTGTCCTCGCTCACGCTTTGCCTCGATGTCCGGTATACCACTTGTCGGCAGGCAGGGAACGGGAAACCTTCGACGATGAGCGACCATCTGCAAAACGAGGAAACAGGTAGCCTGTCGGAACAGGCCTATCGACATATCCTGTCGGGCATCCTTTCGGCACGCCTGGCCGCCGGCACGCCGATCCAGGAACGACGTCTGGCGGCCGAGATCGGCCTGTCCCGTTCGCCCTTGCGCGATGCGCTCGGCCGCCTTGCCGGGGAGGGGCTTCTCGTGCGCGGGAATACCGGCGCGTTGACGATCCGGGCGATCAGCCTCTCTGACTATCTTCAGAGCCTCGACATGCGGGCCTTGGTTGAGCCTTCGGCGGCCGCGCTCGCCGCGCGGGCCATCGGGGAGGACGATCTCCAACGCCTCGACGCCGGCCTGTCCAGCCTGGAAGCGGAGGCGGACCCCTCGCGCGAGGCCCTCGCTGCCTTCGATGACGACCTGCACGGCACCATCGCGTCGCGCTCGGGCAATCCCTTCATGGAACGGGTGCTGAGCGAGATGCGTCGCTACACCACTCTCTACGAGAGCCAAACGGGGCGCCGGCCGCTGCGCAACGCCGACGGGCCGGAGCATCGGAACCTTCTCACCGCTTTGACCTCCCGCAACCCCGAAGACGCCGCCGAGGCCATGCGTCAGCATCTCGAAGGCATCCGGCGGCGCATTCTCGAACGCTTTTAGAGAGAGGCGGCCATGGCCACCGAGGCAGGCCCCCGAGGCCGGTACGCAAGATCGGCGGGGGAGGGCATGCTCTCCGGCCCTCGTCCGACATTCAAACCTTATTCCCTGTCGCATCGGAGGCGCTTGCGGAAGCGAAAATCTTGCTGCATGATAGTGGTATACCATTAGAATGCGATGATCGTTCCTCCCTGAGAAAGCTCCCATCAGATGCGCGCTGCGATTTCCGCCCTGACCCTCGGCCTGTCCCTCCTGTCCACGATCGCTTACGCGCAGGACTGTCAGCCGCGTGTTCCCTCCGACGCCTTGATTCAGCCCGGCAAGCTGGTGATGTCGACCAACCCGACCTTGCCCCCGCTTCAGTTCGTGGACTCCTCCGGGCAGCTGAAGGGCATGCGGGTCGAACTCGGGACCGAGATCGCCAAACGCCTTTGCCTGGAGCCCGAATATGTGCGGATCGAGTTCTCGGCGATGGTGCCCGGCCTCCAGTCCGGCCGCTGGGACCTCATCAACACCGGCATCTTCTTCACCGAAGAGCGCGCGAAAATCATGCAGATGATCCCCTACGAAAATCAGGCGATCAGCATTTCCACCGCCACCCAGTCCGCCGTGAAGGTGGAGAAGCTGGAGGATCTCGCCGGACATTCCGTGGGTGTCGAGATCGGCGGGTTCGAAGAGAAGCAGGCGAAGGCCATCGACGCACAACTGCGCGAGAAGGGTCTGGAAGGCCTGACCGTCCGCACCTTCGACAATTTCGCCCTCGCCTATCAGGCGCTGCGCGCGGGGCAGGTGGATGCGATGGTGTCCATCGACGGCGTCGCGGAGGAATATGCCAAGCGCGGCCAGTTCCACCGCGCCCTCGGTGGCATCGGGCCGACGCCGGTGGCGCTCGCCATGAAGAGCCGCCCCCTGGCCGACGCGGTCCTGCAGGTTCTGAACGAGATGAAGGCCGACGGGTCCTTCGACAAGCTCTTCGCCCAATACGGGGTCGAGCCGGCGGCGGGCGCGCTCGCGGTCAAGGGACCGGCGAGCTGAAGCGGTTCGCTGAGCTGAAGCCGTTCGCGCGGAAGGACGAGAGCAGATGCTGAACTGGAGCTGGCCGGGTTTCTTCGGCTACCTCGTGAACCCGTTCATTCTCCAAGGCGTCTTCACGACGCTCTGGCTGACGGTGGTCGCCATTCTTGCCGGACTTGCGCTCGGCTTCGGCCTTGCCCTCCTGCGGCGTTCCCCGAGCCGTCTCCTGTCGGGGGTGGCGGGGGCCTACATCTGGCTGTTCCGAGGCACGCCGCTTCTCGTCCAACTCATCGTCATCTACACGGCGCTTCCCGAACTCGGCATTCGCTTCAACGTCTGGCAGGCCGCTCTCATCGGCCTGTCCCTCAACGAGACGGCCTATCTCGCCGAGATCATCCGCGCCGGCATCGAGGCCGTCCCGAAAGGGCAGGTCCGCGCCGCCCGCGCGGTCGGCATGCGCGAGCCGCAGATCATGCGTTACATCGTCATTCCCCAGGCGCTGAAGATCATCGTGCCGCCGCTCGGCAATTCGGTGAACGGCCTTCTCAAGACGACCTCGGTGACTTCGGTAATCTCGATGGAGGAGCTTCTGCGGCGCACGCAGGTGCTGATCCAGGAGCAGTTCCAGGTACTGGAACTCTTCACCGTCGCGGCCCTCTACTACCTCCTCCTCACAACGCTCTGGGACATCGTGCAGCGCCGCATCGAGCGTCGCTTCGGGCGCGCCGACCAGCCGCTTGCGGCTGCCGACCGACGCTGACCCATCCCTTCAACGGATCTCCTCGACATGGCCAAAGCCTTCCGCGGTGTCTACACCGTCATGATCACACCCTTCGACGCTGACGGGGAACTCGATCTCCAGACGCTCGAAGCCTTCACGAACTGGCAGATCCGGGAGGGCATTCACGGATTGATTCCGCTGGGCTCGACCGGCGAGTTCCTGTCGCTGTCGGAGAACGAGCGTCTCGCCGTGGCCCGCACGGTGATCGGGGCGGCGGCAGGCCGGGTGCCGGTGCTGCTGGGCACCGGCGCGGAGGACACGCGAGAGGCCGTGCGCCTGACGCGGCAGGCGGAGGACCTCGGCGCCAGCGGCGCGATGATCATTCCCCCCTTCTACTCCACACCGACCGACGAGGAGATCGTCCACCATTATCGCACGATCGCGCAGAGCGTCGGCATTCCGATCATGGTCTACAACAATCCCGCGACGGCAAATGTCGATCTGAAGCCCGATCTTGTGGCGCGTATCGCCGAGATCGACGGCTGCGACTACATCAAGGAATCGACGCTGGAGGTCACGCGGGTCCGCGACATCATTCGCAAGGCCGGCAACGACATGACCGTGTTCGGGGGCATTCTCGGGTTCGAATCCTTCGTGGAGGGGGCGGAAGGCTGGGTGGCCGTCGCGTCCAATGTCGCCCCTGGCCCGATGGCGCGCATCTTCGAACTGGTGAAGGACGAGAACCGCATCGCGGAAGCGCATGCGCTCTACCTCGAATGGCTGCCGTTGATCGAAGCGGTCGGCGGACATTTCTACGTTGCCGGCACGAAGTCCTTGCTCGGCCATATGGGCTTCTCCGTCGGGGGGCCGCGTCCGCCGCGTCTGCCTTTGCCGGCTGCGGACGACGCGCGCATGAAGGCTCTCGTCGAGCGTTTCGGCCTGACGCGCTCTCTGGCCGCCTGAGACCATGCGCGTGGTTCGGCCCACCTCGGTTCGTGACGGCGCGATTGCGACGGTCACGTTCGATGGTCGTCCGCTGGCGGCCGTCCCGGGCGAGAGCGTCGCGGCCGCACTTGTGGCGGCGGGGATCCGCGCGCAGTCGCAGGGGAGGGACGGAAGCTCCCGTGGCCATTATTGCGGCATGGGCGTCTGTCACGATTGTCTCGTAATGGTGAACGGATCCGCCGGCCAGCGCGCCTGCCTGACCAGGATCGTGGACGGCCAGCGGATCGAGACGCAGCCCGCGCGGCCCGACCTCCTCGACCCCGCGCTCGCCGATCTTGCGGAGCCGCCCATCGCCATACCCGAAGAAGCGGTCGATATGCTCGTTGTCGGCGCCGGTCCGGCGGGGCTGGCAGCGGCCGAGACGGCGGCCTCGCACGGCATCCGTGTCGTCGTGATCGACGAGCGTCCCGCCCCTGGGGGCCAGTACTTCAAACAAGGCGCGCACCCCGCGACAGGTGAGCCCGACCGCCAGATGCGCGAGGGCGCGCACCTCGTGTCTCGGGTGCGGGGCCTTGGGGTCGTCTTGCGGGAACAAACATTCGTATGGGGCGCCGAGCGCGATGCTGTGGGGCGCCTCGTGCTCGCGACGGTGGCGAACGGGCGCGCGGGCCGCATCGCCCCGCGCGTGCTCGTGGTCGCGACCGGCGCCTTCGAGACCCCGCTCGCCGTGCCGGGCTGGACGCTGCCGGGCGTGACCACGACAGGTGGCGCGCAAACGCTGATCCGCTCCTACGGCGTTCCGATTGGACACCGCGTTCTCGTCGCCGGCAACGGGCCGCTGAACATCCAGGTCGCCCTGGAACTGAAGAAGGCGGGCGCGGACGTCGTCGCCGTGCTGGAACGGGCGCCGTCTCCCTCGTCCCGCCGCCGCGAGGCCACGCGGCTGATCGCGGCGCATCCCGCCTTGGCCTTGCGCGGCTTGGAGCAGATGGCGCGGCTGGCGCGCCAGCGGATCGAACTCCTTTGGGGCGCCAGCCTCCTTCGCATCGAAGGCGAGAGCCAAGTGGAGGCGGCGATCTTCTCCACGGCGGAGGGCGAGCGGCGCGTCGCTGTCGATGCGGTGGTCGTCGGCAACGGATTTGCGTCCGCCAACGAACTCCCGAGGCTTCTCGGCTGCGCCCATCGCGAGGCGGACGGCCGCTTGGAGGTTGCGCGAGACGAGAACGGCGCGACATCGCTGGAGGACGTTTTCGTGGTGGGGGAAGCGGGCCGCTTCGCCGGTGCCCATGTGGCGATGGCGCAGGGACGGCTTGCAGCGCGCGAGATCGCCCGTCGTCAGAACCTTGAGGGCGCGAAAGGGGACGAGCGGGCCGACCGGCGGCGACTGGCCCGTCACGAGCGCTTTCAGGCGGCCCTTTGGTCGCTGTTCGCTGCCGACGAACCGTCTCGGCCCGCGCCGCAGACCCTGGCCTGTCGCTGCGAGGCGGTGAGCTTCGAGATGATCGAGCGCGCCCTGCGCGGGAGCGCCCATGGCGACATGGCGAGCCTGAAGCGGCTGACCCGCGCGGGAATGGGCCGTTGCCAAGGCCGGTATTGCGGACCGGTTCTCGCCCAACTCGCCGCCCGCGACTCACAGGCGCGGGCCGTCGCACCCAAGCTCGCGGCCCAAATGCCCCTGCGGCCCGTGCCTTTGGCGGCGCTGGCGGTCGAGAAGCCCGAATGGGGCGGCCATCGCCGCGCCCATCTCCCGGATCGCCCTGCTCCCCCCAGCGAGCGGTTGCCGCCGACCCGCGTCGGAACGTTGATCATCGGTGGCGGAATCGCCGGGCTGGCGACCGCCCTGTTCCTCGCCCGTGCCGGCGAGGACGTCGCGATCGCCGAGCGGAACGTGGCCAACTCGGGGGCGTCCGGCGGCAATGCGGGAAGCCTCCACGCTCAGCTTCTGTCCTTCGACTATGGCGCGCGCGCCGAAGCGGGCGGGGGGCCGGCGGCTCGCACGCTGCCGCTGCAGCGCGATTCCATCGACCTCTGGCGCAGCCTCGAGGCCGAACTCGGGCGCGATTTCGAGATCAAGGTCTCCGGCGGGTTGATGGTCGCGGAAACCGAGGAGCATCTGCGCTTTCTGGACGCCAAGACGGCCCTGGAGCGGGCGCAAGGGATCCCGTCGCACGTGATCGGCGCGGCCGAGTTGCAGCTGATGGAGCCCGCCCTGTCGAGCCGTTTCCTGGGCGCCGCGTTTTGCCCATCCGAAGGCAAGATCAACCCGCTCGTCGCGACCGAAGGGATTCTGGCGGCCGCCATCGCCGCAGGCGCCAAGCTTCTGGAGCGCACGGAGGTCTGCGCCATCTCACGCGAGACAGACGGCTTCACCGTTCAAACGCAACGGGGGCCCGTGCGGGCCCGCCGGATCGTCAATGCCGCAGGCGCTTTCTCGTCTCGCATCGGCGCCATGTTGGGGCTCGATGTGCCCGTCTTCGGCGCGCCCCTTCAGATGGTGGTGACCGAGGCCGTCGCGCCTCTCGTTTCCTGCCTCGTCGCCCATGCCGGGCGGCATCTGACGCTGAAGCAGGCCGCCAACGGCAATGTCATCATCGGCGGCGGCTGGACGGCTGGTCTCGACCCCGTCGATCAGCATCCCCGTCCGCTGCTGGCCAGCCTGGAAGGCAATCTCTGGGTGGCGCAGCATGTCGTGCCGAGCTTGCGAAAGGCCCATGTGATCCGAAGCTGGGCCGCGATGAACATCAATATCGACGGCGCGCCGATCCTCGGCGAGCACCCGGACGCACCTGGGTTCTTCAACGCCGTGACCTCCAACGGCTACACGCTCGGACCCCTGGTCGGCCGCCTGACCGCCGATCTCGTGACCGGGCGTGCGCCGTCCCACGATATCGCTCCCTTTTCCGTCGCGCGCTTTTCGAGAGGCCGTCCATGATCGAGATCGAAGGCGTCACCAAATCCTTCGGGAAGTTCCAGGTTCTGAAGAACTGTTCCACGCGGGTGGACAAGGGCGAGGTCGTTGTCGTGTGTGGCCCCTCCGGCTCGGGCAAGTCGACCCTGATCAAATGCGTCAACGGGCTCGAGCCCTTCGACCAGGGGTCGATCCGCGTCCACGGGATCGAGGTGGGCGACCCGAAGACGGATTTGCCGGACCTTCGAACCCGCATCGGCATGGTTTTCCAGAACTTCGAGCTCTTTGCCCATCTGTCCATCATCGAGAACCTGACGATCGCTCAGGAAAAGGTGCTCCTGCGCAGCCCCGACGCGGCCAGACGCAAAGGAATGGCGCTGCTCGATCGCGTCGGCCTCGCGGACCATTACGCCAAATATCCCGCGCAGCTCTCCGGCGGCCAGCAGCAGCGCGTCGCCATCGCTCGCGCCTTGGCGATGGACCCGATGGCCATGCTCTTCGACGAGCCGACTTCGGCGCTGGACCCGGAAATGATCGCCGAAGTGCTCGACGTGATGGTGGGCCTGGCGCGCGAGGGCATGACCATGATGTGCGTCACCCACGAGATGGGATTTGCCCGCAGCGTCGCCTCGCGCGTCATCTTCATAGATGGCGGTGAGATCATCGAGGATCGGCCGACCGAGTCGTTTTTCTCCGACGTCACCAATCCGAGGACGAAAAGCTTCCTCGGCAAGATCCTGCGCCATTGAGAGACGACCCATGCTCGATCTGATCATTCGCGGCGGCACGCTCGCCACCGCCTCCGACGTCTTTGCCGCCGACCTTGGCATCCGCGACGGGCGCATCGTCCAGATCGGCGAGCGGCTCGGCGCCGCGGTGCGCGAGGTGGACGCCTCCGGCCGCTTCGTCCTGCCAGGGGGCATCGACAGCCATGTGCATCTGTCCCAGCCCTCGGGTGACGGCATCGTGATGGCCGACGATTTCGAGAGCGGCACGCGCTCGGCCCTGTTCGGCGGCAATACCTGCGTCCTGCCGTTTTGCCTGCCCCAAAAGGGGCAGCCTTTGCGCGAGGCGTTGAAGGATTACCACGCGCTTGCGGAAGGGCGATGCTACACCGATCATTCCTTCCACCTGATCCTGCCCGAGGTGAACGGCGCGATGATCGGGCAGGATCTGCCGGCCTTGGTTGCCGATGGCTATCCATCGTTCAAGGTGTTCATGACCTACGAGGGTCTGCGCCTGAACGACGCCGAGATCCTGCAAACGCTCGATTTCGCCCGTCGAACGGGCGCGACCGTCATGGTTCACTGCGAGAACGAGGACGCGATCCGCTATCTCGTCGACCGGGCCGAAGCCGCAGGCGATCTGGCGCCCCGCTTCCATGCTTCGACGCGGCCCGTCGCGGTGGAGCGCGAAGCCACGCACCGGGCCCTTTCGCTGGCCGAGATCGTCGACACGCGCATCGTCATCGTCCACGTGTCGAACGAGCCGGCGATCGCCGAGATCCGCGCGGCGCGCGCCCGGGGCGTCAACGTCGTCGGGGAGACATGCCCGCAATATCTCGTGCTGACGGCCGCCGACCTCGATGGCTTGGACTGGGAAGGCGCGAAGTTCGTCTGCTCGCCGCCCCCGCGAGACACGGCGTCTCAGGTCGCATGCTGGAACGGCATCGAGACCGGCGTCTTCGACCTCTTCTCCTCCGATCACTGTCCCTTCCGCTACGATGACCCCACAGGCAAGCTCAACCCGAGGGCGCGCGAGGGATTCCGCCATATCCCGAACGGCATTCCGGGCGTCGAGACGCGGCTGCCGATCCTGTTCTCCGAAGGCGTGATGAAGGGTCGGATCGACCTTCAACGCTTCGTCGCCTTGTCATCGACGAACCATGCCAAGACTTACGGACTGCCGACAAAGGGCTCGATCGCGGTCGGCATGGATGCCGATATCGCAATCTGGGACCCGAACGAGACGCGCCCGATCCGCCACGCCGCGCTTCACGACGCCGCCGACTACAGCCCCTACGAGGGTCTGGAGATAACGGGATGGCCGACCACGGTGATCCTCGGCGGAACGGTCATGATCGAGAACGGGGTGCTGACAGGAAAGATGGGCGCCGGTCGCTATCGCCGCCGTCAGACCGCTGCTTCTCCAAATCGCGCCGGTCCGGTCTGAACGCCTTCCTCCCTCCCTCACGTCCAAGGATAGATTCCATGAGCGACCTCATCGTCGAGATCGACGGCCATTCCTTTCCCGCCCGCTTCGAGTCGGCGGCTCCGAAGACCGTCGACGCCTTTCGCAAGCTCCTTCCCTATAGCGAGCGCGTCATTCACGTGCGCTGGTCGGGCGAAGCCTGCTGGATCCCGCTCGGCAGCACCGACTTTGGCCTCGGCTACGAGAATGCCACGAGCCATCCTCATCCCGGCCAGATGATCCTCTACCCCGGTGGTGTCTCGGAGACCGAAATCCTTCTCGCCTATGGACCCGTCGCCTTCGCCTCCAAGGCAGGTCCGCTCGCCGGGAATCATTTCCTGACGATCACGGATGGGCTCGACAAACTCGCCGAACTCGGACGCGGCACACTCTGGACCGGAGCCAAGGATATTCGCTTTCTCGCCTGCGAAGGGTAGCGGACAGAGGGAGACATTGTCATCGCCTCGTCGAGATCGGGCAGGATGCCGAAAGCAATCTCTCAGACGATTCCCACCCTCGTCAGCGTCCGTACCCCTTGGGGAACCTCAGACAACCGAAAGCAGTTGTCATTGGATATACCGCTATATCCAATCTTGGCGAGGATCGCGATGACACTCCCTCCCACCCACGGCGTGGTAAAGCATGTCGAAACCAGCGTCGGACAGCTGGCCTATCGCATCGACGGCGACGGCGAGCCGCTGCTGCTTTGCCAGCGTTTCAAAGGTACGATCGACGATTGGGACCCGGCTTTCGTTGAAGCGCTGGTCGCGACCGGACGGCGTATAATTCGGTTCGACAATGCCGGCATCGGTTGGTCTACGGGCACGACGCCTTCGTCCATGCCCGAGATGGCGGATGGGGCTCTCGCCTTTGCCGAAGCGCTTGCGCTGGACAGCTTCGATGTGCTCGGCTGGTCTCTCGGCGGCGAGGTCGCTCAGTGGATGGCCTTGAAGGCTCCCACCCGCATCCGCAGCCTGATCCTTGCCGGAACCAGCCCTGGCGCGATTAGCGAGGTTGCGCCCGATCCCGAGGTGGCGAGCGTCAAGGCGAAGCCGCAGCAGAACGAAGCGGACTTCCTCTACCTCTTCTTCGGCGACAGCGACGCAAGTCTGGCGGCGGGTAAGGCGAGTTTGGGCCGCGTAGCCGCCGTATCCGCCGGGCCTACGGTGAGCGAAGCCGCGATCGCCGCGCAGCAGGCCGCGTCCAAGTCCTATGGTGCGGGTCCGGACGCCAGCCGTCCGAGACTTGGCGAGATGGCGATGCCGATCCTGGTCGCGAACGGCAATCGTGACCGGATGCTGCCGCCGTTTGGCTCTTTCGTGATCGCCCGTGACGCGCCAAACGCCAAGCTCGTGCTCTACCCGGATGCAGGCCACGCTTTTCTGTTCCAGTATGTCGATGAGTTTGTGTCAGAGATCGACCGCTTCCTGCGCGCAATCGCTTGAAAATCGCCTAACGAAACCTCTGGGCGGAGGAGGGTCGAGGGAGTTTCGTCGGGGGCAAGGAGCGAAGCTCGAGTGATGTTGGCGAGAGGCCCAAGCATTCGCGACGAAGTCCACGGCGGGAAGACGAAGGCCAGCCGACCCCACGAGGTTCTGCTAGTGCTTTCGTTCAGCGCCGGAGCATCGTCTCGTGCCTTTATTGACAGGGCGCGGCGGATCATCATTGTCCGGTCGATGTCTTGGCCGAATTTCGTCCCCGCCGGTGCTCTGGCAAGGGCTGGCGCGAACCCACCCAGCGTTTTCTATCATGCGTTATCCTCCTGATCAGAAGACGAGAACACGCCAGCTCATCGTCGAAACAGCCTCACGCGTTCTGCGAAGGGATGGCATCGCTGCGACCGGCATCGTCCCATTGATGCGCGAGCTTGGGATGACGCAGGGGGCGTTCTACAAGAACTTCGCCGATCGCGACGATCTCCTCGTCGCAGCTCTGACGTGGGCGTCAGAGGAGACCCGTGGCTTCATGGCAAGCTGGGCGGCGGCGGCCCGGGCGGATGGTATCGAGCCGATCGGGCGCATCGTCGAAGAATATCTCAGCAAGCGGCACCTCGATCATCCCGAGCGGGGATGCCTCGTCGCCGCGTTATTGGGCGAGCTGTGGCGTCACTCGTCGGCGGTGCGCCGCTGCGCCGAAGAGCAGTGCCTGCATCTTTTCGACGATGTTGCGTCCTACCTGCCGTTAGAACGACGTGAGAACGGCCGCGCCCTCTACTTGCTTATGGCCGGAACGATCTCGTCCGCTCGCTTGGCGAGTGACCGCGCCTCGCAGATCGCGACGCTTTCGGAAGGCCGGGAGGCGGCATCGAGATTGATCGAGATGATGTCGCCCCCGAAAGATCGGGCAGGATCGGATGGCCTGTCGGAACGCGATGGATCCGCGCGGTGAGGGGGTGCCGAGCGCCTTCGTAGGCATGAACCTTATTGTCGTGCTCGAACCAGATCGGCGGCCTGTCGATGACATGGCTTGCGTTCGGAAGGGCAGCGGATGTTTCGGAAGGGGTTAGGTCCGATCGATGGTGGATAGCTTGGGCGGACGGTCGAGACCCGATCCATCGCACGAGTGTTTCAGGTGTTCATCCGCTGAGAATGGAATGGACGGGGATCATCGGGTCCCACTTTGCTATCCGCAACGCGCCCAGCCAAACCTTCCCCAGCCTCAACTCATGGCCACGAGATGACCGCCGCCGACATCCGTCAGGGCAAGCCGAGCCGGCGGATCGCCGGCGCGCCTCACCGCGCTCGGAATGTCGCCGACGAGACGCGGGAAGGCGGCGCGGCGGCGGGCGGGATCGGGGATGGGGACGGATTCGATCAGGCGTCTCGTATAGGCATGGCGGGGGTTGCCGAAGACCTGCGAGGCCGTGCCCATCTCGACGATCTGGCCGAGATACATGACCGCGACGCGGTCCGAAATGTTCTCCACCACCGCCATGTCGTGGCTGATGAAGAGATAGGCGATACCGAATTCGCGCTGTAGCTCCTTGAGGAGTTCCAGCACCCGCTTCTGCACGGAGACATCGAGCGCGGAGACGCTTTCGTCGGCGATGATGAGCTTGGGCCGCAGCGCGAGCGCACGGGCGATGCAGATGCGCTGACGCTGCCCGCCGGAGAACTGGTGGGGGTAGCGGCGCATGGCATCGGTGGGTAGGCCGACCCGCTCGAACAGGGCGGCGACGCGCTCCTCGCGTTCGCGCGCCGAGCCGATCCCGTGGATCACCAGCGGCTCGGACACGAGGTCGCCGGCCCTCATGCGCGGATCGAGCGAGGCGAACGGGTCCTGGAAGATCATCTGCACGTCGCGCCGCAGCGCCTTGCGCTCAAACGTCGAGAGATCGTGCGCCGCGCGGCCCGCGACGGAAAGCTGACCCTCGTAGGGCACGAGCCCCGCAATGGCCTTGGCGGTGGTGGATTTGCCGCAGCCACTTTCGCCGACGAGGCTGAGCGTGCCCTGTGCCGGCACGTCGAAGGAGATGCCCGCGACCGCATGAACCTCGGCGACGGTGCGCCCGAACAGGCCGCCCTTGAGGGGAAAACGCACCGCGAGATCGCGGATTTCAGCCACCGGCGCGGGCTGCACGGCCGCCGCCTCGCGCCCGCCGCCGTCTCCCATACGCGGCACGGCCGCGAGCAGCGCCCTGGTGTAGTCCTCACGCGGCGCGGCGAAGAGCGGGGCCACCAGGCCGCCTTCCACCACCTGACCCTCTCGCATGACGATGACCCGGTCCGCCATCTCGGCGACGACGCCCATGTCGTGTGTGATGAGCATCAGCGCCGTGCCGCGCGTTTCTTGGATCTCCTTGAGAAGGCCGAGGACCTGCGCCTGGATCGTCACGTCTAGCGCGGTGGTCGGCTCGTCCGCGATCAGGACGTCGGGCTCCAGCGCCAAGGCCATGGCGATCATGACGCGCTGGCGCATGCCGCCGGAGAGCTCGTGCGGATATTGCCTGAGCCGTCGCTCGGCCTCGGGAATGCGCACGGCCCGCAGCGCCTCCAGCGCCATGCCAAGCGCCTCGGCCCGGCCGACATCGCGATGCGCCTCGATCGCCTCGGTGAGCTGGCGCCCGACTGTCAGGACCGGGTTCAGCGAGGTCATCGGCTCCTGGAAGATCATGGCGATCCGGTCGCCCCGCACCCGCCGCATCGCGCCCTCGGACAGACGCGTCAGGTCTTCCTCGCCGAGCCGGATCGCGCCCGAGGCGACGACCGGGCCGGGCTGCGGCAGGAGGCCCATGATGGCGAGCGCGGTCAGCGACTTGCCCGAGCCGGACTCGCCCGCGATGCACAGCGTCTCGCCGCGCGCGAGCTGGAAGGACAGGCCCTCCACCAGCACGCGCGCCTTCGCGACGCCGCCGACCGCGATCGACAGGGCCTCGACCGAGAGCACGGGATCGGCAGCGGGCGCCGGCGCAGCGACGCCGCCCGCCTCTGTTCGCGCTGGTTCCGCCCTCACTCGAACACGACCCGGGGGAAGTAGAAGGACACGACCCAGTTCGGCATGTCCACGATCTCGGAAATGCGAAGGTCGCCGCAGGTCGAGACCAGCATATAGGCGTCCACCGGGTTGAGATTGTAGCGGGCGGCCAGCAGTTCCACCATGTCCGCCACCGCCTGGCGGGCCCCTGTCATCAGATCGGGCCCGACGCCGGTCGTCACCTCGTAGCCCTTGCCGTCGAGATGGCGCGTCACCGGGCCGGGCGTGGTGAAGCGCGGCATGGCAAGGTTCGCGCCCTTCACGAGATCGAGCGTCAGGACGGCGTTCATCGGGCTTTCGATGGCCGTGCCGCAGACCTCGCCGTCGCCCTGCGCGGCATGGGTGTCGCCGACCGAGAAGAGGGCGCCCGCGACCTCCACCGGCAGATAGAGCGTGGTGCCCGCCGACAGGTCGCGGATATCGAGATTACCGCCGACCCGGCGCGGCGGCACGACGGAGTGAAGCCCCGGCTCGGCGAGGGCGTTGCCGATCGTCCCGGCGAAGGGCTTCAGCGGCACGCGCCCATGCGCACCGAAGGCGGCGGGCTCCAGGCTCTGCGCATCATAGGACCAGAGCGTGAGCGCGGGGTCGGGGAACTGATCGGTCAGGAGACCGAAGCCCGGGATGTTGGCCGTCCAGCCGAAGCCGGACGGTTTGAAGCCCTCGATCGTCACCTTCAGCGCGTCGCCCGGCTCGGCCCCTTCGACGAAGATCGGACCGGAAACCGGGTTGATCTTGCCGAAATCGAGCGCGGTGACGCTCTCGACGGTGGAGGCGGGCGTCAGCTGCCCGGCCGAAGAGTCCCGGCATTCGAACTCGATCGTCGCGCCGGGCACCACGCGCAGGGCCGGCTCGAACGTGTTGTCCCAGCCGAAATGGTGCTGGCGGCCATGGATCGTGTAGTCGCAGGCTTTGCACATCTCACTTCGCCTCGACATATCTGTAGTTCATCGGCGTGTTGACGGGGTCGATATACAGGGCGTCGTCGCCCCCCATCTTCTCCGAGCGCATCGTGTAGCGCTTCTCGTTGAAGACGGGGACCCAGGGCGCGTCGGCCATGACTTGCTTGTAGACCTCGCCCCAGGCGCTGGCGCGCTCAGCGGCCTTGGCCGGATCGACGATCGCATCGGCTGCGGCGGCTTTCTCGTCCAGCGCCTTGTTGCAGTATTTCGCCCAGTTCCAGCCACCATCGGCCGCGCCCGCGCAGCCCAGGATCGGGCCGTAGAAGTTGGACGGATCGGGGAAGTCGGCGATCCAGGCCATGCCGCCCGACCAGATCATCGGCGCGCCCTCGGCCGAGCCGCCGGCGGCGATGACATTGGCCTGCGCCAGACTCTGGATCGAGGCCTTGATGCCGATCGCGGCGAGGTCCTGCTGGATGGCCTGCGCGATGCGGGGCTGCGGATCGACATTGGCGACGAAGAGCTCGGTCTCGAAGCCGCTTTCGTGGCCGGCCTCCGCCAGAAGCTTCTTGGCCGCCGCCACATCGTACTTGTAGCCGTCGAAGCCCTGGACATAGCCGGGCATGGTCGGGGGCAGGGGCTGGTTGGCCGGCGTGGCGCGGCCGTTGATGATCTGGACGATGCGCTCCTTGTTGATCGCCATGTTGACGGCCTGACGCACCTTCAGATCGTCGAAGGGTGCGGCCTTGGTGTTCAGGGTGATGTAGCCGGTGTGGAGCTGCACGCCCTCCACCACCCGGGCGGCCTGATCGGGATTGCCCATGACTTCGCGGAACTTGGCCGGCGGAATGCCGTCGCCCGGCACGTCCACCTCGCCGTTCTGGACGCGCAGGAGCGAGACCACGGGCTCCTGGCCGATCTCGAAATTGATCCGGTCGAGCTTGGGCGCGCCCTCGCGGTAATAGTCGGCGTTCTTTTCGAGGACGAGGCGCTGGCCGAGCGTCCATTCCGTCAGCTTGAAGGCGCCGGTGCCGACGGGATGGCGGCCGAAATCGGCACCCGACTTCTCGACCTCCTCCTTCGGCACGATGAAGGAGAAGTTCAACGCCATGACCGAGAGGAAAGTCGCGTCGGGCCGCGACAGCGTCACTTCCACGGTCCTTTGATCGACGATCTTCACGCCGGAAAGCTCGCTCGCCGTGCCGCCCTGCACCGCGTCGAAGCCGGCGATGGAGCCGAGGAAGCCGGCGCCGGGCGACTGGGTGGCCGGGCTCACCGTGCGCTCGAAGGAGTATTTCACGTCCTCGGCCGTCATCGCGCGGCCGTTGTGGAATTTGACGCCGTCGCGCAGCTTGAAGGTGAAGACCTTGCCGTCGGGCGAGATCGTATAGCTTTCGGCCAGGCCCGGCCGCAGGGTCGCCGTGCCCGGCTCGTAGTCCATCAGCCCGTCGAACAGGGCCTTGATCATCGAGAAGTTCTGCCAGTCGTAGCCGATGGCCGGATCGAGCGTGGCGATGTCGTCCTTGTAGGTGACGGTGATCGCGCCGCCGCTCTGCGCCAGCGCGGCGGCGGGGGCGGCGAGAAGGGCGGCGGAAATGGCCAGCGCGGCGGCGCCCCGCTTGAGGAGAGAGGTCATGGTCGGCTTCCCTTTTACTGGAGCTTGATGCGAGGATCGACGAAGGGGGTGACGAGGTCGGCGAGGAGATTGCCGAGCACGATGGCGACCGCCGAGATCAGCGTGACGCCCATGATGATGGGCAGATCGACGCGCTGGATCGCCTGCCAGGCGAGCTGGCCGATGCCGGGCCAGCCGAAGACGCTCTCCACCACGACGATGCCGCTCATGAAGAGCCCGATATCGATGCCGATCATGGCGATGACGGGCAGGATGGCGTTGGGCAGGGCGTGTCGGCCTAGAATGGTCCAGCGCCTCAGGCCCTTGGCGCGGGCGGTGCGCATATAGTCCTGGCGCAGGACGTCCACCATGGAAGAGCGCATCATGCGCGCGTACCAGCCCGCTCCCAGAATCCCGAGGGTGAGCGCGGGCAGGACGAGATGGGAGAAGGTGCCGTAGCCGCCGATCGGGAACCAGCCGAGGCGCACGGCGAAGACATACAGAAGCAGCAGCCCGACCACGAATTGCGGCGCCGAGACGGTGACGAAGGAGGCGACCATCAGCGCGTGGTCGCTGGCCCGCCCGCGCCGCACGGCGGCGAGCATGCCCATGGTGAGGCCGAGCGCCAGCTCGCAGACGATCGCCGCCAGCATCAGGAGGAGGCTTGCCGGCAGGCGGGCCCAGATGAGGTCCGAGACGGCCGAGCGCTGCAGGTAGGAGCGGCCGAGATCGCCCTGGACGAGCTGGCCGAGATAGCGGGCATATTGCACGAAGAAGGGCTGATCGAGCCCGAGCTGGGCGCGAATATTGGCGACCTGGGCGGCGGTGGCGGTGCGCCCGGCGATCTGCCGCGCCGGGTCCGCCGGCAGGAGATAGAGCAGGGCGAAGGTGACGAGGCTGACGCCGAGAAGGATCAGGACGGCCTGGAACAGGCGGCGCGCGAGATAGATCGCCATCAGACGCGCCCCTGCTCGGTCGGATCGAGCGCGTCGCGCAGCGCATCGCCGACGAGATTGAAGGCGAGCGCCAGGAGAAGGATCGCCGCGCCTGGGAAGAAGACCAGCCAGGGGGCGGCCTGAAAATAAGTCTGGTTCTCGAAGATGATGTTGCCCCAGGATGCGTCCGGCGGCTGCACGCCCACGCCGAGAAAGGAGAGCGTCGCCTCCAGGAGAACCGTGGTCGAGATGCCGAGCGTGCCGTAGACGATGACGGTCGAGGTCAGGTGCGGCAGGACATGGCGGAAGAGAATGCGGGACGAACTCGCCCCCAGCGTCTTCTCGGCCTGGATGAATTCGCGCTCGGCGAGCGAGCGCGTTTCGGAATAAACGACGCGCGCCACCTGCACCCAGTTCACCAGCGCGATCACCAGCGCCACGATCCAGAGGCTCGGCCGCAGCACGGCGGCGAGGCAGATGGCGAGGAGCAGCGCGGGAAAGGCCATCATCAGGTCGGTGAAGCGCATCAGGACCGTGCCGAAAAACCCTCGGAAATAGCCCGCCGTGACGCCGACCAGCGTGCCGATCACCAGCGCCGCGCCATTGGCGACGATTCCGATGACGAGCGAGTTGCGCGCGCCGTAGAGGAGGCGCGAAAGCAGGTCGCGCCCGAGAAGGTCGGTTCCGAGCCAATAGGTGGCTGACGGTGGCAGGGGCGAGCCTTCCAGCGTCAGCCCGTCGAAGAACTGCTCGTTCGGATCGAAGGGCGCGACAAGGGGCGCGAAGATCGCCGACAGGCTTACCAGCGCGATGATGAGAAGGCCGAGCAGCGCCAGCTTGCGCGATAGGAGCCGGCGCAGGACGCTGTCTCCGCCGACGGGAGCGGATGGCGGCAGGGCGGCGGCCTCAGGCCCGACGAGGACGCTCATCCGAAGCCTCCCTGTTCTTGAGTTCCACGACCCGCCGCGCCGCCTCTTCCATTGTCACCTGCCAGCTCATCGCGAGCTGGCGGAGCTGGGCATAGGCCTTTTCGTCGCCGATGCCGGCACCGGAGCCAGCGGCGGCACCGGCGAGGGCCACCACCGCGCGCACCACGGTCTGACGCTCGGCAACGCGCTCGCGAAGGCTGGCGACTTCCCGTCCGAGCCTTCGCCGCTCGTCGAAGGCGCGCCGGGCGATGAGAAGGGCGGAATAGACGCCGGCATTGCCGACGGGCTTCACGATTTGCGCGTCGACCTGGCGCGACAGCGCCCATTCGATGCGCCCTGGCGCTTCCGAGCCGATCAGAGCGACGAGGGGCATCGGCGCCTCGCCGGGCTGCCAGGGGAACTGCTCGTCGAACCCATGATCGACGTCGAAGAACAGGAAGTCCGCCCCAGCAGCCGAGGCAGGCAGGTCCGGCCAAGCCTGCGCCACGTCCAGCCCGATCGCGCCGAGCTGGCGGATCAACCCTTCGATGGAGGCGTGCTCACGGTGCAGCACTAGGACCTTGGACCCGCCGAGATTGGGAATTCTCTCGCGGCGGTTCATCGCACCAGCCTCAGCGAGGGCCGGAAGGTCGCGGCCGGATCGTAATGCGAGAGGTAGGGGTCGGCACCGATGCAGCTGGGGCTTGCCTCCAGAAGCTCGAAACGGGTGCCGCGAATGCGCCCGATCTTGGCTGGCAGCTCGGCATGCTGAGTGCGCGCGTCGATGCGGATCGCGCCGAGCGCCGTTTCGTGCGGCCCGGCCGCCAGGGCACGGCGCACCGCGTCCGGCTCGTCGCCTCCCGCTGCCTCGATCGCGTCGGCAAGCACCGTCACCGCCGCATGGGCGGCCGCTTCGAAGGAGGAGCGCGGCCCCGGCGCGCCGTCGTGGATGAAAGGCAAGGAGGACAGATGCCCTTCGCCGAAGGGCGCGATCGAGGCGAGTTCGGCCTCGGTCAGGTTGCAGGAGACGATCGGGCGCCGCTCGGGGCGAAAGCGCTCGTCCTCCCGGCCGAGCGCCGCATAGGCCTCGTAAAAGGCGTAGGAGGAAGGACCGATCAGGTTGTTCAGGACGAAATCCGGCACGGTGGCGCGGATCTCGGCGACGAGCCGCCCCACATCGGTGTCGCCGAGCGGCAAGTAGCGCTCACCCCGCACCTCGCCGCCGGCATCCGCCACGAGGTCCCGGGCGATGCGGTTCATCTCCCAGCCCCAGATATAGTTGGAGCCGACGAGAAAGGCATCTCGGCCGTAGCGGGCGGCGACATGGGCCACCAGCGGCACGAGATGCTGGTTGGGCGCGGCGTTCATGTAGACGACGTGGTCGTTCGCCTCAAAGCCTTCGTAGGGCGCGGGATACCAGAGAAGGCCCCCATGCTTCTCCAGCACCGGGATCACCTCCTTGCGGCTCCAAGAGGTGATGCAACCAACGACATGTCGCAGCTTCGCCCCCGTCAGAAGCTCGGCGCAAAGCGGCGCATAGTGCTCGATCCGCCCGGCCGGATCGCAGTCCACGGCCTCGAACCGGATGCGGCGCGCCGGATCGGCGTTCACCGCCGCGATGGCGCCGTACACGCCCTCGCGGCAGGCTTGCCCGAGCCGCTCGTAAGAGCCCGACTGCGAGAAGAGGACGCCGATCCCAACGCTTTGCTTCAAGGGCTGTTGTTCCAAGCGAAACCCGTTCCAGAACGAAAAAGCCCTGCTGACCCTACGCGATGCTTGAACGCGTCGCGTAGGGTCAGCAGGGCTCGAATGCCATCCGGCGGACAGGGCCGGTATGAAGCAAGTCTGCGCTAACTTCGAAAGCGCGTCAAGCGATATGCTGAAATCTAAGGCGTGTATAAATTTTGAGCACGAGAGGTTTATGAAGGAACGGATTGTCGCTGCACCGCCCTTCAGGAGGACAGTCTACAGTTATGGCTTTCGACCTTTGCTGCAAGGACGGACTCTGGCCAAAGCTTCATGGGAGGGCTCAGGCTTTCTTGAGTTGCTTGGGCCGCTTTCGAAACAACTGCGCGTGAGCCCCGGTCACCGAGATCTGAGATTGGCCATCCGCACGAACAGGTGGCGGATCGCCCTCCTTATCTCAGGATCCCTGATGCGGGAAAGCATGTCCTCCACGGCTGGCTCGAGCACCGCCTCTTTCTCCGGGTTCCCTTCGTCGAGGGGCTCGCCCTCCATTCCTTCGAAGAAGAAGCTCGTTGGAACGTCCAGCGCCGTGGCCAGTCGATAAAGCGTGCTAGCGCTCACGCGGTTCTCGCCGTTCTCATATTTGCGAACCTGCTGATACGTGATGCCGAGATCTTCCGCGACGGACTGAAGCGATCGGCCCTGATCCAAGCGACGCCGCTCGATCCGCTTGCCCAGATGGATATCGATCGGGTCATTGCTCAAGGTCTGCGATCCTCAAGGGCTTTTTCAGATTACAATCACTAAGTCTGCATGATCAACAACTTAAGATTATGATCCGGCCACCCCAGAGAGTGGACATTGCGACGGAAGCTTTGTACGACTAACCGTTTTGTGATGAAAGTCGATTATGCCTGATATGCTCTGGGGTTGTCATAATGGTGAATGACCCTGAGACCGATGAGGCTGTCCGTGATCTGATCGGAATCTGGAACTGGCAGGTCAGCAGCAATCTGGTGATCGCCTGCGAACGCGTCTGCGAGTACATCAATGTGCCCGCCGAACTTGGCCGGCATGGGATGAGCCCGGAGCGTTTTATCGCCGCGATCCATCCCGACGATCGAGCGGCGCTCGATGAGGTCGTCAAGATGGCGATCGAGGCGGGAGACTCCATGGTGGTCGAGTACCGGCTTCGCAGCACGCTGCATGGCACGCGGCGGGTCCGCTCCCAAGGCCGCTGCTTTCGAACCCCCGCTGGGCGTCTTACCCATATCTCCGGGTATCTGACGGACATCGAACGTTCTCAGCCCTCGAAGCTCGAACATGAAGGCCAAGAGCCGGAACGAACTCTCGTCGATCTTCTCACAAAGGCCCGTGAGTTGGCTGCGTCACTCGATTACGGCATGGTGGGTGCGCTGATCGATGCCACTCTTCTGGAAACCGGCTTCCAGATCGCCGCGCGCCTCCTGGAAGAGGAAAGCTGATCTCGTGCGCCGAGCGGAAAAGCAAGACAGCTCCCCCTGATCGGCCCCTCCGAACCGAGGTGCAGCTCTACAGAAATTACTCGGCGAGAATGCCTGTCTCCAAACTGAACAGGGCTGGCTTAGGGCTCTTATTGCCGAGTGTGGGGTTCAAAAGCCGGTTTTAAATCGCTTTGCCTTGCTGGCAGGTCCTGTCAGCGGAGCCATACGGCGACTTAAAGTCCATCGGGGGATTGGTGAGGGCTATGCGCTCAGGCGCTCGAAGCTGTCGTCGCTATTGAGATCCATATCAAAGCCGGTCGCTCGCCGCTGGGTCGGAAGCGAGGTCGATCTCCGACCTTCAATCGCCGAGGGGATGGCTTTGGGTTCGATGCTGGTGGCCGTCTTGTCTTCGTGACGCGATACCGGAGTGACCGCCTGGAAAAGGGAAGGGGATTTTGCCGATCCTGTGAGTTTGAAGAACCCGGCACTCTCTTCCAGCCGGCCCGCCTCGGCCGAGAGCTG
Source organism: Aureimonas sp. AU40 (assembly GCF_001463785.1). NCBI lineage: Bacteria > Pseudomonadati > Pseudomonadota > Alphaproteobacteria > Hyphomicrobiales > Aurantimonadaceae > Aureimonas > Aureimonas sp. AU40. The sequence continues at coordinate 58,934 of NZ_BBWL01000046.1, forward strand.
TGCGGCGGTGGCGGACATTTCGTTGGCCGCTCCAGCGTTGGACTGGGTGACCTGATCGAGTTGCTGGATCGCCTGGTTGATCTGATCGATGCCGACAGACTGCTCTCGGCAAGCGGCTGAGATTTCGGATACGAGATCGGCTGTCCGCTGAATGTCGGGCACCAGGGCATCCAGCATTTGGCCCGCCTCTTCCGAGGTCAGAAGCGTTTGAGCCGACAAGGTGCCGATCTCCTGCGCGGCGGCCTGCGACCGCTCGGCCAGCTTGCGAACCTCGGATGCGACAACGGCGAAGCCTTTGCCATGGGGACCTGCCCGTGCGGCCTCGATGGCGGCGTTCAGCGCCAGCAGGTCAGTCTGCCGGGCTATCTCCTGAACCACCGAGATTTTCTGGGCGATCGTGCGCATGGCTTCCACCGAAGCCGCCACCGCGACGCCGGTCCGCTGTGCGCTGCTGGATGCCTGTCCTGCGATCTTTTCGGTTTGGCTCGCATTATCGGCGTTTTGACGCACGTTGGCCGACATTTCTTCGATCGCAGCGGACGCCTCTTCCGAGGCTGCTGCCTGTTCGGTGGAGCCTGATGACAGCTGCTCCGCGGTAGCCGCCGATTGGCTCGAACCGGATGCGACCTGGCTGGCTGACGTGGTCACCGACAAGGCAATCCCCGACAGTTTTGCGCTCATCATGTTCATGGCGCGCAGCAGGTCGCCGATCTCGTCCGATCCCTTCGCGTCAACACGCTGGGAGACGTCACCTTCGCCGATGGCGTTGGCCAAGCCAACGGCCTTGCTCAAGCCGCGTGTCACCGACAACGCGATCCACGTTGCAGCGCTAGCGCCCACGGCCATGCCACCCGCGATCAGACACAGGAGCCAAATCCATGTCGCGTCGTAGCTGCTATCGGAATCGGCGATGAACTGCTGGGCTTGCGCTCCGGCTTCCTTGACCAGCTCATCCAGACGCTGGGACGTGGCGACTGCCAGAGGGATCTGCTTTTTGTTGGCAAGGTCGGTCGCCTTGGCCAGCCAGTTGTCGACGCCGACATCCGCAGACGCCCTCATCCCGCTGAATGCCTTGGCCCAGGCGGCTCGCAGAGTTTGAACATTGGGAGCCAGAGCAGGAAAGCGTAGGCCGAGCTGGTCGATGCCAGCTTTGATTTGATCATCGAGTTCGTTCAGCCGGCTGCTGGCAGCCGCGATGTCGGCGTCGACATCATAGGCAAGCGCCTTCGCCATCTGGATCCGCGCATCGAGAACGGAAGTGACAAGCCGCTGGATAGCCTCTTGCATGGCCAACGCGTCCAGCGATGCCGAAGCGGGACCAGCCTGGAGGGCTTCCAGCTGTTGCCTCACCGCGCCGACCGTCGCTTCGCTTTCCAAGAGTCCGTTGGTGGTCGCGGAGGCGTCGGCCTTTTGCCCGAACAGGAAGGTCTGGTCGGATACTGATTTCAGCTCCGTGAGCATCGGCTCGATATCTTTGAAGAGCTCGCGTCCTTCGGGGCGCATGGCGCGCAGGACGTCCTTCAGGTTCGTGTCGACGTCCATCCAGTTTTTGTCGTACTCGGCAACCGTCGTCTTCAGTTTTTCGGGGTCGGCGGTGAAGAAGGAGGTGAGAATGTCACGCCGGATGGTCTCGAGATTTGTCTGGATTTCTTTGCTGTTCTCGACCTGCTGAAAAGGCTGTTCGGCAAAGGCGTGCAGCATTCCGTTCGTATTCTTGACGGACGCCAAACCAAAATAGCCGACTGCGCCGGTCACAACCAGAAGGGTCCCGAAGCTCGCAGCGAGCTTAAGCTTCATGTTCAGTCGCATGGTCGAGATCCCAGAATGCTAAGCAGACGAGATAAGATGGCGCCCAAATGATTAGCATTCACTGAAACGTGAGCTTCTGCGCAGATCGTTAAAACGATGGCTGGCAAAGCTTGGGGGCGAAAGCGCTCCGAACGATGGAAGACACTGTCTTCGATGAGGGGGCTCGAGCGAACCCGCAAGGCAAGCGCGTTCGAGCCAAGGAATGCAGACACGTTTGGAAACGGTTGGATCAGCACATCGGACGGCCAGCAACGAAGCCTGCCTTTGAACTATCCGTCGGTTGCAGGCAACGGATGGAATGATGCGCCTGTTCGTGACTGCGGCTCGAACTGCGGAACGGGTAGATCCGCGGTACTGACCCGGTCGCGGCCCGCTTCCTTGGCGCGGTAAAGCGCCCGATCCGCCCGTTTGATCGCCTGGTCGAGGTCTTCTTGCTGGCGGCGCATGGCAAGGCCGATGCTCACCGTGAAGGGAATCGCGGCCTCTCCGATCTGGACCGCCTTTTCCTTGGCCGCGAGGCGAATGCGTTCGGCCAGCGCTTCGGCGTGCTGGTCGGAACTGATGTCAGTCGCAACCAGGAACTCCTCGCCGCCCAGACGCACCAGGAGGTCCGATGGTCTGACGATATGGCTCATGCGTCCGGCGAATGCGCGCAGCACCTCGTCGCCGCCGTCATGTCCGAAACGGTCGTTGATCTGCTTGAAGTGGTCGAAGTCGATCAAAAGGAGCGTGCGCACCGAGGCGCCCTTTCCGATCGCGTCCGCCAGCCCCGATCGGTTGAGTGTGCCCGTCAGAGGATCGCGGTGAGCCGTTCTCAGGACGGTGCGATAGTCGCGTTCGCCAACCATGGCGATCACAGCCAAAGTGAAGACGATCGTCACGAGGTGATCGGTGAGGAGGAACAAGGACTCACCCGCATCGCCAGCCAGCCATCGGTTGCCGGTAAACGTCGTTATGAGGATCGCCGCGATGTTCAAGAGGACGATCCCGCCCGAGATGCTGCGAGGACCGAACAAACCAACCCGTCCCGCGATGACATAGACGACCTGGGCGGTGCTGGCGACGCAATAGGTGAGCAGCGCCATGCGCTCGGCGGTTTCCCAATCCCTCGTCAAAACACCGGTGATAACGCATAGCGCCAGCGGGGCGGGGAGCAGCGCGCCCAGCGTTCTCGTGATCGGCGGCTTGCCATCGAAGATGCGATAGCCACCCCACATGACGATATTGGCGACGTTCAGGACCGTGAAACCGAAACCGTTCCAGAGCGGCGTGTCGGGAGCGAACGGGAACAGCGAGTTCATCAAGCCGTAGATCAGAAGTCCGCAGCCCCAGAAGCCGAGACAGGCGTCCTTTCGCTGGTTCAGCCACAGCGTGAAGCAAGTTGCGCCGCAAACGAGGTTGACGAAGGCGTCGGTGAAGTGAAGCGTTGCGTTATCCATAAGCCTTGGCCCACTCGCCCTCTCGGATCGTCGTCGCCGCGCCTTCGTATGCGATATCGTCGGCTGCCAGCGGCGGCGCATCGACGACGGCCCGTGAGGTCGCCACGTCGATCGGGCCAGGCCGTCCGAACAGGAAGCCCTGCAGCTCCTGGCAGCCGACCTCTTCCAGGAAGCGAACCTGAGAGATCTCCTCGATTCCTTCCGCGATCACAGGCATGTCGAGGCTGTTCGACAGGCTCATGATAGCGCGAACGAAGGCCTGGGCCTGAGAATCATTGGCAAGCTCCCGGGTGAAGGATCGGTCGAGCTTGAGGCGGTCGAACGGGAAGAGACGCAGCGTCTCGAGCGAGGAGTAACCCGTGCCGAAATCGTCCATCGCCACGGCGATGCCCATCGCTTTGATCCGGCGCAGGATGTCGAGCGCGCGGACCCGGTCGTCGATCACGGCGGACTCGGTGACCTCGAGCTCCAGCCGTGACGGTGCCAGACCGGTCCGCGTCAGGATCGCCATCACCCGTTCGGGAAGTGCGGGATCATTGAGCTGGATCGGCGACAAATTCACCGCGACACGTGGAAGATCGGAGACGACCGCGTCACGGCATGCTTGCTCCAACACCCATTCGCCAAGGCGGACGATGGCCCCGCAAGTTTCAGCGATGGGGATGAAAACGCCGGGCGAGATGGGGCCGCGCTGGGGATGGGTCCAGCGCAGGAGCGCCTCGAAACCGGAAACCACGCCGGAACGGGTGCAGTGCTGGGACTGGTAGTGGACGTGGAACTGGTCCGTCGCATCGAGTGCGGTCCAGATATCGGCGATGAGCACGCGCCGCTCCCGTGCCGCCTCGTCCATCCGAGGCTCGAAGAAGCAGACGGATGTCTCGAGGGATGCCTTGGCACGATACATCGCGAGATCGGCTTCCATCATCAGCTCATCGCGCCGTCTTGCATCGCGGGGATAGCAGGCAACGCCGATGCTGGCGTTCGGTATCAAGCGGCAGCCGGGTAGCTCTATCGGACGGTTCAGCGCCGTTCCCAGTCGTTCGAGGAACTCGTCGAGCTCGTTCCGATCACGGTAGTGCTTGAACGCGGTGAACTCGTCGCTGCCGAAGCGTGACACCAGCTCGCCCTCGAACAGTCGGCTCGCCATACGCCCGGCCAAGGCCCGCAGAAGGGCGTCGCCGATCGCATGACCATGCGTATCATTGATGGTCTTGAACCCGTCGAGATCGATGTTGATGACCGCGAGGCAACGGTCGTGACCTTCGGCCTTCTCGGCGTCTTCTCCGCTATTCCGGCCCTCGGTCTGGGCCTCGGCTTCCAGGGCGGCCAGAGACGCATCCAGGCGCTCCAGGAAATGGGCCCTGTTGGGAAGGCCCGTCAGCGTATCGTGCCGTGCGACATGCGCCAGATGCTGCGCGTTGTGCACATACTCCGTGCGGTCGCGCGTTATCTTTCCGAAGCCCAGGAGCGAACCGTCCTCTCGAAAGATCGGATCGATCACGACATGAGCGAGGAACGAGCTGCCATCCTTGCGGTATCTGGGTCCTTTCTCCTCGAACCGCCCCTCGCTAAGGGCCGTGGCGAGGTTGCGATCCGGGATACCTGCCGCTCGTTCGGCCTCGCCGTAGAAGCGCGAGAAATGGGCGCCGACGATCTCGTGGGCCGCGTAGCCCTTCAGTCGTTCGGCGCCGACATTCCAGTTGGCGACGGTCCCGTCCGGGTTCAGCATGTAGATGGCATAGTCCGTGATGCCGCGAACCATGAGTTCGAAGACCCGCTCCGAGGCCTCTGCTTTGGCAACCAGCCCTTGCCGTTCGATGGCTTGCACCAGAAGTTCGGTGACGTCGTTGAAGATCAGAACCGACCCGCCATCGGGCAGCGGTTCGCAGGCGACGCTGATCGTTCGATCGTTGCCGATCGCCATTTCGACATGCGTGCGAACGCCTCTGGCGAACCAATCTTCGTGCAGGGCGAGAACGCGATCGATCCTTGCTTCGTCCCAGCCCATCAGGCGGCAATTGCCCCGAACGAATGTTCGCCAAGGCGTATGGGGTGGGACAGGAACAGGCGAGAGCCCGACAATGCGGAAGAACCGGTCGTTGGCGATGTCGACCGTGCCGTCGGCGGCGATCGTCATGAGACCGTTCGACATATGGGCTAGAGTTGTCGCCAGACGTGCGCCGTGGCGGCGTTCATCGTGGACCCGGATCACGCAGACGCAAATCGTGATGCCGACCACGAACAGCGTTACGTCCATCAAAGTGATCGCGGTGCCGAACACCTCGTCGTCGATGCCGGATGCGTAGGTTCCGGGCTGGGGCGTGATGCGTATCGCCGTCATGGCCAGAAAATGCACGAGCAGCACGCCAGAAACGATCAGGATGCAGCTTAGCGGTCGGAATACGGATCTTTGAGGCAGCGCACGTGCGCTTCCCAGAAGCAAGGCGCCCAGCCCAGCAAGCCCGATTTGAAGGTCGATGGGGTGGTCCACCGAGCATCCTCGCAGGGCGGCCATGCCGGTGGAATGCGTAACGGCGATGCCTGCGCCCGCCAGCGCGCCCAACAGAAAGCGTGTCTTTGCACGAAGCGCATTGATCGAAAGGGCGAGAGGGCCGCCTACCAGGACGATTGCAATGAGTGCTGACCCGGCAACCATCTCCGGATCGTAGCTCAACGGATAGTCCGACCGGTATCCGAGCCTGGCAAGAAAATGGGCCGCCCACACCCCCAGCCCGCCGACAAGAGCGATCAGACCAGCGCGTTGGAGCCGTCGGGAGAGGGTCCCCTCATGCACTTGGCCGAGCAGAGTCTCCAACAGCCAAGCCATCAGCGTACACACGCCCAGCACGAGGGCTGCGTAGACAAGCGCGTGGGTGCTGGAGACGAACTGTGCTAAGGTGCCCATATAGGCAGTGATGCATATCCCGTCCTAGCATTTGGTATAGAACAATGCTTTACAATTTTTGATTGAAGATTTTCCGAAGCGAATGTCGATGGCAGGTGCTATCGGCGGTGCGCAAGTCAACGACGAATCTGCATCCCCTTGGAACGATACGCCGGCAAGAAATTTTCAAGATGAATTGGAATAAACTTCTAAAACAGTCTTCGTTCTGATCAGGAAGAATTTACGGTCTGGATTTTGACAATCATTTATTTGGTTAGATTTACCGATTTAATTTAGACCAGAAAGTAAAAATGATTTTTGAGACCGGATTTTTGATTTAATCCCATCAAGAATCTTTTGTCGAACCCAAGAAAACACGCCTGCTGTGGATTGAAGATACCACCCCAACACCTGCTATCTGGATCTAAGGGCGCAGCGTCATCTTGCTGTAAGGAGGGGACTGGATGCCGCGATTGGGCGGGCCGACCTCGCGCTCCACCGCGCGAAGGTCCCGGCTCGTCGCCTCATCGCCGTTTGAGGCCGACAATAACCCTCCTGCCAATGAGCTTTCTCTCTCCCTCTGGAAAGTATGGGCTGCTCCTCACGAGCAAAAGTCCAAATGATCCCAGCAGCGCGCTTGGATGAAGCGTATGATCGAAACGATATCATGAGCAATAGAATGGTTTACTTCTAGGATGCTGTGGCGACGCGTCCCCCATCTCACGGATGCTTGGGATAGCTGGAGAGGTCGGGTGACATGGTCTGGCCAGAAAACAGCTTGGCGGCCAGGTTCCGGACGGTTGGTCGGCTCGCGACGCCCAGTACCCGATGTAGAAGGTGGATGCCGAGCCGGCTGCGCGGATGCATCAGGCGCGGGGCGATCTTCGGCACGCCTTGCGCATCGTCCACCATCGGACGCATCTTGGCCTCGTATTCGCTGAGGGCGGCGGCCACATCGTCGCTGCGGTCGAGTTCCGCGGCCAGGACATAGGCCCCCGTCACGGCCAGCGTCGTGCCGATGCCGGCAAGCGGCGTCGCGCACCAGGCGGCGTCGCCCGTCAGAACCACGCGGCCCTTCGACCAGCGCTTCATCCGCACCTGACGCAAGACGTCGAAGTAGAAGTCGTACGTGCTTTCCATTCCTGCGAGAATGCGCTCGGACTGCCACCCGGCATCCGCGAAGCGCTCGCGCATATAGGCTTTCTGGCGTTCGGCATCCCACTTGTGCTCGCCGTTCGGTGCCTGCTGAATGGCGAGGTTGGCGCGCGTCGTTCCATAATTGTCAGGCCGCAGCGAGAGGCTCCGGCCCCCCGTCGCGTTGTACCAACGCCACATCCGGTTATCGCCCGGCACGTGGGGAATGGTGAAGTATGCGATCGTCAGATTCATCCATCGCGGATCGTTCTCGTCGGGAAACATCAACTCGCGCGTCTTCGATCCGACCCCTTCTGCGACGACCACCAGATCGTAGCTCTCGGTCGCGCCGCCAGCGAAGGTGACGATCGCCCGCTCGCCGTCATCGCCGATGCGCTCGATCCTGTCGCCGAAGCGGAACGCGGCATGCTCGCGCGCCGACTCGTAGACGAGACGCGCGAGGTCGCCGCGCAGGATCTCCATCTCGGCGGTCGGGCCGTCGCTTCCCAGTTCTTCGAGCGAAAACTCCGCCACGACCTCGCCGTCCGCGTCGACCCAAGTCGTTCCCTCCTCGCCGGTGCCCCGCTCGAGCGCGGTCCGCTCCAAACCCATGCGGCGCAGCACCTCTCGGCCGACATCGCGTACATCGACATTCTGACCGCCATCGCGGAACTCGGGGGCACGTTCGACCACCGTGACGTCGTTGCCCAGACGGCTCAGCCACCACGCTGCGGTGTTCCCGGCGATGCTGGCGCCGGAGACGAGAATACGACGTGGCATGGGACAGGCTCCTACGGACCAACAATATCATGCATGATGTATACCGGATTCAGGATCGGTCAAGATTGACGATCAGCCGCCCGAGTAGCCCGACCAGATCGGCGGTCTCCTCGGGCGAAAAGCCCTCGAGGCCTTTCGCGTTGCCGGCAACCAGCGCTTCGCCGCCAATGCGAGCCGCCTCCCTTCCGGCCTCAGTGAGTTCGACCACCGATGCGCGTCGGTCGCTCCGCGACGGCGAGCGGGCGATCAGGGACATCGTCTCCAGCCTGTCGAGCAGGGCCACCATGGCCGGCTGCCTGACGGCCGACGAGCGGACGAGATCGCGTTGCAGCAGCGGTCCCTTCCATGACAGAAGAAGGAGCGGTCCGATCAGGGACATGGTGAGGCCATGCGGCTTGAGCGCCGCGTCCACCCCGCGGTTGAAGGCGCGGGCGGCGTGATTGGCGAGGTATCCCGGCGCGGTCGCGGCATCGGGATGAATGTCGTCCTTGTCCTGCATGAGAGCCACCTGCGCCTTCGGAATCGATCTCGTCGTCCCCGAAGTCGCGTAGTTCACGCGGTGGATTGCTACAAGGTTCGCCGAACACAAGGACGGAAAAGAACCGGCCCCTTCGTCGGCACGGCCGCAACGGCTGTTTCCCGCCCCGTTGCAGTCTGATGCGAGCCGACAGAAGCGAACCGTCTTGCCGTCCGATCTCGATACGCAACCGCTTCGAAACGCCCCGGCAACTCGACCGTGAAGGGTTCGCAATCGAGCAGCCGGCGGCATTCGAACGACGCTGTTCATTCTCGGAAAACCAACCCGGCAAGTGACGCTCGCCGCCTTTCCGAATGGTGCTAAGTGCCGCTTATCGCGACAGTGTTTGTCGCCCAAGCCATTTCCACTCAGGATTGTCTACCATGCGCCTTTCCATCAAATTGCGCCTCGCATTGAGTTTCGGTGCTCTGCTCGTTTCCGCCTGTGCCATCAACGTGCTCTGCATCCACGCCCTCGCTCCGGCCGGGCAAACCAGCTACGACAGCACGCAGATGACCCTTTTCGCAGCCATGACCGCCGTGATGGCTATGGGTGTCACTCTGGCAGCCTGGATCATCGGCTTCTTGACGAGTGGCATCCGCCAACTCGCGGAGAACATGGATCGTATCGCGAACGGCGATCTGTCGCAGCGCATCGTCCATTCGCGCCGCGACGAACTCGGAGACCTTCTGACCCGCCTGTGTCAGACCCGGCTCCGGTTGTCGGGAACGGTTCATGCCGTGCAAGGCGCGGCCATGCAGGTCGCATCGGGCTCGCAGCAGTCCCTCGCGACGGCGACTCAGCTTTCCTCCGGCTCCACCGAGCAGGCCGCCGCCTCCGAGCAGGCGTCCGCCGCGATCGAGGAGATGACCGCCAACATCCGCCAGAACGCCGACAACGCCTCCACCACCGAGAAGATCGCCGCCCAGGCCGCCGAACATGCCGGCACCACGGGCGCGGCGGTGGCGCAGTCCACCGAGGCCATGCGCGCCATCGCCGAGAAGATCGCCGTGGTGCAGGAGATCGCCCGTCAGACCGACCTCCTGGCCCTCAACGCCGCGATCGAGGCGGCTCGTGCCGGCCAGCACGGCAAGGGGTTTGCGGTGGTGGCCTCGGAGGTGCGCAAGCTCGCCGAGCGCAGCCAGGCGGCGGCGGCCGAGATCGGCGACCTCTCGTCCCGCACGCTGGTGGTGGCGGAGGATGCCGGGGCGCGTCTGGAGCGGCTGGTTCCGGACATCCGCAAGACGGCGGAGCTGGTGTCGGAGATTTCGGCGGCGTGCCGGGAGCAGTCGATCGGCATCGAGCAGATCAACCAGGCGATCGGGCAGCTGGATCAGGTGACGCAGTCGAACGCCGGGGCGGCCAACGAGATGGCGGCCACCGCCGATCAGCTGTCCACCGAGGCGGGCCGGCTGGAAGATCGGATGGCCACCTTTCATCTCAACGATGGCGAAGCGCGGATCATTCTTGCGGGGATGGAGGAGGGCAAGACAGGCGATGCGCTGCAAGCCCTGGCGGAGGACTTCGTGGCGCAACAGCAGCAGAGGGCGCCCGCGCAGCAGGACCGTTTCGTGCCACAGCTTCGCGCTGCTTGAACCGAGAGCATCCGGCGAAACCCGATGGGGTCGGCTGGCCGGGTCGTCCGGCCGCTGACATCGTGGTCTGCCCCTCGGCAATGCGCTGGGCGCTCTTGCCGCCGGTCTGGTGATCGATCACGGGCCGGGCTCGCACGGTTCTCTTGACAGCGGCGCTCCTTCCGCTGGCCGCGCTGGGCCTTGTCCTTCGCCGGCGCCCTTCCCGGAACGCGGGTGGAGGCCACCTTACCACAGCGGAGCGAAGAACGATCTGCGCGGTGGCATCAACCCCTTGATCAGCACCTGTGGTTCGTTCGACGCGGTCATGGACTTCGACCGGCTGCTCGCCGAACCAGCGCGCCCAATGCGGCTGCTCCCGACCTTCGACTGCGGCGACCGCCTGCATCCCGGCAACGCCGGAAACAAGGCCATGGCCGACGCCATCGACCTCGACACCATCCTCGGAGACGCACCATGAAAATCGACCTTTCCGGCAAGACCGCCCTCGTCACCGGCTCCACCGCCGGCATCGGCTTCGCCATCGCACTGGGCTTGGCGAGAGCCGGCGCGCATGTCGTGCTGAACGGCCGTGACGCGGCGCGGACTGAGGCCGCCGTCGCCAAGCTGAAGGCCGAGGCACCGGAAGCCGAGGCGAGCGGCGTCGCCGCCGATGTCGGCACGGCTGACGGCTGCGACGCGCTGGTGGCCGCGCTCCCGGCGGTCGACATCCTCGTCAACAATGCCGGCATTTTCGGCCCGCAGGACTTCTTCGACACGCCCGATGCGGAATGGGAGCGCTTCTTCGCGGTCAATGTCCTGTCCGGAGTGCGCCTGTCGCGCGCCTATCTGCCGGGCATGCAAGCGGCGGGGTGGGGCCGCGTCCTGTTCCTGTCCTCCGAGTCCGGTCTCAACATCCCGGTGGAGATGATCCATTACGGCGTGACCAAGACGGCCGACATCGCCCTTTCGCGCGGCCTCGCCAAGCGCATGGCGGGCACAGGGGTGACGGTGAACGCCATCCTGCCGGGCCCGACCCTGTCGGAGGGGGTGGCCGAAATGCTGGCGGGCGAGGTCGAGAAGACCGGCAAGCTGATCGAGGAGGTCGCGGCCGACTTCGTCAAGGCGCATCGCTCGACCTCGATCATCCAGCGCGCCGCCACCGTCGAGGAAGTCGCCAATCTCTGCGTCTATGTCGCCTCGAAACAGGCCTCGGCCACGACCGGCGCGGCGCTGAGGGTCGATGGCGGCGTGGTCGATACGATCACCTGAGGGTCAGGCGCCTCGCACGAGCAGGTCGGGCGGAGCGCGTGCGCCTTCATGGTGCCGCCGCCTCAGAGGCTTGGAGCATGCCTTCGCAATAATCGATCTGCTCGCTGAGGGAACGGTCGCGGCGGTCGCAAGGCCGCCCGGCCATTATCCCCATTCGGCGTCGAACCCAGCCGGATCGCCTTCGCGCGCAATGGCCGCCGGCCAGGGCGCGAAGGGTCCGGCGTGAAGTCTGCCTATGCCCTGGAACGGGCCTTCGCCGTCGCCCACCGAGCTCTCGCCTGCCGGGAAGCGCCATGGCCCTTTCCTGTCATCGCCCGACCCCGCCGCCACCCGCTCGCGGCGGCATATCGCGGGCGCGAAGATTGTGACCGGTGGAGGGGTGGTCATCCCCACCGTAAAATCATATGTCGGCCTTGCGATTCCATCGAAGGTGTCACGCCGTCCGGCGGCCCGGCTCGTCGCCGCCCGTGAAGCGTTCGTTTCGATCTCATGTCGGTTCAGTCTTCCGGTGTCCGCCTTGCCGACGCCGCGCCCGCCCGCCGCAATTTCCGCACCGTCGCCCTCATCGTCGCCAGCGCCATGTTCATGGAGCAGCTCGACGCCACCATTCTGGCGACGGCGCTGCCCACGATGGCGCGCGACTTCGGCGTCGGCGCGCCCTCAATGAGCATCGCGCTCACCTCCTATCTCATCAGTCTGGCGGTGTTCATTCCCGTCAGCGGCGCGGTGGCCGACCGCTGGGGCTCGCGCACCGTGTTTCGCGCCGCGATCGGTGTCTTCGTCGTCGGCTCGCTTCTCTGCGCGCAGGCGCCCTCGCTGGGCTTTCTCGTATTCGCGCGGCTTTTGCAGGGGCTCGGCGGGGCGATGATGATGCCGGTCGGGCGCCTTGTGCTCCTGCGCTCGGTGGAGCGGCGCGACCTCGTCTCGGCCATGTCCTGGCTGCTCGTGCCGGCCCTGATCGGGCCGATCCTCGGGCCGCCGGTCGGCGGCCTCATCGTCACCTATGCCGACTGGCGCTGGGTCTTCTACATCAACGTGCCCATCGGCCTCATCGGCATGGTGCTCGTCAGCCTCTTCATCGAGGAGACGAAGGGGGAGCGAACCGGGCCGTTCGATGCCGTCGGCATGGTTCTGTCGGGCTTGTCGCTGGGATCGCTCCTGTTCGGTTTCGAGAGCGCCAGCCGCGAGGGCGAGGGGCTGATGGCGCTGGCGCTGGTGGCGGTCGGCCTCGTCGCCGGCGCGCTCTATCTGCGCCATGCCAAGCACCATCCCGCGCCGATCCTCGATCCCGCCCTGATGCGCGTGCCCTCGTTCGGCACCTCGGTGATCGCGGGTTCGCTGACGCGCATAACCCAAGGGGCGCAGCCGTTCCTCCTGCCGCTGATGATGCAGCTCGGCTTCGGCCTGTCGGCGGCGACGAGCGGCCTCATCACCATCGCCACCGCGATCGGCTCGCTGATGATGAAGGCGCTGGCGCCCCGGCTGCTGCGGCGCTTCGGATTTCGCAACGCGCTGGCGGTGAACGGCATCGTCGCGGCGCTTCTCTATGGCGCCTGCGCCTTCTTCCGGCCGGACTGGCCGCTGCCGCTGATCTTCGGCGTTCTGGTCTGCTGCGGCTTCTCGATGTCGTTCCAGTTCACCGCCTACAACACGGTGGCCTACGACCGGATCTCGTCGGCGCAGATGAGTTCGGCGACGAGCTTCTACACGACCTTCCAGCAGCTGATGCTCTCGCTCGGCATCTGCGTGGCGGCGCTCGCGCTTCACGGCTCGATGAATCTCCAGCGTCACGACGTACCCGAGCTTTCGGACTTCTCGGTCGCCTTCGCGGTGGTGGTGGCGATCTCGCTGGTGGCGACGATCTGGAACCTGCGCTTCTCCGTGGACGCCGGCCGCGAGATCAGCGGCCACGGCCATGTGGCCGAGAGCGTGAAGCGCCCCGCCGCCGAGGCCAGCGAGGCGTTGGAACACGCCCGCTAACGGCGGCGTCTCGCGGGGGCGCGGTCTCGTCTCGGACGCGACCCCGCCTCGAACGCTCGCTCGGACGGCTTTCGGCCGATAGATTTCCGGTCCCTCCAGACCCGTCCGGTCCGGACCGCATGGGGCGGGCGATGGCGCTCGGGCGCGGGCAAAACTGAACTTATGACGCCGCCGCCCCTTGCGCGGGGCCAAGTGGGATGGTTTGAGGCGGCTTCCTCCTCGCACCGACTTGGAATTCCAGCATGATCCGCCTTGAGAGCATCGGCAAGCAGAACGGCAAGCAGATCGTCTTCATCGAGGCGTCGGCGGCCCTTCAGCGCGGCGAGAAGATCGGCCTCGTCGGCCCCAATGGCGCGGGCAAGACGACGCTGTTTCGCATGATCACGGGTCAGGAGCTTCCGGACGAGGGGCAGGTCTCGGTCGATCGCGGCGTGACGATCGGCTATTTCAGCCAGGATGTCGGCGACATGGCGGGCCGCAGCGCGGTGGTCGAGGTGATGGACGGCGTCGGGCCGGTCAGCGCGCTGGCCGCCGAGATGGCGGAGCTGGAAGCGGCCATGGCCGATCCGGCCCAGGCCGACGCGATGGACGAGATCATCGCCCGCTACGGCGAAGTGCAGGGCAGCTACGACGAGCTCGACGGCTATGCGCTGGACGGGCGCGCCCGCGAGGTGCTGGACGGGCTCGGCTTCAGCCAGGCGATGATGGACGGCGATGTGGCCAAGCTTTCGGGCGGCTGGAAGATGCGCGTGGCGCTGGCCAAGATCCTCCTGATGCGCCCCGACGTCATGCTCCTCGACGAGCCGTCGAACCATCTCGACATCGAAAGCCTGATCTGGCTGGAGAGCTTTCTCAAGGGCTTCGACGGCGCCGTCCTGATGACGTCGCACGATCGCGAATTCATGAACCGCATCGTCGGCAAGATCATCGAGATCGATGGCGGCGCGCTGACCTCCTATTCCGGCGACTACGAGTTCTATCAGCAGCAGCGCGCCATCGCCGAGGTGCAGCAGCAGGCGCAGTTCGAGCGCCAGCAGGCGATGCTGGCCAAGGAAGTCGCCTTTATCGAGCGCTTCAAGGCGCGCGCCAGCCATGCCGCGCAGGTGCAGAGCCGGGTGAAGAAGCTCGACAAGATAGAGCGCGTCGAGCCGCCCAAGCGCCAGCAGACGGTGCGCTTCGAGTTTCAGCCGGCGCCGCGCTCGGGCGAGGATGTCGCGACGGTCAAGGGCGTCCACAAGCGCTATGGCGACCGCACGATCTATGACGGGCTCGATTTCCAGGTGCGCCGGCGCGAACGCTGGTGCGTCATGGGCGTGAACGGCGCGGGCAAGTCGACGCTGCTCAAGCTGATCGCCGGCGCCTCGGAGCCCGATTCCGGGACGGTGGCGCGGGGGCCGAGCGTCAAGATGGGCTATTTCGCCCAGCATTCGATGGAAGTGCTCGAGGGCGAGCGCACGGTTCTCCAATCGCTGGAAGACAATTTTCCGCAGGCGGGGCAGGCGTCCTTGCGCGCGCTCGCCGGCTGCTTCGGCTTTTCCGGCGACGAGGTCGAGAAGAAATGCCGCGTCCTGTCGGGCGGCGAGAAGGCACGGCTGGTCATGGCCAAGATGCTGTTCGATCCGCCGAACTTCCTCGTCCTCGACGAGCCGACCAACCATCTCGACATCGCCACCAAGCAGATGCTGGTCGAGGCGCTGTCGCGCTTCGAAGGCGCCATGCTCTTCGTCAGCCACGACCGCCATTTCCTGGCGGCGCTGTCCAACCGCGTGCTGGAGCTGACACCGGAAGGCCCACATCTCTATGGCGGCGGCTATTCCGAATATGTCGAGCGCACCGGCCAGGAAGCGCCGGGGTTGCGCAGCTAAAGCGCCTTCTCGCGCTGACCCTTCAGAAGGCACAAGCTCTGCGGCGCGCGAGGTCGTCCAGGGCGACCTGGAAACCTTGCGCGCATTCTGTGCACGACCCGGCCGACCCCGGCTCGTGCACGCCAGCCCGGGCGATCCGCCTGCGCTGATCGGGGGGCGGGGCCTGCGATGGTCCGCCTCCGCCCGCCTCATGCCCCGAGGCCGGCCGGCTCTTCCCGGCCCTCCACCAAGCCAACCGAAACAAGCGCTCCACACATCGCCCGTGTGGAAAGCGGGCGGCGTGCTGCCGAACGTCCGGCACCGCTGACACGCGACGTTTGACAACATCACAACAATCAGGTTATCCGTGAAGAAACATCAGCGACGGATGCCATGACCCTTTCTCGCTTCGCCACGCGCCTGAACTCCTTCGGGTCCGCCCCGCATCTCTTCTGGCCGGACCTGCAGGGCAAGCCGAGCTTCATGCAGATGGCCGAGCGAGCGGCGACCGCAAAGGGCCTGACGGACGTCGATCTGAACTTTCCCGACCATGTGAAGGACGATCCGGCATTGGTCGGCCGTCGCATCAACGATCTCGGCCTCGCCATCAACGGCCTCGCCATGCGCTACTACACGAACCCCGCCTTCAAACTGGGCGCCTTCACGAATCCCGATAAAGCCGTGAGGCGCGAGGCGATCGACCTGACCAAGCGCGGCATCGACGCGGCGCGGGCCATGGGCGCCGACCTGATGACGCTCTGGCTTGGCCAGGACGGGTTCGACTACAATTTCCAGCTCGACTATGCCGAGGCCTGGGACCTGGAAATCGACGGCATCCGCGAGGTCGCCGAGCACGATCCGGCCTGCCGCGTTTCCATCGAGTACAAGCCCGACGAGCCGCGCGCCCATGCGCTCTTGCGCGACTGCGCCACCACGCTGCTCGCCATCCAGGACGCCGGCTGTTCCAATCTAGGCGTCACGCTCGACTTCGCCCATGCGCTCTATGCCGGCGAGCAGCCGGCCTATGCCGCCCATCTCATCCATCGCCGCTCCAAGCTCATGGGCGTTCATCTGAACGACGGCTACGCCAAGCGCGACGACGGGTTGATGGTGGGCGCGGTGCACCTGCGCTCGACGCTGGAACTGCTGCGCCAGATCCGCCGCGACGGCTACGAGGGCGCGCTCTATTTCGACACGTTCCCAGACGCTTCGGGCCTCGACCCCGTGGCCGAGTGCGAGACCAATATCGCGACCGTCCAGCAGCTTTTGGCGGTCGCCACGCGCCTCGACGCCGACAATCGCCTCGGCGAGGCGCAGTCGCGCCAGGACGGCGTCGCCAGCCAGCGCATCGTCAACCAGGCGCTGATCGCGGCGGCCTGAGCCACCCCATCGCGGCGCCGGCCCGCGTCACCCGTCCGGTCTGTTCCAGGGAGGATTTCGCATGACCATTCGACTGAAGGCGCTCGTCGCCGGCTGCGCGCTGGCTCTCACCGCCGGCATGGCGAACGCGCAGGCGCTCGCGCCGCTGAACTCCGACACCGAGACCGACCGCGTGGAATGGAGCCAGCTACAGGACAAGCTCGGCGCCGTGCCCGCCGCCCCGGCCGGCGCCCGCGTCGGCGGCGTGTCCAAGACGCTGACCAACGAATATTGGCGCAGCCTCGGCGAGGGCTATCAGGCCTATGGCAAGAAGGCCGGCGTCGAGGTCGTGTATCAGGCCGCGCAGAGCGAGGGCGACCAGCTCGGCCAGCTTTCGATCGCCGAGACGCTGATCAGCCAGGGCTTCAACGCGCTGCTCTTCTCGCCGCAGACCGACAACAATCTCCAGCCCGCGCTGGAAAGCGCTCAGGCCCAGAAGATTCCGGTCGTCAACGTCAACGACGCGGTGATCCCGAGCGCCACGCATTACGTCGGCAATGTCCAGCGCGACAACGGCGTGCGCGTCGCCAAATGGTTCATCCAGAACCGCCCGCAGGGCGGCAAGGTCGCGGTGATCGAAGGCCAGGCCGGCGTCTTCGCGGCGGGCCAGCGCACGAGCGGCTTCACGCAGACCATCAGCGAGGGCGGCAAGTTCCAGGTCGTCGCCAGCGTGCCCGGCAATTGGGACCGGCAGGTCGCCTACGACGCGGCGTCCACCGTCCTGCAGCAGAACCCCGACCTCATCGGCTTCTATGCCAACAATGACGGCATGGCGCTGGGCGTCGTGGAGGCGGTGAAGGCCGCCGGCCTGCAGGACAAGGTCGTGGTCTTCGGCACGGACGGCATTTCCGACGCCTATGCCTCGATCCGCGCCGGCGAGCTGACCGGCACGGTGGACAGCTTCCCGGTTCTCACCGGCGAAGTGGCGATGGAAGTGGCGCTGCGCCTCGTCGGCGGCCAGGCCATCCCGCGCGTCGTCTCGACGCCGCAGGCTCTCATCACCAAGGACAATGTCGAGACCTTCGCGGTGAAGGGCGACGCGCTGCGCGACGTGCTTCTGAAGCAGGCCGGCAAGTAAGGCGCCCGGGGCCGGCTCCGGCCGGTCCCGCTCCGCCAGGCAGGGGCTGACATCCCCCGCAAACGGCCTGTCCTCGTCTCCGGGAGGGAGCGACTATCCCATGAACACGGCGACCAACGACCGTCTGACGCTTGTCGACATCGGCAAGAGCTTCGGCCCTCTGAGGGCGCTCGACGGATTCTCCATGTCGGTCCGGCCCGGCTCGGTGCACGGGCTGCTCGGCGAGAACGGCGCGGGCAAGTCGACGCTTCTGCGCATTCTCTCCGGCGTGCTGGAGCCCTCCAGCGGCCATGTCGAGATCGACGGCGCGCGGGTGACCGGCCATGGGCCGAACGCCGCGCGCAAGGCCGGCATCGCGATGATCCACCAGGAACTCCAGCATGTGCCCGAGCTCAGCGTTGCGCAGAACATGTTTCTCGGCCGCCCCTTGCGCATGGCCGGCGGCCTCCTGGTGGACCGGCGGGCGCAGGAGCGCGCGGCAGCCGAAGCGCTGCGACCCCTCGACCCGTCGATCGACCCCGGCGTGCCGATCCGCACGCTGAAGGTCGCCCAGCGCCAGATCGTCGAGATCGCCCGCGCCATGATGGAGGACACCAAGGTCCTCGCCATGGACGAGCCGACCTCCAGCCTCACCCCGGCCGAGTTCGAGCGGCTCGCCGTCCTGATCGGCCAGCTGGCAGCCAAGGGCGTCTCCATCATCTATGTCAGCCACAAGATGGACGAGGTGTTCCGCGTCTGCGACCGGGCGACGATCCTGCGCGACGGGCGCAAGGTGACGGACGTCGTGATGCGCGAGACCAGCGAGGCGGAGGTCGTCTCACGCATGGTGGGGCGCGAGCTGTCCACCGCCGAGCACAAGGGCTTCGCGCGGGAGGAGGTGGTTCTCGATGTCGCCAACCTGTCGCGCGGCGAGGCCGTGCGCGAGGCGAGCTTTCAGCTCAAACGCGGCGAGGTTTTGGGCGTTTCCGGCCTCGTCGGCGCCGGGCGCACAGAGCTTTTGCGGCTGATCGCGGGCATCGACAGGCCCGATGGCGGCGAGATCCGCCTGGAAGGGCGGACGCTCCGGCTCGGCAATCCGCGCGCGGCCATCGCCGCCGGGCTCGGCCTCCTGCCCGAGGAGCGCAAGCGAGACGGCATCGTGGCGCGCCGCTCGGTGCGCTCCAACATCGCGCTCTCCTCCATGAAGCGCTTCTCGCGCTTGGGCTTCGTGCGCCGCCGCGCCCTGTCGCGCGAGAGCGAAAGCCTGATGCGCGATCTCAACCTTCGCCCGCTCCAGATCGAGCGGCCGATCGGCCAGTTTTCCGGCGGCAATCAGCAGAAGGCCATCATCGGCCGCTGGATCGCGGCCGGCGCGCGCATCCTTCTGTTCGACGAGCCGACGCGCGGCATCGATGTCGGCGCCAAGGCCGAGATCTACGCACTGATCGAGCGGCTGGCCGCAGAGGGGCGCTCGATGATCGTCGTTTCCTCCGAACTGCCCGAGATTCTGCGCGTCTCCGACCGCGTGCTCGTCATGCGCGAAGGCCGCATCGCGGGGATTCTGGACCGCAAGGACGTGAGCGAGGAGGCGATCGTCGCCCTTGCCGTTCCCCAGTCGGCCCGCCCCACCGCTTCCACCTCCGCACCGAGGTCCTGATCCCATGTCCACGACCGATAGTCTCGACCCCGCCGCCCCGGCCCGCCGCGCCTTCCAGTTCGGCCTGCGCGATGCCGGCACCCTGATCGGCCTCGTCGTCATCGTCGCGGTCTTCGCCGCGCTGACGCCGAACTTCCTGACCGAGCGCAACATCCTCAACATCCTGCAGCAGTCCTCGATCAACGCCTGTGTGGCGCTGGGCATGACGCTGGTCATCATCTCGGGCGGCATCGACCTTTCGGTCGGCCCGACGGCCGCGATCGCGGCGGTGGCCGCCGCCGCGCTCATGGTAGGCGGGGCGCCGGTCATCATCGCCATTCCCGCGGCGCTCCTGTTCGGCATGGCGGCGGGCGCGGTGAACGGGCTGCTCGTCGCCTATGGCGGGCTGCAACCCTTCATCGTGACGCTCGGCACCCTGTCGCTCTACCGCGCCTCGGCGCTCATCTACACCGGCGGCAATCCGGTCTTCGGCATTCCGCCGGAGTTCCGCTCGCTGCTGAACGCCACGATCCTCGGCGTGCCGAGCCCGGTGGTGATCGTCGCCGTGCTGGCGCTCGTGGTCTGGATCGTCCTCAACAAGACGCCGCTCGGCGAGTATTTCCTGGCCGTTGGCGGCAACGAGGAAGCCTCGCACATTGCCGGCGTCCCGGTCGCCATGACCAAGATCGCCGCCTATGTCATCTCCGGCGGCCTCGCTTCGGTCGGCGGGCTGATTCTGGTCGGGCGGCTCGGCGCGGCCGATCCGACGCTCGGCAATCTCTGGGAGCTCGACGCGATCGCGGCGGCGGCCATCGGCGGCGCTTCGCTGATGGGCGGCAAGGGCTCGGTGGTCGGCACGCTGCTCGGCGCCATCATCCTCGGGTCCTTGCGCAACGGCCTGACGCTTCTCAATGTCCAGGCCTTCTATCAGCTTCTCGCCACCGGCCTTATTATCCTCGTCGCGATGCTGATCGATCGCGCGACAAGGGGACGGGGATGAACATTTCCTTCAACGATCCGAGGACCGTCGGTCCTCGGATTCGGATGATGATGCCGCATCTGACGCCGTTGGAGGCACGGGTCGTGGACATGATCCTCGGGCGGCGCGACTTCGACGAGACGACCTCGCTGAAAGCCGTCGCCGAGGATGCCGGCGTGTCCGAGGCGATGATCGTGAAGATCGCCAAGAAGCTCGGCTTTTCCGGCTTCAAGGACTTCCGCGCCGGGATCGCGGACTACAACCGCCTGCCCACGGCGGAGCTGCACCAAGAGCTTTCGCCCGACGACACGGGGCCAGAGATCGCGCAGAAGGTTTTCCGTACGTCGATCCACGCGCTGGAGGAAACGCTTTCCATCCTCGACCCCGAGGCCTTCGAGCGCGCCGCCGACCTGATCTTCGCCGCCCGCCAGCGCGATCTCTACGGCATCGGCGGCTCGGCGCAGATCGCGCGCGACGTCGCCCACAAGTTCCTGCGCATCGGCGTTCGCACCAGCGTCTTCGACGATTCGCACATGATGCTGATGTCGGCGGCGCTTCTCACCGAGGGCGACGTCGCCATCGCCTTTTCCCATTCGGGCCAGACCAACGCGGTGATCGAACCCTTGGAGCTTGCCCGCAAGCGCGGCGCGCGCACCATCGCGCTCACCAATTACGCGACCTCGCCGCTGGCCGAGATCGCCGACGTGGTTCTCTGCTCCACGGCGCAGGGCTCGCCGCTGCTCGGCGAAAACGCGGCGGCGCGCATCGCGCAGCTCATCATCTTCGACGCTGTCTTCGCTGCGGTCGCCCAGCGCGACCTGAAGGCGGCCGAACGCAATCTCGCCGCCACGATGGGGGCGGTCAAAGCCAAGCGACGAAGTTCATGACAGACAGCTCCAAGCCCGCCGCCGTCGCGCCCGTCGTCGCCCCCGTGGTAGTGGTCGTCGGCAGCCTCCACTACGACATCATGGTGGACGCGCCTGACCGGCCCCGGAAGGGCGAGACGGTGACCGGCCATGGCTGGGCGCCGAAATTCGGCGGCAAGGGCGGCAACCAAGCCGTCTCCGCCGCCAAGGCCGGCGCCGAGGCGCGCATGGCCGGCGCGGTCGGCACGGATGCGTTCGGCACCTTCCTCTTGGAGCGGCTGGAGGCGAGGGGCGTCGATCGGCGCTTCGTGGCGGTCATCGAAGGCGCGGCGTCGGGCATGAGCGTCGCGATCTCGGACAGCGAAGGCGACTATGGAGCGGTGATCGTCTCGGGCGCCAATCTCGCGATCGACCCGAATTCTCTTGCCGCCCCCGATCTCTGGCGGAACGCGCGGGCGCTGATCCTCCAGAACGAGGTGCCGGAGGCCGTCAACCTCGCCGCCGCGCGCGCCGCCCGTGCGGCCGGGGCCGTGGTCTGCCTCAACGCCGCGCCCTACCGGCCGCTCGGCGAAGACCTCGCCGCCCTGGTGGACGTTCTGGTGGTCAACGCAATCGAGGCGGAGGAACTCTCCGGGCTCGCCGTCTCCGATCTCGCCTCCGCCGGCCTCGCGGCCGAAGCGCTTCTATCCCGGTTCGAGGGCGTGGTGGTGACGGCGGGCGGAGCAGGCGTCGCCGCAGCCCGGCGCGGCGCGCCTCCCATCGCGATGGACGCGCTGCCCGTCCGGCTCGTCAGCACGCATGGCGCCGGCGACAGCTTCGTCGGCGCGCTGGTCGCGGGCATCGCAAGCGGCATTCCCTTCGAGGCCAGCCTCCAACGCGCCAACGAAACCGCCGCCCGCCACGTCTCGACGCCGCAGTCCTGACCGCGCGCCTGCGGGGGCCGAGTTTGCTATTTGGCCGACGCGAGCGTCTGGACGCTCGGCTCTGCAAACCTTGGACCACCGGGAGCCTGTCATCAGCGCGATCGAACTAGGATAGGCCGTTCCGAACTGAATTCCGCGCTCCAGCATGCGAGCCGGGAAGACATTGAGCGTTTCCCAACCCTGCGCGCGATTGCAAAGCACAACCGCATGTCCTGCAACGGTTTTGAGCTATCCCGGAGCTGAACGCGGTCGAGCAGTTTGTTACGCGCTTTCAATCGCGTCCCGGCCGAAAGCTCGCTTTCCTACCGGCTGCCGGCGCCGGAGCGCTCGAACTCGTCCGCCCGCGCATAGGATTTCTGCGTGCCGCGCTTCGTGACGGAGTCTGCGGCATAGGCGGCGGCGGTCTCCAAGGCGTCGAAGACCGGTTTTCCGGCGGCGTGGAAATGGGCGAAGGCGCCGATGAAGGCGTCGCCCGCGCCGGTCGTGTCGACCGGGGTGACCTTGACGGGTTCGACGCGGCGCGTCGCCTGCGCTTCCACCAGCAGCGCGCCGCGCGAGCCCATGGTGACGATGACCGTGCCGACGCCCTTGGCGATGAGGCTGCGGGCGGCCACTTCCGCCTCCCGCTCGTCGCCGACCGGCAGGCCCGAGAGAATGGCGAGTTCGGTCTCGTTCGGGGCCAGGAAGCTGACGGCGGCGATGCGCGACATGTCGAGATTGCTGGCCGCGGGCGCCGGGTTGAGCAGCGTCTTCACGCCGTTCGCGTTGGCCCAGGCGATCGTGTGGTAGACCGTCTCGGCGGGGATCTCCATCTGCATGAGGATGAGATCGCAATCGCCAAGCTCGGTTGCGGCGGCGTCGATGTCGGCGGGCGAGAGATGGGCGTTGGCGCCGGTCACGATCAGGATCGAGTTCTCGCCGGAAGCATCCACGAAGATCGGGGCGACGCCGGAAGACACGCCGGGAACGCGGCCGACATGCGCCGTGTCGATGCCGTTCGCCTGGAAATTGGCGATCGTGGCATCGGCGAAGGCGTCGTCGCCGACCTTGCTGACCATGACGATCCGCGAGCCGAGCCGCGCGGCGGCGACCGCCTGGTTGGCGCCCTTGCCGCCATGGCCCATCTCGAAGCTCGGCGCTTCCAGCGTTTCGCCGGGCGCGGGCATGCGCGTGACATAGGTCACGAGGTCCATCATGTTGGACCCGACGACGGCGATCTTGTGCGGCATCGAAGCCTCCTTAACGATAGGGTGCGAAGCGGGCGATCTCGGCCGAGGCTTCCGCCGGATCGAGATGGCCGAGCTGAACGGCGAAGGACGCGGCCGCGCCAGGCGGGATCTGGTGAACATTGCCCTTGGCGAGTTCGGCGGCATGGCCCTCCGGCTCGCAGGTCGAGGGAAGGGCGAAGGCCGCCACCGACTGGTCGCCGCCCTTCAGAATCCAGCGAACGGTTTTCGGAAACTGCGACGGGCTGTAGCGCATGAAGAAGGCGTCGCCCTCGCGCTTCAAAAGCATCGCGCGGGTCGTGCCGGCGTCGTCGGTGGCGAGCCCTTCGAGATAGAAGACCTGCTCGGGATCGTAGCGCGCGCCGTCCTCCAGCTTGCGCGAGCCGGACGGATCGGCCGCGAGCTGGTCGATGAAGGCGAGATAGTCCGGGTTGGGCCGGACATGACGCGGCACGGCGCGGCGCACGCGGGTCGCCGCCGGGCTGAACGGCGCTTCCTGAAGGATCTCGGCGCCGTCCGCATAGGCGAAATTGGCGTGGCACATATACATGAGGTCCATCGGCGCGGCCGACAGGTTCTCGACCTGCATCGCCATCTCTAACACGGCGCTCCCTGTGCGCAGCGTCACGCTCGGCCGCGCCCGATAGTGAGCGCCGAAGCCCATGGCGTATTCGGTGGAGCCGGTCACGCGCAGGAACGGTCCGGCCTCGTCCTCCCCGGCCTCGATGCCGGCATCGTCCATCGCCGCGCAGGCCATCTCGCCATGGGCGGGATGGTCGTCGCCGGGACCCGGCACGCCGTTGCGCAGGAGGCCGGAGTGAAAGGCGAAACAGCCATAGGTCTCGCCGATCGTCGCCACGCGCCGGGGCGCCCGGAAGATGCTCTTCATGGTGAGGTCGACCCCGTCGAACCGAGCCGACCAGATCATCTGCCCGAGATAGGGAAGCACCACCAGCTCGCCCCGCGCGTTGCGCAGGCGGATCGCCTCGACGCCCGTGGGGTATCGAAACAGGCTGGCCGTGAGCTCGCCATGCTCGACGCAGTCGCGCTCGACCTCGTCGAACGCGGCGGGCCGCAGATGGAAATGGGTCATCGCGCGCGGTTCCGATAGGCGTTCATCGCGATCACCAGAAGCAGGAAGCCGCCCCAGATGAAGTCGATAAGATGGTTGGAAAAGCGCATCATCTGGAAGCCCGAGGCCAGCAGCATCAGCGCGATCACCGCGATCGACACGCCGGCCACCGTGCCGCGCCCGCCCGCCGGGTTGGTGCCGCCGAGAACGGCGATCAGCACGGCCTGGAGGAGATAGGATGTGCCGTAGTCCGACTTGGCGGCGTTGGTGCGGCCCGACAGCATGATGCCGGCGATCGATGCGAGGACACCCGTCGTCATGTAGGAATAAAGGATCATCCGATCGCGCTTGAGGCCCGCGAAGACGGCGGCGCGTGGATTGGTTCCGATCAGCATCAGGTTGAGGCCGAAGGGCGTGCGCGTCAGAACGATCGCGATTGTGGCGGCGACGAGCAGGAAGAGCACGAGCGGGGCGGCGATGCCGAAGATATTGCCGTTGCCGATCAGGCCCCAATAGGCGGGAAAGCCGGTGATCGCCGGGCCGCCGGTCAGGACGACGCAGAAGCCGGTGAAGATCTGGCCGGTGCCGAGCGTCGCCAGGATCGGCGTGATGCGCGCCTTGGCGATCAGAAGGCCGTTGAGGAGCCCCGCCGACAGACCGACGAGGAGAGCCAGAAGGACACCGGTTCCGACCCGCAGCACCTCCGAAGCGCCGCTCGCCCCGGCTTCCGCCGGCATGTAGCGCGAGAAGTAGACGCCCGCGAGAATGCCCGACAGGTTGGCGATGCCGATCACCGACAGGTCGATGCCGCCCGTCAGCATGGCCAGCATCATGGCGATGGCGAGGATGCCGAGCTCGGGGAAGACGAAGCTGATGGACTCGAAATTGTAGTATCGCAGGAACTTGTTGGGTTCCAGAAACGACATCAGCGCGAAGATCAGGGCGGTGATGACGAGGAGCTGGACGATGTTGTTGTCGCGCGACATGAGACGGCGGACGTCGAAAGTCTGGTTCATCAGGGCCTCCTTCACGCCAGTTTCTTGCGGTCGCGCCACGCCGTGAGGGCGGTCGCCGCGACGATCACGGCGCCGACGACGACGCCCTGCCAGGTGTTGTCGACGCGCATGATGATGAGGCTGTTCTTGATCAGCACCAGCATGAAGACGCCGAGCAGCGTGCCGAGCACCGAACCGCGCCCGCCGAAGATCGACGCGCCGCCGAGCACCACGGCGGCGATCACGTCCAGCTCGAAGCCGACGAAGTCGCGCGGGTTGGCGAGCCAGATCATGGAGGCGTGGAGTAGCCCCGCGAAGCCCGCCAGCGCGCCGGCGAGGCCGTAGACGACATAGACGACGCGGCGGTTGTCGAAGCCGACGCGCTTGGCCGATTCCGCGTCGCCGCCATAGGCGAAGAGGCCGCGCCCGAGCATGGTGCGCGTCAGAAACAACCAGACCGCGACGGCGAGGCCGAGATAGACGAAGAGCATGGCCGTGAGCTGGCTGCCACCGATCTCGATCGTGGTGCGGCCGAAGCCGATCAGCGACTGGGGCATGCGATCGATATTGATGATCGACGTGCCGACGAGCCCGAGCAGAAGGCCGCGCACCACCGAGGCGGTGCCGAGCGTCACGATCAGCGGGATCATGCGGAAGCTATGGATGAAGGCCGCGTTCAGGAGACCGCAGACGAGGCCGATCAGCGTCGCGCCGATGAAGGGCAGAACGACGCCCTGATAGCCGAAATGGTTCATCGCGATGACGGTGAGATACATGCCCGCCGCCGCGAAGGCGGGAAAGGACACGTCGATGCCGCCGGAGATCATCACCATCAGGACGCTGAGCGCCATGATGCCGATGACGACATTGGCGCGCAGGAGATTGAACAGATTGTCGAGCTGCCAGAAGGCCGGGTTGATCAGGCCGATCAGCACCATCGCAAGGAGGAGGATCGCAGCGACCGCGGTTTCGGAGCGGCGGAACAAGGAGGGCAGGGAAGCCATCAGCGTAGGCCCTTCAGGCGGGCGTGGACATCGTCCTCTTCGATCGTGGCGGCGTCGAGTTCCTCGACGATCCGGCCGCGATGCATCATGAGGATCCGGTTGCAGTTGCCGATCAGCTCGGGCACGTCGTCGGAAATCATCAGGACGGCGAGCCCCCGCGTCACGGCGAGATCCCGCAGGCGGCGGTGGATCTCGGCCTTGGAGCCGACATCGACGCCGACGGTCGGCCCGTTGAGGATCAGCACCTTGGGGTCGGTCAGCAGCCATCGGCCGATGATGACGCGCTGCTGGTTGCCGCCCGACAGCTGGCCGACCGGCTTCTCGATGTCTGGGGTGGCGATGCGCATGGCCTCCACCGTGCCGCCGGCCATGGCGGCGACGCGCCGCCGGTCGATGAAGAGCGCGCGCGTCGCCCGCTCGATGACGCTGGAGACGATGTTGCGGGCGATGGACTGGCTCATGAAGAGCCCTTCCGACAGGCGGTCCTCCGGCACATAGGCGATGCCGGCGCCGATCGCCTCCTGGACCGAGGCGAGGCGACGCTCAAGCCCGTCGATCAGGATCGTGCCGCGCCGATCGGGCTTCATGCCGAACAGCGCCAGGGCAAGCTCCGTCCGGCCCGAGCCGAGAAGCCCGCTGAGACCGACGATCTCGCCGGCGCGCAGGCGAAGATCGACGCCCTCCACCAGCGTGCCGACGCTCAAGGATCGCGCTTCGAGCCGGGGCGGAACGGCGGGATCGCCGGTCCAGCGGTAACGCTCGACGCCGATGTCCTGGCCGGTCATCTCGCGCGTGATGCGCGCCTCGTCGAAATCGGCCGTCGGCCCTTCGGCGACCTTGCGTCCGTTGCGGAAGACCACGATGCGCTCGGAAATGTCGAGCATCTCGCTCATCTTGTGGCTGACGAAGAGAACGGCGATGCCGCGCGACTGGATCTCGCGCACCAGCTGGAACAACCGGTCGACCTCGCGTCCCGTCAGCGCCGTCGTCGGCTCGTCCATGACGAGGAGACGCACGTCCGACATCAGCGCGCGGGCGATGGCGACGAGCTGCCGGTCGGCCGTCGACAGGCTGCCGACCTCGGCTTCCAGATCGATGTCGACGCCGAGGCGGGCGAGCGCTTCGGCCCCCAGCCGGCGCATCTCGGCGCGGCGGGCGAGCGAGCGCTTCTCGCTGAGCAGCTTATTGAGGGACAGGTTCTCCGCGACCGTGAGGTTCGGGAACAGCGAGAAATCCTGGTAGATGACCTGGACGCCGTGCGCGATCGCCTCGCGCGGGGTCAGCGCCCGCACCGGCTCGCCGTCGATGGCGGTCTCACCTTCGTCGGGCTGGTAGATGCCGGAGATGATCTTGATCAGCGTCGATTTGCCCGAGCCGTTTTCGCCGGCAAGGCAGACGATTTCGGCGGGTCGGATCTGGAAGTCGATCGCGTCGAGCGCCTTCATGCCGGGAAAGCGCTTGGTGACGGACCGAAGGTCGATCAGGAATTCGGCCATGAAATTCCGTTCGGAACGGTCGGCCATGTCGCCCTCTGGGGGCGCCGCTCATGGCTGCGACGGGACGGGAATGAGAAGGGGAGGGCGATCCGCGACGCGCAGGCGGATCGGCTCGGGCGCTTGCGAGCGCGCGATGAGCGGACAGAAGGTCGCGAAGGGCCGCCCTTTTCGGGCCGCCCCTCGCGAGGTCCGATCAGAAGTTGTAGTCCGCCATGTTGGCGGCGGTGACGCCGACCCAGCCCTGGCCGTAGAGAAGGTTCGGCGCGGCGCCGGCAGGCGTCGTCAGGTTCTCGTAGCCGGTCAGGCCGAGATTGAGGCCCGCCTTGATCTCGTCCTTCTTGCCCGCAAGGGCCATGGCCGCGATCGTGTTCATGGCGTAGCCGGCAACCGCCGGGTCCCAGAACTGGATGTACTGGATGTCGCCGTCCTTGAGATACTGACCGGCGACGGAGGGCAGGCCGGTGCCGGCGAAGAACAGCTTGTCCTTCAGCCCGCGCTCGGCGATGAGGCGCCCGGCGCCCGCCGAGGTCGGCATCGGACCGCCGAGAATGCCCTTGAGCTGGGGATAGGTGGTCAGCGCCTGCGACAGCTTGGTGTAGTCGGTGTTGGCGTCGTCATAGGTCTCGAGGCGGCCGGTGGCCTCGGACATCTTGGGGAAGTGCTCTTTCTGGTAGGCGACCGCGCCGTCGATCCATTCGTTTTGCGACTGCGAGGTGAGACTGCCGACCGTGGTGACGTACTGGCCTTCGCCGTTCATGCTCTTGCCGAGCGTTTCCATCAGCTTGGCGCCGTAGGCCTTGTTGTCGAAGGCCTCCAGCACGTAGTCGGCGTTCTTGAGGTTGGACGCTTCGTGCGCGACAACCACGATGCCGCGCTCGCGCGCCTTCTGGAGCACGGGCTCGACGGCCTCGACCGAGAAGGGAACGACGCAGATGGCGTCGACGCCCTGCGCGATCAGGTTCTCGATGATCTGGACCTGGGCCGCCGCGTCGGCCTGGCTCGGGCCGACCTGGAAGGCGTCGTGGCCGGTGTTCTTGGCGAACTGGTCGACGCCGGTATGCATACGGTCGAACCAGGCGATACCGTCCACCTTCACGACGGTCGCGATAGTGAATTTCTTGCCGGCCTTTTCCGCCGAGATGTCGGTGCGGGCCTTGCTCGTGTCGACGACGCCTTGCGCGAAGGCGGGCGCGGCGACGAGCGACAGGCCCAGCGCCAGAGATGCGATCAGTTTCTTCATCGATTCCTCCTCCTCGATCGATGCGGTGATGAGCCGCTTGTCGATATTCAGTATCCTCCGGCGGATGCCTTCTCCTGCGAGGCATCCACGATGGCGACGCTGGCGCTCGCGCCGATCCGGCTGGCGCCCGCCGCCACCATGGCGCGCGCGACCTCGGCCGTGCGGATGCCGCCCGACGCCTTGACGCCGATGTCGGGGCCGACGGTCCGGCGCATCAGGGCCACGGCCTCCACCGTGGCGCCTCCGGTCGAAAAGCCGGTGGATGTCTTGACGAAGTCCGCGCCGGTCTCGGCCGCGATGCGGCAGGCGGCGACGATCTGCGCCTCGTCGAGAAGGCAGGTCTCGAGGATCACCTTCAGAACCCGGCCGCCGGACGCCGCGCGAACGGCGGCGATGTCGGCGCGCACGCGCTCCAGATCGCCCTCCCGCAGGGCTCCGATGTCGAGAACCATGTCGAGTTCGTCGGCGCCCTCGCCGACGAGCCAGGCCGCTTCCGCAGCCTTGGCCGCCGCGCCGCTCGCCCCGAGCGGGAAGCCCAGAACCGCGCAGGTCTTGACGCTGGACCCGCGAAGACGCTCGGCGACGAAGGCGGCATGAACGCCGTTGACGCAGACCGACGCGAAACCGTGCGCCAGGGCCTCGTCGCAGCGGCGCGCGACGTCGGCGCGCGAGGCGTCAGGCTTGAGGACCGTGTGATCGATCAGGCCCGCCAGCCCGATCTCCCTATTCGCACTTCCGAGGCCCTGCATGAACTCTCCCAAAATTTGTGAACATCGTCACAGAATTTGGCATAGGTTTTTCACGCGGGTCTTGACCCGTCAAGCCGATAATTCGACGGTCCCCAAACGAACGTCCCCCACGAGGCTGCTAAGGAAGGGCCGATGGCATTGAAGAAGTCGGAGCGTCTCGCAAGGCTCGACGAGCGGCTGAAGTCGGAAGGGGTTCTGCACCTCAAGCAGGCGGCGGGGCTTCTCGGCGTGTCCGAGATGACGATCCGGCGCGATCTGGCGAGCGCCCCCGAAACCTTCCACTATCTCGGCGGATATATCCTGCCCGCCCAGGGCGAGCGGGGCGGGCTCTATCGTCTGGACGCGGAAAACGACGAGCATGCCGATGCCAAGGACGCGGCCTGCCGGCGCGCCGCGGCGCTCGTGCGGCCGGGCGACACGATCTTCCTGGACTGCGGAACGACGACGCCGCATCTCGCCGCCTATCTGCCGGGCGACGACCCGTTGACGGTGGTCTGCTACGCCCTCAACATCGCGAACCGGCTGGCCCTCAGACCCAATATCCGCATGATCGTCCTGGGAGGATTGTTTCATCCCTCCGCCCAGACCTTCTCGGGCGACGAGGCGATCCGAACGATCGAGCACCTGCGCATCAACCATGCGATCCTGTCCGCCGGCGGCGTTCACGCCACGCACGGCGTCACCTGTTCGAACTTCAACGAGGTGCCGATCAAGCAGGCGGCGATGAAGCGCGCGCTTCGGCGAACGCTCGTGGTGGACGAGAGCAAGCTGGGATGCGTGCGCCCCGCCTTCTTCGCCGCCGTCGATCAGTTCGACGAGATCGTCACCGAAACGAGCGTCACCTTGGCCCCGGTGTAGCGGCCCCCTCGCTTGGGCTTGCGCGCGGAAAGACGCCATGCTCCGCTTTGCGCCGCAAATTCGCGGATTTTGCCCTTCACAGGACGAGCATGGTTCCAGCGAAAACCCTGCGTCCTCTCCTGCTCCTTTGTCTGCTTCTGGCCGGGGGCGGGCGGGCGCTGGCGGCCGGCGAAGGCGAGGAGACCAAGCGGTCGGTAAGCTTCGCCGAGGCGACCTGCCGGATCATAGAGGACGAGGCCGGCCGCAACGGCCTGCCGGCGTCCTTCTTTGCCCGTCTGATCTGGAGGGAAAGCCTTTTCAACCCCAAGGTCGTCAGCCCAAAGGGCGCCCAAGGCATCGCCCAGTTCATGCCGGGCACCGCCGCCGAGCGCGGGCTCGCCGATCCGTTCGACGTGCCGACCGCGCTGGCGCATTCCGCGCAATATCTGACCGAGCTGAAAGCGAAGATGGGAAGCCTCGGCCTTGCCGCCGCGGCCTACAATGCCGGCCCGAACCGGGTCGCGGCGTGGAAGCAGGGCAAATCCGCCCTGCCACTGGAAACGCAGGACTATGTCCACTGGATCACCGGGCATTCGGCCGAGGACTGGTCGACGGCCACAAAGGCGCTGACGCTTCTCCCGATCGCGGAAAAGATGCCCTTCGCCACGGCCTGCCGCAAGCTCGCCGCCAGGGGCCTGACGGCCAGGATGCCGGACGCGACGCTGAAGCCCTCCGGCTGGCAGGCGCTCCTGATTTCGGGCCTCGGCATCCAGCAGGTCAAGGCTTCGCGGCAAGGGCGCATCCGCGTCGTGATCGATACGGAGGCGCCGGCTCGTCACTCCGGCGCCGCGTCGCGGCTGAAATAGGCGAGTTCGCGCCGCTATCCGATCCATTGATCGTAGCCTGCTTCGTTTTCTCACTTACGGAATTTCCCCCGCGACCGTTTTGATCGTTGCCGGGGCTCGGGCGCGACCCAGATTGGAACCGTTCGAAGGTTTCAGACGAACGGGGACGACCATGACAGACCATTCCAAGACGAATCCGGGCCATGGCGGGGAGACCCATCAGGTGGCGGACGCCGACCATCCCGTGCTGACCACGAACCACGGCACGCCGATCAGCGACAACCAGAACCAGCTGAAGGCGGGCGAGCGCGGGCCCGTGCTGCTGGAGGACGAGGTCTACCGCGAGAAGATCAACCATTTCGACCACGAGCGCATTCCCGAGCGCATCGTCCACGCGCGCGGCTCGGCCGCGCACGGCTATTTCGAATGCACGGACAGCCTGGCCGACATCACGCGCGCCGACCTCTTCCAGAAGAAGGGGCAGCGGACCGACGTGTTCGTGCGCTTCTCCACCGTCGCGGGCGGGGCGGGGTCCAGCGACACGCCGCGCGACGTGCGCGGCTTCGCGGTGAAGTTCTACACCCGCGAGGGCAATTGGGACCTCGTCGGCAACAACATCCCGATCTTCTTCATCCAGGACGCGATCAAGTTTCCCGACCTGATCCATGCCGCCAAGATGGAGGCCGACCGTGGCTATCCCCAGGCCGCGACCGCGCACGACACGTTCTGGGACTTCATCTCCCTGATGCCGGAATCGACCCACATGGCGATGTGGATCATGTCGGACCGGACCCTGCCGCGCACCTTCGCCAACATGGAAGGCTTCGGCATCCACACGTTCCGGTTCGTGAACCGGGAGGGTAAGTCGACCTTCGTGAAGTTCCACTGGAAGCCGAAGGCGGGTCTCGCCTCGACCATCTGGGACGAGACCGTGAAGGTCGCGGGCGCCGATCCCGATTTTCAGCGGCGCGACCTGTTCGAGCGGATCGGGCGCGGCGACTATCCCCAATGGGAACTGGGCGTCCAGCTCTTCGACCAGGCCTTTGCCGACAGCCAGCCCTATGACGTTCTGGACGCGACCAAGATCATTCCGGAGGAGATCCTGCCCGTCCGCATCGTCGGCAAGATGGTTCTCGACCGCTATCCCGACAACTACTTCGCCGAGACCGAGCAGGTGGCCTTCGTGCCGAGCCATGTCGTGCCCGGCATCGGCTTCTCCAACGATCCGCTGCTGCAGGGGCGCCTGTTCAGCTACACCGACACGCAGCTCTCGCGCCTCGGCACGGTCAACTTCCACCAGCTTCCGATCAACCAGGCCAAGGGCCGCCCGGACGGCTGCCCGTTCCTGAACCAGCAGCGCGACGGGCACATGCAGATGCAGGTGCCCAAGGGCCGCGCCAACTACGAGCCCAACAGCCTAGCCAAGGTGGGCGAGCCCGGCGGCGCGCGCGAGGACCCGGAAAACGGCTATCGCACCTTCCCCTCGCAGGAAGAGGGCGAGAAACTGCGCATCCGGCCCGAGAGCTTCGCCGACCATTACAGCCAGGCGCGCCTCTTCTGGCGTTCGATGGACCCGGCCGAGCAGGCCCACATCGCCTCCGCCTTCGTGTTCGAACTCTCCAAGGTCTCGATCGAGCACATCCGTGTGGCGATGATGGCCAATCTGCGCAATGTCGACGAAGAGCTCGCGAGCCGCGTCGCCGAGGGTCTGGCGATGGACCTGCCCAAGGCCTCGCCGACCAAGGTGCCGGTGATCGACATGGCGCCTTCGCCGGCGCTGCGCATCGTGCGCGGACCGCTGGAAAAGCACACGCTGCAGGGGCGCACGGTCGGCATCCTCTTTGCCGAGGGCACCGACGCGGCCGAGCTGAAGGCGGTGAAGGATGCGGTCAAGGCGGCGGGCGGCCATCCCATCACGATCGCGCCCAAGGTCGGGGCGGTGCCCTTGTCTGACGGAAGCCGCGTGAAGGCGGACGCCCAGCTCTTCGGCCAGCCCTCGGCGACGGTCGACGCCTGCGCCGTGGTGCTCAGCGAGGCGGCCTGCGCCAAGCTGGTGAAGGAAGCGGCGGCGGTGCAGTGGGTGATGGACGCCTTCGGCCACCTGAAGGCGATCGGCCACAACAAGGCCGCCAAGCCGCTGCTGGACAAGGCGGGCGTGGAGGCCGACGAGGGCGTCACGACGCTTGACGGCTTCGTGGAAGCGGCCAAGAAGCGCTACTGGGACCGCGAGGCCAAGGTGCGCACCCTGGCCTGACGCCTGCGATCATCGGATGGCCGCCCTCAGTGGGCGGCCATTCACACGCTCCGTGACGCCTGCGGGGACGGAAGGAGCGATACGGCAGAGTCAAGGGGCCGACTGGTCAGGTCGCCCGCTAGCTCCCGTTGTCGCGAATGCCTGAGTTGCACCGGTCAGCATCCCTCAAGCTTGCCCTGTATGATTGTAGAAGGCCCGTTAGGTTGGCAATGCTCCGACATGTCTAGCAGCATTCGACCATGGGCTAGAGCGAATAAGTTCCATAATGTAAATTACGAAGCTTCGCATTATTGTTTTTATTCCAGATAGATATATTTAGAAGCTGCGCTGCCACACGGCTTCCCTGCTCAATCGCTGTCCCAGCATGCTATGCGCCCAGTGAGCCCCCTGCAACGGCAGTGATTTAAACATCCGCCAATCGCAGGAGGTCGGCGCGGGTGCCTGGCGAGCCGGCGAGCACCACGCCGCCCGAGCTGAGGTCTGCCCAGGTGGCGGGATCGACGATCCAGCCGCCGGCCTCTTCGATCAGAAGGAACCCGGCGAAGCAGTCCCAGGCGTTCATATGCGGCTCCCAATAGGCGGCCAGACGCCCAGCCGCGACATAGGCGAGCGACAGCGCGCCCGAGCCGTTGCGGATGAACATGCCGCCCTCGTCGAGCAGCTTGCCGACGAAGCGGGAGATCACCGCGCTCGGCACCCGGTGGTTGGCGCCGAGGCCGAGCACGCCCGATCGCAGCGAGGAGTCTTGCGCGACACGCATCGGCCGCCCGTTGAGCGTCGCGCCGCCCCCGCGCCGGGCGGAAAAGAGTTCGTCGGTTTCCGGCGCGAAGATGACGCCGGCCACGATCCGCTCCCCCGCCATGACGGCGATCGACACGCACCAGGCGGGGATGCCGAAGACGAAGGGGCTGGTGCCGTCGATCGGGTCCATGACCCAGGTGAAGCCGGACGTGCCGGCCTGCAACCCGTATTCCTCGCCCAGCACCGCGTCGTCCGGGAAGCTCTCCGCGATACGTTCGCGCAGCAGCGTCTCCACTTCCTTGTCAGCGATCGAGACGACGTCCTGCCCGTTCAGCTTGGTGTCGATCGTCAGACGGGCGGGATCGCGAAAATAGGCGCTGGCGATGCGCCCGCCCTCTTGGGCGATGGCTTCGGCCAGGGCGTGGCGGCGGGCGATCGCGTCCTCCGGGTCGAGGGGCAGCGGCGTCGGGGCGGAAAGGGACATGGGGCTCACGCGGGTATGAGGGCGACGCCGCGCTCGTGCAGGCCGATCCCGACCTGTGCGGCGACGGGGCGGACATGCTCGATGGCGGGATCGACGATGAAAAGGCGGCCGAGAGCGGTCTCGACCTCGTATTCGATATGGTCTCCGAGATAGGCGGCGCTGGCGACGCGCCCCTCGAACCCGTCCGGCCGATGGTCCTGCAGGAAGAGCGCGTTGGGCCGGATGGCGAGCCGGGCGGCGCCCTCGCGCGCTTCCGCCCCCGAAACCGGATGCACCAGCCCGCCGAGCCGGGCGGCGAGGCGCCCATCGCCCGTGCGAACAACCTCGCAGGCCACCACATTCGCCTCGCCGATGAAGTCGGCGATGAAGGGCGATGCGGGGGATTCGTAGAGCTCGCGCGGCGTGCCGGCCTGGGCGATCGCGCCGTCCTTCATCACCACGATCCGGTCCGAGACGGCGAGCGCCTCTTCCTGGTCATGCGTGACATAGACGGCGGTGAAGCCGAGCCGCTGCTGCAACTCGCGGATCTCGGTGCGCACCTGCCGGCGCAGCCGCGCGTCGAGATTGGAGAGCGGCTCGTCCAGAAGCAGGACCTGCGGCTCCAGCACCAGCGCGCGGGCGACGGCGACGCGCTGCTGCTGGCCGCCGGACAATTCGCTGGGCAGGCGCGCGCCGTAGCCCACCAACCCGACCAAGGCGAGCCCCTCCTCCGCCCGCTCGCGCGCTTCGGCCTTGGACTTGCCGCCGGAGCGAAGGCCGTAGGCGACGTTGTCGGCAATGCTCATATGGGGAAACAGCGCGTAGGACTGGAACACCATGGACACGTCCCGCTCGTTGGCGGGCAGTTGCGTGACGTCCCGCCCGCCGATCAGGATGCGCCCGCCGGTCGGCTGTTCGAGCCCGGCCAGCATGCGCAGAGTCGTGGTCTTGCCGCAGCCCGAGGGGCCAAGCAGCGTCACCAGCGTTCCCGGCTCGATGTCGAGCGTGAGATCGGCGATCGCCACCACCGCGCCGAAGCGCTTCTCGACGGATTCGAAGCGGACCGATCCGGGCTTGAGGGTCGGGCTCATGCGATCTTCTCCTTCGACGGGACGAGCGGGGCGGCGACGGCGGCGGGCGCGAGGCGGACCTCGCGGCGCAGCGTGCGCTGCCCGACCACAAGTTGGAACAGGCCGATCACCGCGATCATGACGACGATCAGCATGGCCGAGTAGGCGATGGCGACGCCGTATTCCCCATTCTCGGTGAGGCCGACGATATAGGAGGTCGCCATGTTGTATTCAGCGCTGACGAGGAAGATCACCGCGCTGATCGAGGTGATGGAGCGCACGAAACTATAGACCAGCGCGCCCGTGATGGCCGGGCGCAGCAACGGCAGCACGACGCGGCGCAGCGTGGTGAACGTGTTGGCGCCGAGCGTCAGCGAGGCTTCGTCGAGGCTCCGGTCGAGCTGGCTCATGGCCGCGATGCCGCCGCGCACGCCCACCGGCATATTGCGGAAGATGAAGCAGACGACGAGGATCGCAGCGGTGCCCGTCATCTCGATCGGCGGCAGGTTGAACGCGAGGACATAGGACACGCCGATCACCGTGCCGGGGATGGCGAAGGACAGCATGAGCAGGAACTCCAGCCCCTCGCGCCCGGCAAAGCGCTGCCGCACCAAGAGATAGGCCGAGAGGAGGCCGACCGCAGCGGTGAGCGGCGCGGCGATCAGCGCGATCTCCATGGTGGTCCAGAACGAGTTCCAGGCCACCCCCGTCCAGCGCAGGCCGCCCTCACCCACCGCGACGGAAAAGGCCTTGCGGTAGTGGTCGAGCGTCAGCGTGTTGTCGAGGCCGAGCGTGCGCACCACGCTGCCGACGAGGATCATTGCGTAGACGGTGAGCGTGAACAGCACCCAGGGCACCACCATCGCATAGGAGCCGAGGCGCAGCCGCGCGTCGAGCGCGACATGGCGGCCGCTATCGCCCTTGCCTGTCACGGTCGTGTAGCTCTTGCCCTTCAGCCAAAGGCGCTGGAGCAGGAACGCCGACAACGTGAAGCCGAGCAGAACCAGGGCGAGAACGGCGGCCCTGGCGGGATCGTTCTGCGCGCCGACAACGGCAAAGAAGATCTCGGTGGAGAGAACGCCGTGGCTGCCGCCGAGCACCAGCGGATTGCCGAAATCGGCCATGCTCTCGATGAAGCCCACCAGAAAGGCGTTGGCGAGACCGGGGCGCATGAGCGGGAAGGACACGGTCCAGAAGGTGCGCCAGCGATCGGCGCGCATGGTCTGGGCCGCCTCCTCCATGGAGGGGCTGATGCCCTCCACCACGCCGATCAGCACCATGAAGGCGATGGGCGTGAAGCTCAGCATCTGCGCGATCCAGATGCCGGGCATACCGTAGAGCCAGCGACCGCCGTCGAGACCGGTCAGCGAAGCGATGCCGGTCGTGACGACGCCCGAGCGCCCGAACAGAAGGATCAGCGCCAAGCCGATCACGAAGGGCGGCGTGATGATGGGCAGGATGGTGAGAAGCCGCAGGATGCGCTTGAAGGGAAAGCGCGTGCGGGTGGCGACCAGCGCAAAGGCAAGACCCAGAACGGTCGTGCCGAGGCCCGTCATGGTCGCGAGAAACATCGTGCGCCAGGCCAGGCCACAGGTGCCGGAGCCGGTGAGGCAGCCGAGCGACCAGATCGACGGGTCGCGGATGTTGCGGGTGAAGCTGGTCGCGTCGAACGAGCCGTCCGTTGCCTGGAACGCGCCGATGAAGAGGCTCGCCAGGGGATAGAGCACGAAGGCCGAAACCAGCGCCACGACGAAGGTGATGGCGGAGAGAACGAAAGCGTCGCCCCGCAACCAGCCCCTTTCGGCCGCGCCGAAGGCAATCAGCAGAAGGAAGGTGCAGGCCAGCGCGAAGGCGCCGAGGCCGAAGGGCGGCTGGCCGTCGGCAAGCGGGCCGAACAGGGCTTCCCAGCCGCTCCAGTTCCACCCGCCATAGCCGATCGAGAGCCCTTCCACGACGAGGGCAGCCAAGCCGAGCGCACCCAGCGCCGCGATCCGCCCACCCCTCGCCCGGCCCGGCGTCTGGAAACGCAGGGCGATGGCGAGCGCGAATGGCGGGATCGGCAGAAGCAGCCAGGGTGCCGGGCGCAGCACGATCTGCGCCAGCGCCGGCGCGCCGGGCCCGCCCAGCGGATAGGCCTCGAGCCAGCCAAGGCTCAAGAGCCCGCCCTCGATCCCGTACCAGGGCAGAAGCGCGAGCGCGAGAAGCCCCAGAACAAGGGCTCCGTCCAAACGGCGAAGTCGACGGTCCATCGGCATGTCCTCAGGCAGCGGGCGGAGAGGCCTTGGTCGGCCCGCTCCACGGCCAGAACGGGCGGCGCCGCAAATGGGCGACGCCGCGGGATCGCTTAGTTGGCGATGGCGCCGATCTCGCGGTCCCAGCGCTCCAGCAGCGCCTTGCGGGTTTCCGAATTGCCGTATTTGGCGAAGTCGTAGTCGATCAGCTTGATCTCGGTGAGTTTGGGCGCCTCCGGGGGCACGGCGGCCGTCTTGTTGGACGGGAGCTGGAAGGAGTTCGCCTCCGCCGCGCGCGACTGGACCTCCGGGCTCAGCGCCCAGTCGTAGAAGACCTTGGCGTTTTCCAGGTTCTTGGCGCCCTTGACGATCGACATGGAGCCGACCTCGAAGCCCGTGCCCTCGCAGGGCGCGACGGTCTTGATCGGGAAGCCTTCCTTGGTCATGGCCACGGCGTCATGCATGAAGACGATGCCGAGCCCGGTCTCGCCGCGCGCGGCCGCCTTGACCGGCGCCGAGCCGGACTTGGTGTATTGCGTCACGTTGGCGTTGAGCGCCTTGAGATAGGTGAAGGCCGGCTCCTCGCCCATGATCTGGACCAGCGTCGCCAGCGCGTTGTAGGCGGTGCCCGAGGAGTTCGGATTGGCGACCTGGATCTCGCCCTTGTAGGCGTCCGCCGTCAGGTCCTTCCAGCATTTGGGCTCGGCGAGCCCCTTCTTGGCGAAGATCTCGGTGTTGTAGCCCCAGCCGAGCGCGCCGGAATAGATGCCGACCGTCCTGAAGCCTGAGACCTCCGCCTGCTTCTGCGCCCAGGGCTGCAACTCGCCCAGGCGGGGCGACTTGTATTCCACGGTCAGCTTGTCTTCGGCCGCCTGAAGATGCGGGTCGCCCGTGCCGCCCCACCAGAGATCGGTCTTGGGATTGCGCGCTTCGGCGCGGACACGGGCATAGGCCTCCCCCGAACTCATGCGCACCATGTTCACGGCGATGTCGGAATGGTCCTTCTCGAACGCCGTTTCCATCAGCTCGCACCATTTCACGTCGGCGGCGCAGATGAGGTTCAGCGTCCCCGCCGCGCTGGCCGGCAGGGCGCCGGCGGCAAGCGTGAAGAGGACGGCGGTTGCTTTCAAGCCCATGCGCATTGTCGAAGCCTCCCAGCTGTTATCGTCTTTGCACTGCTGTGCAAGCTCGATGACGGAGACCGTCTTGTCAATGTGGGAAAGGTCGGAGATAGTGGCCTAAATGTGCTGCAATGCAGTGCACCGGCTGGAATGAGGTTCGGCATGGAGTTCGATCGGGACCGGTCGGCGGCGTTCGCGAGCGCTTCGGAAGTGGCGCGCCTGGCGGGCGTGTCGCGCTCGGCGGTGTCGCGCGCCTTCACGCCCGGCGCCAGCATCTCAGTGGAAACGCGGGCCAAGGTCGAGGCGGCGGCGCGCGAACTCGGCTACCATGTCAACCATCTGGCGCGCGGGCTGATCCGCCAGCGCACGGGCATCGTCTGCCTCGTCGTCGCCGACATCCACACGCCCTATCTCTCGCGCCTTCTCGACCACATGTCGCGCGCCCTGCAGGCGGCGGGCAAGGTCGTGATGGTGCTGAACGCGGGCCGCGAGGCGCTGCATGTCGAGGATGCGCTGCGCCAGACGCTGAACTACCGGGCCGACGCGACCATCGTCCTGTCCGGCACGCCCTATCGCTCCATCGCGCAAGCCTGTCTCGACAGCGGCCAGCGCCTCGTTCTTCTCAACCGAGACGACCATCTGCCCGGCACGGTCAATCTCGCCGTCAACAACGATCTAGCGGCGCGCACGGCGGCGACGCTGTTTCGGCGCAGCCTCTATCGCCGGCCCGCGCTGGTCGCGTCCGGCGTCGGCACGCCAAGCCTCACCGCCCGTTGCGCCAGCTTTCAGGACGCGCTGCGCGCCGAGGGCCTTTCGGCGCGCGTCTGGAGCCAGGGGGCTACGGCCTATGAGAGCGGCCTTCAGGCCGGCACGGCGCTGTTCTCCTCCGCCGAGCCGCCGGACTGCGTCTTCGCGGTGACCGACCTTTTGGCTTGCGGCGTGATGGACGCGGCCCGCCATCGTTTCGGCCTTCGCATTCCCGAGGATGTCGGAATCATCGGCTTCGACGATATCGAACAGGCGGGCTGGGCCTCCTACGAGCTCACCACCTTCGCCCAACCGTGTCAGGAAATCGCCGATTGGACGGTGCGCCTCGTCGCGGACGGTGCGGAACAAGGCTCGAGGGCCGACCGCATCTTCGACGCCCCGCTCGTCTGGCGTAACTCGGTTCGGTCGGGCAGCGCTTGAGGGCAGGCGCGGCAGTGGGGATGGCCGGCAGGGATCGGCCTGCTGGCGAATGTCCAGGCAAGACGGAAACGCTCTGCCTGGACATTCGACGAGGCGTTTCAAGCGCGTCGGCGCGTCGCGACGAAGGTGACGGCACCTGCGGCGACGCCGGCGAGCATCCACTTGAAGGGCAGGACATCGGCCGTTTCGGAGCGGATCGGCAGGACCGTGACCGAGCCACGATCATTCTCGACGCCCATCTTCCCCTCGGCCTTGGCGGCCGCGATCGCCTCCGGCGAGACGACCCATTCGGCGCCGCGCTTCTGGTCGTAGATCATCAGGCCACCCCCGACCAGAACGGCCAGAACGAGCGCGAACGCGAGGCGCGGCAGAAGAGACATCAGCTTAAACTCCAGTCTTACATTCAACAAACAGGAGCGCGTGTATCAGAGATGGCCACGTTGAGGAAAACGCGCGCGCCTTGGGGCGCACCTAGCCGAACCCGCCTCTCGCAGCGCGAACTCACCGATCTCGGCATTGCGCGCCTGGACATCCCGGCCACCGCCTACCAGCCGACGCGCTAAGAGTTTCTCGCTTTTGTCCCGACCGGTCCTCCCCCGGTCGTGGCGCTCGAGCAGAATAGGTCCTCCCCCCTTTCGGCTGCTCTCTCACGCGCTTGCCAGTCTTCCCCCGGCGAGGGCGTTTTCGTTTGTGTTTGGCGCAAGACGCGAAAACGCCCGCTTCCGGTTCTCCCATGAAGGCCCTCGGAAAGGCGCGGGAGATCGGAGGCGGGCGTTGGTCGGCGGGCCGCCTTTCGGCGACAGTGTCAGCTCAGGGGCGGTGTCAGTTCAAAAAGGCCGCGTCGGAACCCGGGACCATGTCGGGCGCGATGCTCGTGGCCGAGCGAGCCGCGTGGGCCTGCGCGGGGGCGGCCTTAGGTGCGCTGCTTAGGAAGGCGGCGTCGGAACCGGGGACCAGATCGCTGTTCGAGCCCGGCTGAGCCGCGCCCAAGTCGGCGGTGTGGGGCATGCCGTAGCGGGTGGTCGAGGTCGTGGAGTGAGCGGGCGTCGCCTGCGAATAGAAGGCGGCGTCGGAGCCCGGGACGATGGAGTCGGCGAAGGCGGGAGCGGCGGTCGCGGCCATCGAGGCGAGAGCGATAAGGGTGACGAGCTTCATGATCTTTAGTCCTTGCCAATACGGATCTCTCGGCCCTTGTGAACTCGCGAGTCGATTGCGATCCTTGAAGCCAGGATCGTCCCTTTCTGCTATGAAGGGAACTGAAGTCTTGTCAGCGCGGATGTGAATTCCATGCACTTCAGGCAGTTCGATTTGAATCTCCTGCGCGTCTTCGAAGCCCTGTTCGAAGAGCGCAACGCCACCCTTGCGGGGCGCCGCCTCGGCCTCAGCCCCTCGGCGGTCAGCCACGCGACTGCGCGCCTGCGGGAAGCGGTGGGCGACCCGCTCTTCGTTCGCGTGCCGGGCAAGATGGTGCCGACCCAGCGCGCGCTGGAGATCGCCCCGGCGATTCTCGACATCCTGCGCCAGTTGCAAGATGTCTTGGAAAACAGGGGGTTCGTCGCCGCGGAGAGCACGCGCGAGTTCGTGGTGGCCACGGTGCCCTACGTGTCTCTCGTGATCGTGCCGCCCCTCCTGCGCGTCTTGAGGGCCCATGCGCCCCATGTCCGGCTGCGGACCGTTCATCTCTCCGACCATTCGATGCGCGATCTTCAGAACGGCGATCTCGACGCGGTTCTGGTGCGCACGCGCGGCCAGCACGACGCCGTGGAGTGCCATGTCCTGTTCGAGGAAACGCTGGCCTGGGTGGTTCGGGCGGATCATCCCGCCATACGCGACGGGCTCACCCACGAGCGGTTGCGAACCATCCCATTCGCGCGAATTTCGTCGCCCGACCTCTGGACACAGCAGATGGGCGAGCGAACTGGCTCGGCCTATGTCGATCTCATCCATAGCGAACGGCAGGGCTGCGGGCCGGAGCCGGCCTGCGACCCCGCCGTCGTGGTGCCCGACAGTTTAAGTGCGCTGATGCTCGTTCTGGAAAGCGGCTTTACCGCGCTGCTGCCACGCCGCATCGCCACGCGCTCGCTGCTGGCGCCCCAGTTGCGAACGCTCGAAACGGCCGCACAATCTCCGGCGGCTCAGATCGGTGCCTATGTCGCGACCCGCTCCAAGACCGACCCCGGCGTGGAATGGCTGCTGGCGCGGGTGCACGAGGCAGCCGAGATGACGGACGGGGTTCTCGCGTCGGAACTTGTCGCGGTTTGAGAAACCCTCCGTTGGCGGATGGTGAGCCTGCGTCGCGACACTGGCCAAACGGCATTCTCCGGATTAGATTTAGCTAAGTTAGCTAATAGGAGGCTGGAATGCAGGTGACGGTTCATGTTGCCAAGACGCAGCTCTCGAAACTGATCGAGGCCGCGATCGCCGGCGAGGAGGTCGTGATCGCCAAGGGCAAGCGCCCCGTGGCGAGGATCGTCCCCATCGCTCAAGGGCGCTTCACGATCGGCCTCCTGAAAGGGCAGTTCGCTGGCGAAGGCCCCGACTTCTTCGAACCCATGAGCGAGGACGAACTGGCGCTGTGGGAAGGGTCCACGTGAGGTCGGTTCTTCTCGATACGCATGCCTGGGCGTGGTCTCTGACGGGCGACGCACGCCTGTCAGTCAGGGCCACGAGCGCCATGACGGAGGCCGAGACCGTGTTTGTCAGCGCGATCAGCCTGTTCGAGATCGGCCAGAAGGTTCGTCTCGGCAAATGGCCCGAGATGGAGCCGTTTCTTCACCGGCTGGTCGAGCTGGCCGAGGAACAAGGCGCCCGCCTCGTGCCCTTGTCGGCGGAGGCCAGCCTTCTGGCCGCCACGCTCCCCTGGGCGCACCGCGACCCCTTCGATCGGATCATCGGCGCGACGGCGATGGCCAAGGGCCTGACCCTGGTGTCGGCCGACGCCGCCTTCGAAGGCCTTGCCGGCGAGCCGAAATGGCCTGGTCGGCTGTGGTGAGCGCGGCGCTCTGGCGTCACCACTTCGATCTCCCAACCTGACCCTTGCCCGCGCACCGTTGAGGGTCCCGAAAGAAGTATCGCTTACGATCATCTCGGAACGAGGATTGTGGGCGAAATGACGTTGAGCTTGGCGAATCTGACCGCGATCCGCAGCCGCCGGGAGATGCGGATCAAGATCGCGATCGCGACCTTCGGGATCGTCGCGGTGACGGACGGGGTCGATGCGCTCGTCAACCTCTACACGCAGCCCGACCGTCTCTGGCCTTCCTTCGTTCAGACGACCCTGGTCGCGGCGGCCATGTCGCTTCTGTTTCTCTGGCTTCTGGCGCGCTCGAACCTGCGCCTGTTCGAACTGAAGGAGCGCTTCGAGGCGCTGGCTCTGACCGACATCCAGACCGGTCTCCTCAACCGGCGCGGCTTCTTTGCCCGCCTCGACAAGGCGAGGACCGCCGGTGCCGACCTGACGCTCGGCGTGGTCGACGTCGATCATTTTAAACGGATCAACGACACCTATGGGCATCTGGTCGGCGACTACGTCATCGCCGAGATCGGGCGCCTGCTGAACGACGCGCTGAAGGACCCGCATTTCGTCGGGCGCGTGGGCGGCGAGGAGTTCGCGGTCGCCC
The DNA here is from genome assembly GCF_001463785.1 of Aureimonas sp. AU40. NCBI lineage: Bacteria > Pseudomonadati > Pseudomonadota > Alphaproteobacteria > Hyphomicrobiales > Aurantimonadaceae > Aureimonas > Aureimonas sp. AU40. The sequence goes on from NZ_BBWL01000046.1 coordinate 103,196, forward strand.
TGAGCGGCATGACGCCGAACGAGGCACTCCTGACGGGGGACCGGTTGCGGGGCAAGCTCTCCGAGATCGGCGGACCGCCGCTTCCCGCCAATCTCACGGTAACGGCGAGCATCGGCCTGGCGCACATGGGAGAGGAGGAGAGCATGATCTCCTACGCGCGCGCCGACCGCGCGCTTTACGACGCCAAGCACAGCGGCCGAGACGTCACCATCAGCGCCGATCTGGAAACGGGCGGCAACATCGTTCGAATGCCGCTCGCCGCCCGTGCGCCGAGCCCGGCCCAGGCGGAGTGCGCGACGGGCCAGTGACGGCGCGGGCGCGGTCGATGTGAGGCGAAGCGAGGAATTCCGGAACGGAAGGATCGATAGCAGGCGAAAGCTTGAGTCCGCGCGGTGTTGGAACGGAAGAGTCGGACGAGGCTTTCCGTCATCCAACGCCTTGAAGGACTTGTTATGACGCGCGTGTCCCGCCTCGCCCTGGCTCTTGCCACGGCCACCCTGCTTTCGGCCGCAGCCCTTGCCCAGACCGCCGCAACGGCCCCCGCAGCCGACGCCTCGAAGCCCATGGCGCAGCCCGCGCCCGAGATGAAGGCCGTTCTCGACAAGCTGACCGCGCTCGGCGCCAAGCCGATCGGCACGCAGTCCGTCGAGGAAACCCGCAAAGGGCCGACCCCCGCCGACGCCGCCATGGCGGTGATGAAGGAAAAGGGCATCCAGCCAGACGCCGCCTTCAAGGCCGTGAAGACCCGCGACCTGACCATCCCCGGCGCCGGCGGCCCGATCCCGGTTCGCATCTACACGCCGGAGGGCACCGGCCCATTCCCGATCGTGGTCTATTTCCACGGCGGCGGCTGGGTGATCGCCGATATCGACACCTACGACGCCTCGGCGCGGGGCATTGCGGCGGGCGCCAAGGCGGTGGTGGTCTCGGCCGACTATCGCCACGCGCCCGAGCACAAGTTCCCCGCCGCGCATGAGGACGCGAACGCGGCCTACAAATGGGCGATCGAGAACTCCGGCTCCTTCAACGGCGATGCGAAGAAGGTCGCGCTCGTGGGCGAGAGCGCCGGCGGCAATCTCGCGGCCAATGTCGCCATCACCGCGCGCGACCAGAAGCTGACCGCGCCGCTCGCCGAGGTCCTGGTCTATCCCGTCGCCGGCAAGGACATGACGACGCCGTCCTATGTCGAGAACGCCGAGGCCATGCCCCTGTCGAAGAAGGCGATGGAGTGGTTCGTCTCCAACGTCTTCGAGTCCAAGCAGCAGGCCGCCGACCCGCGCCTCGATCTCGTGAACCGCTCCGACCTCGCGGGCCTTCCGCCGACGACCATCATCAACGCCGAGATCGACCCGCTCCGCTCGGAAGGCGAGATGCTGGCCGGGAAGCTGAAGGCGGCAGGCGTTGCGACCGAGCAGAAAACCTATGCGGGCGTGACGCACGAGTTCTTCGGCATGGCGGCCGTGGTGCCCCAGGCCAAGGACGCGACCGCCATGGCCGTCGCCGCGCTGACCAAGGCCTTCGCGAACTAAGAGCCCCTAACAAAATCTCTGGGCGGAGGATGGGCGAGGGATTTTCGTTCGGGAACAAGGAGCGAAGCGCAGTCGATGCCGGCGGCATCGGCGAGCATTCGCGACGAAGTCCACGGCGAAAAGACCCGACCAGCCGACCCCACGAGATTTTTGTTAGGTGCTCTCAGCGCGCACTAAGCCCGAACGATTGGCGCCGCCGGCATCGGACCGATGTCGGCGGCGTTTCCGATCGGCTACGGACACGTTCTCACAAGGCCCGAAGATCGATCCGCTCCTGGCTCTCCCGGTCGAAGACGTGGATGGCCGGGATGTCGATCCGCAGGTGAATTCGCTCGTCGGCGACGTGAACCCGCCGTTCGGCCAGCGACACGACGAGGGTCTGTTCGCCCGCGCGCACCTTCAGGAAGCTGGCGCTGCCGGTGGATTCCAGCGTCTCCACGCGCGCCTCGAACGCATCGGGCTCGCCCGGAGCCGCGATCTTCAGGTGCTCGGGCCGAAGACCAAGCGTGACGCGCTGGCCGGGCTGCGCGTGGCCGCCCAGCGCAAGCGTCAGTCCGCCATCCTCGGCTCTGGCCCGCGCGCCCGTGTCGTCCACCACGGCAGGAATGAAGTTCATGGCGGGCGAGCCGATGAAGCCGGCGACGAAAATGTTGGCCGGGCGGTCGTAGAGATCGAGCGGCGCGCCCTGCTGCTCCACCACGCCAGCGCGCAGGATCACGATATGGTCGGCCATGGTCATGGCCTCGATCTGGTCGTGCGTGACGTAGATCGAGGTCGCGCCCAGCCGGTCGTGCAGCTTGCGGATCTCGCCGCGCATGTGAACGCGGAGCGCCGCGTCGAGATTGGACAGCGGCTCGTCGAACAGGAAGACCTTGGGATCGCGCACGATGGCGCGGCCCATCGCGACGCGCTGGCGCTGGCCGCCGGAAAGCTCGCGCGGCAGGCGGTCGAGCAGCCCGGTCAGGCCCAGCGTCTCGGCGGCCTTGCGCGTGGCCGCCGCGATTTCCTGCTTGGCGCGGCCGCGCAGGCGCAGCGCGTAGCTCATGTTGTCGGCCACCGACATGTGGGGATAGAGCGCGTAGGACTGGAACACCATGGCCACGTCCCGCTGGCGCGGCGGGCGCTTGGCGACGCTCTCCCCCGCGATGCGAATGTCGCCCGACGACACGGTTTCCAGGCCCGCCAGGGTTCGCAGGAGCGTCGATTTTCCGCAGCCCGACGGCCCGACAAGGGCGACGAACGTGCCGGGCGCGACCTTCACATCGATGTCGTGCAGCGCATGAAAGGTGCCGTAGTGCTTGTTCAGCCGATCGATCTCGATCTGATAGGCGGGAGAGGACATGGACGGCCTCACTTCAATGCGCCGGCGGTCAGGCCGCTGACGATGCGTTTCTGGAGGAAGATGAAGACGATGAGCACGGGGGTCACATACAGGGCGGAGTAGGCCATGACCCCGGTCCAGTCGCTGGCGTTCGGGCCCATGAAGCCCTGCAGCCCCACGGTCGCGGTCTGCAGCGGCTCCTGCGCGATCAGCGAGCGGGCATAGACATACTCGCCGAAGGACTGGAGGAAGACGAGCACGGAGGAGATCAGGATGCCGTTTCGCGCCAGCGGCAGCGCGATCAGGAAGAAGGCGCCGACGCGCGAGTTTCCATCGACCAGCGAGGCCTCCTCCAGCTCGCGCGGCACCTGCACGAAGCTCGCCCGGCACAGGACGATGTAGAGCGGCAGAACCTTGGCCGCCTGGGCCAGGATTACGGCCAGCCGGGGCGTGGCGAGAAGGCCGAACTGGCTGAAGGCGACGAAGATGGGCGTGACCATCAGCGAGGAGGGCAGCGCCTGCATCATGAGGATGGCGAAGAGCGAGACCTCCACCAGACGCCCGTGCAGCCGGGCCAGAGCATAGGCGCAGCCCGTACCGAACAGGATCACCACGACCGTCGTGCCGCTCGCCACCAGAAGCGAGTTCCAGATGTAGCGGCCGACATTGGTCGTCTCCAGAACCCGCAGCACGTTCCATTGCGGATCGCTGGGCCAGAAGGTCGGCGGAGAGAGGAAGATTTCCGTGCCGCCTTTGAAAGCGGTGATATACATCCAGTAGAGCGGGAAGAGATAAAGCGCGGTGATCGTCATGCCGATCACGCAGAGGATCTTGCGTTTCACGTCTTGCCCCTCGGTTAGAACGATTGTTCGTGGCGGGTCGAGCGCGTGTAGAGCGCAGCGACGAGGATCACGAAGCTCATCATCAGCACCGCCACGGTGCTGCCGAGCGAGATTTCGTAGGTCTGGAAGGACAGCTGCCAGGACCAGTACTGCGCGACGTTGGAACTGTTGGACGGGCCGCCCTGCGTCAACGCCGCCACGAGGTCGAACTGCTGCAGCGTGAAGATCGTGCCGAGCGAGATCACCGCGCCGAGCGGCGCGCGCATCAGCGGCAGCGTGATGGAGACGAAGCGGCGGACCGGCCCCGCCCCGTCGAGATCGGCGGCCTCGTAGATGTCGCGCGGGATGGCGGCCAGCCCGACGGACAGGAGAAGCATGTTGAAGGGCACGCCCAGCCAGATATTGGCGATGACGATGGCATAGAGCGCAACGGAGGGGTCGGAGAGCCAGAAGATGCGCCCGTCGATCGCCCCGACCGACTGGAGAAAGGCGTTGAGGACGCCGTAGTCGCCCGCGAAGATCCATTTCCAGATGGCGCCGACGACGAGGGCGGGCATGATCCAGCCGGCCAGAAACAGCCCGCGCATGGTGGAGGCGCCGGGAAAATCCTGCGCGAAGAAAAGCGCCAGCGCGAAGCCGATCGTCAGCTGGAAGAGAACCGACAGAACCACGAAGATCGCCGTGTTGAGAAGAACGGTGCGGGCCAGCGGACGCGACAGGATGTCGGCATAGTTCATCAGTCCGACGAAGGGGCGGTCGAACGAGGCCAGCGTGAACAGGTCGACGCTCTGGAACGACATCACGACCGTGTAGATGATCGGAAAGAGCGAGAAGACCGCGAGATAGGCGAGCGCCAGTCCGACCAGGAGCCGGTCGAAGCCCGCTCCGTCCCGCAGGCTGCCGAGAAACCCGTTCATGGGCAAGCTCTCCTGTTGATAAAAGGCCTAACAAACCCGCCGCGCGGCGGATGGTCGAGGCGTTTTCGTTCGGGACGATATGTCGGCATCCTGGGTCAGGACCCGGCGGGGTCGGGTGCCCCGGGCTTTTGCCCTGCCATATCGGCGGAAAGGCTTGAGCCGGACCTGAGCTGCGCTTCTTTTGGGGAGCCAGCATCCCTCGCCCATTCTCCGCCCCGCCCGTCTTGTCAGGGTTCTGAAGCGCGACGAGGGGCCGATGCGCGTCCGCAGCAGCGGCGTCAGCGGACAGACCCTGTCGGCCGACCCGGCAGGGGTCCGTCCCGCGCTTTGAGGTGAGCAGGCGGCCCCGCAAAAGAGGAAACCGCCTGCCGTCTTGCCTCAGCGGGCGAGGATCGCGTCGATCGAGGCTTGGGCGCCGTCGAGCGCCGCCTGCGGGGTGGACTGGCCGGTGAGCGAGGCCTGCACGGCGGTGTAGATCGCCTTGGAGATCTGCGGCCATTGCGGGCTCGGGCCGCGCGTGCGCGCGTATTTCATGCTTTCCTCGAAGACGGCGTAGATCGCCGGCTGCTTGGGGTTCGTCACCTCGACCTTGGACGCCGGCAGGTAGCCGAATTCGTTCCAGACGCGGGGCATCTGGCTGACCATGTATTCCAGGAAGCGGAAGGCCTCGGCCTGGTGGGCGCTGCCCTTGAGGATGACGTTGTCGCCCTCGCCGAGCGCGGAGGCGCGTTCCGCGCCATCCTTGGGAATAGGCAGGAGCGCGGCGCGGTAGTCGAACTTGGCGTCCTTGGCCATGCGGGGCAATTCCCAAGGGCCGGAGATCACCATGGCCGCGTTGCCGGCGTTGAACGTAGCGGTGGAATCGTATTGGCTGCGGATCAGCGTGTCGGGCGAGGCCAGCTTTTCGGCCAGCAGCTTGCCCCAGAAGTCGAGCACTTCGACGCCCGCCGGTCCGTTCACCTTGTCGAAGCTGCCGCCGGCCATCTGGAGCCAGGGCAGGAACTGGAACGTGCCCTCTTCCGAGCCGACCGCCGAGAAGGCGAGGCCGTAGACGTTCTTGGCCGGATCGCTCAGCGCCTTGGCGGCGGCGTGGAGTTCGTCCCAGGTCCGGGGCGGCTTGTCCGGGTCGAGGCCCTTGGCCTTGAACATATCGGCATTGTAGTAGAGCGCGAGCGTGTTGGCGCCGCGCGGAATGCCGTAGATCCCATCCTTGTAGGTCGCGGCCGCGCGCGGGCCGGGATAGATGTCGTCGAGCTTCACGATCTTTGAGCCGTCGATCATGGGCTTGAGGTCGGCCAGAACGCCCTTGGAGGCCAGCAGCGCGATGTCGGGGTTGTCGATATAGGTGACGTCCGGCGCGCTGCCGGTCGCCACCGCCCGCGCGAGGTCGTTCACTACGTCGGGGAACTGGACCACTTTCACGTTGATGCGGATGTCCGGGTTGGCCTTCTCGAACTCGCGGGCCATGGTCTCGTGATAGTCTTGCGGATTGACGGTCCAGACTTCGAGCGTCACGGGCTCGGCCCGCGCGGCGAGCGTCGAGACCATCAAGGCTCCAAGAGCCAAGATTGCGGACAGGCGTTTCATCGGGTTCCTCCTCTATTGACGGTTTCGGGCGGCGCAGTTGGCTCCGCGCTCACGTGTTTTGAACCTACCTCACGCACCGGCCGCAGCGCAGACCCGAGCGGCCGGTGCGTCGATTTTCAGTTGGGGACGACCGTGCCGCCTCGGCACTGCTTGAGATAATTCAAGCCGTGCACCTGGCCGGTCATCTCCAGCGCGTCGCAATAGACCGGGTCGTGCCAGCCTTCGATGTCGATCGAGCCGGACCAGCCGGCCAGGCGCAGTTCGGAAATGACGTCGGTCCAGTTCGTGTCGCCGAAGCCGGGCGTGCGCATGAAGACGGCGGGCAGCTTGCCGTAGATGCCGTGCTCGCGGATCACGTCCCAGCGGATGGTCGCGTCCTTGCCATGAACGTGGAAAATCTTCGGCGCCCATTTGCGGATCTGCGGAATGGGGTCGATGAGATAGACCATCTGGTGGCAGGGCTCCCATTCGAGCCCGAGATTGTCCTCCGGAACCGCATCGAACATCAGCTCCCAGGCGTCCGGCGTGTGGGCAATGTTCCAATCGCCGCTCGCCCAGTTGCCGTCCATCGCGCAGTTCTCGAAGGCAAGACGCACGCCCCGGTCGGCGGCGCGGCGCGACAGCTCGCTCCAGACCTCGCGGAAGCGCGGCAGACTGGCCTCGATCGGCTGCCCGCGCAGACGGCCGGTGAAGCCGGCGATCGTCGTCGCGCCGAAGAGATGCGCGTTGTCGATCAGCGCTTCCCAACCGCGCAGGGTGGCGACGTCGAGCTCGCCCTCCTCCAGCGGATTGCCGAACATGCCGAGCGTCGAGATCGTCACGTCCCGGTCGCCGATCGCCTCGCGCAGCTCCCCCGCCAGACGCGGCAGATCCTTGTTCATCACCTGCCAGAAAAACGGCTCGATGCTCTCGAACCCGTGCGGGAGGATACGCCGCACGGCGGCGGCGGGGTCGGGATCGTTGGCCTTGACCATCGTGCCGATGCGGATGTTGCTCATGGGTGCGGCCATCGGGCCCTCCGTCTAAACTGAAATCGCGACGCGCTGGCCGGTCTCGGCGCTTTGGATCGCGCCGTGGACCATGGCGAGCGTCTGAATGTTGGACGAGCCGTCCGTCTCCGCCGGGCGCCCGTTGGCGATCGCCTCGAGAAAATCCCGCATGACGCCGGCGTGACCGCCGACGCGCACGTCCGGCCCAAGCGGCGGAACGACGAGCGACCGCGTCGTCTCGAACAGCCCGTCCCGGTGTTCGGGATCGGCCACTTCGGCCTCGATGCGCTCGGCGCCGTCCCAGGTCAGCGTGCCCAGCGTTCCCACGATGCGCCATTCGGCTTCCCAAGGCGTCGCGCGGCCCCGCGCGCACCAGGAGCCCCGGTAGGAAAAGAGGGCGCCCGATTCCATGCGGAACAAGGCCGCCGCGCTGGAGCCCTGCCGATACCAGGAGGATGCCGGCTCCCATTCCTCGGCATAGACGCTGACGGCGTTTTCGCCGGTGAGAAAGCGCGCCGCGTCGAACGTGTGGACCGCCATGTCGAGCAGGAGGACATGCGCCATCTCCTCGCGGAAGCCGCCGAAGCGCGGCGCGAGGAAGAAGTCGCAATGGGTGCTCGTCACCTCGCCGATCGCCCCGTTCGCCAGGAAGTCGCGAATGCGGCGAACGGGTTCGAGATAGCGGCGATTCTGGATCACGACATGATGGCGGCCGGCGCGGCGGGCGGCATCGACCAACGACCGGGCTTCGTCCAGCGTCTCGGCCATCGGCTTTTCCGAGAGGACATGGCAGCCGCTCTCCAGCGCCGCGCGGACGATGGCGGAACGCGCGGAAGGAACGGCGATGTCGAAGACGATGTCGGCCCGGCTCTCGCGCAGGGCCTTTGCGAAGTCGGTGAAGGCGCGCGCATCACCCAAGTCATGGCGGGCGAGGCAATCCTCCGCGCGCTTCAGGTCGAGATCGACCAAAGCGACGATTTCGAGATCAGAGCGCGCCGCAGCCGCCTCGAACCAGACATGGCTCATGGCTCCGCACCCCACGACGATGACGCGGTGCATAGTTCCTCCCTCCCTCAACGTCCGGCCCTTTCCGGGCACGACCTCTAGGGTCCGTAAACGTTTCCGGTTCATAGAATGGGAGGGAGAGGGTCTTGTCAAGTCGTCCTCTTCCCTCACCTCCCGTGAGCCGTGTACGAGTGGACCGATGCGTATCCAAGAGCTTGCCAAGCACCTCAACATCTCGATCGGCACGGTGTCGCGGGCCCTGAACGGGAAGCCCGACGTCAACCCCGAAACCCGGAAACGGGTGATGGAGGCCGCGCGCGCGCTCGGCTATCAGCCGAACCAATCCGGCCGCAGCCTGCGCAAGGGGAGCACCGGCATCGTGGCCTTCGTGACCGAGGTCGGACCTCAGACGTCGGACGAGAACGCCGCCTTCTTCATGATGCTGCACCAGGGCGTTCAGTCCGTGACGGCGCCGGCGGGCCTCGACTATCTCGTGCTCATGTGCCCCGACGACGGCGACCGGGCGGCGTTCATGAACCGCATCGTCGGCCGCAAGCTGGCGGACGGATTCATCCTGTCGGCCACCAAGCGCACCGATCCGCGCATCGAAATCCTGGAAACGCGGGGCATTCCCTTCGTCTCGCTCGGGCGCAGCCTGTCCGGCCGCGCCTACGACTGGATCGACCTCGACTTCCACGGACTGGCAGCCTCGTCCGTGCGGCTTCTGGCGGCCGCCGGCCACAAGCGAATCGCCATCACCGTGCCGATGGACGACGCCAATCTGGGCGCGATCTATCTCGATGGCTATCGGCAGGCGCTGACTGAGAGCGGCCTGCCCTTCGATGAGCAACTGGTGATCCCCGCGCCGGTGCATGGCGGCGGCGGCCACGTCGCGGCCCAGGCGCTCATGGCTCTCGACCCGAGGCCGACGGCGATCCTGCTCGTCAACGACCTGATGGCCGAAGGCCTTTATGCGACCCTGCGCGAAGGCGGGCTGGAGCCCGGCCGCGACATCGGCGTGGTCGGCCACCGGGCCATTCAGCAGAACGCTCATTTGAAGCCCGCGCTCACCAGCTTTCGCATGTCGGTCTTCGAACTGGGTCAGGCCCTCGGCTCGCGCCTCCTTCTGCAACTGCCCTCCGTAGGCCGGCGAGCCGATACGTTCCGCGACCATCTCTGGCCCTTCGAAATGGTGGTCGGAGAAAGCCACGGGTAAAACGGCGCGTCGGGGATCGGCCGCCTTCGGCAGTGAAGCGCTTGCGCGGGGCCTCGACCTCCGCGCCTTTCCGCTGCATAGGAGAGCCACGGCCTTCCGCCCGAAAATGATGCGAGTTTCCGATCGATGACCGCGACCCTTCTCTTCGACATGGACGGCACGATCGTCGAGACCGATCATCTGCACTTCCAGGCCATGAAGAGCGTGTTCCTGCCCTATGGCGTCGATCTCGACTGGGAAACGTATCGAACGCGCATCATTGGCGTCGCCAATACGGCCACGGCGGCCAACTTCCTGCCGAGCCTCTCGGTCGCGGAAGGCGCCGCGGTGCTGGACGCCAAGGAGGCAGCCTACCGCGAGATGGTGACCGAGCTCGAAGCCGCGTCCGGCCTCCTGCCCCTTCTCGACTGGGCCGACAGCGAGGGCATTCCCTGCGCGGTCGTGACCAACGCGCCCCGTGCCAATGCCGAGCTCGTGCTCAAGGCCCTGCGTCTCACCGATCGCTTCGCCTGTCTGGTGATCGGTGACGAGCTGGCGAACGCCAAGCCGCATCCCCTTCCCTACCTAACGGCGATCGAGATCCTGGGCGGAGACCCCCAGCGCTCCGTCGCTTTCGAGGATTCGCCGGCGGGCGCCAAATCAGCCTTCGCGGCGGGTGTCGGCGTCGTCGGGCTCTTGACTTCGGTCGAGCCTGACGTGCTGCGCGCTGCTGGCGCCAGTGTGGTCGCGCGAAATTTCAACAATCAGGAAGTCCTGACATTTGTGCGGGAGCGAACGGGCGCGGGTCAGACCTCGCGGCAGGCCTCCGAGCTTCGCGCCTGAACCCGTAGGAGCGCTTCCCCGCCACGCGGCGTTGATGGAGGTGACGATCGCAGTCTCGGGGAGTGAAGCGGCTCGGATTTTCTGAACAGAGCGTCCGACCCGACATCTTCAGTCGGATGGTTCGCATCGCCAACGGCTGCGCGCTACAGACCGCTCGACATGAAAACGCCTTCGCCGGGGGCGGACCGGCCGAGGCGAAAGATTGAAACCGTTAGCGCGTCGGCTGGCGGGCGATCGGCGAGATGTCCGCGCGGGCGATGCGGAGATCGGCGAATTCCCGCTGCGAGAGACGGTTCAGTTCGTTGGCCGTGCGGCGATACTGGCGCCAAATGCGCAGGGAGCGAGCGAGGCGCATGAGGGCTTCTTTGCGGGTCCGCACTCTCGTTGTCGTAGCCGGGGCGTTCAAGGCTCTTTGATACCCGGCCCTACGCTTCGATAGCATCTGGCAACGCCGCACCGCCGCGATCGAGCCGATCCGGGCGCAGATCGAAAGCCGCGAGCAGACCCTCAACGAGCCTTTGAGGGCCCTGGGGAACCGGCGGGCCATAAAGGCGGCCTTCGACGAAATCGGCCCGTCGCGGCAGGCTCGCTCCCTACTCTATCTCGATCTCGACGGCTTCAAACAAGTGAACGACCGGCTGGGGAATGGAGCGGGCGACACGCTTCTGCAGACCGTCGGCCAGCGCTTGCGGGAGACAGTGGGGCCGGCAGGCACGATCTGCGGCCTCGGCGGAGACGAGGTTCTGGTTCTCGTGCGGCACGCCGACTTTGACGAGGTCAGAAACCTCGGCGCCTGGATCATCGTCGCGCCTTCGAAGCCCGTCGAGATCGACATGGGCAGTCTGGCGCATGTCGGCGTCAGCGTGGGCGCAGCGCTCGATCGCGACGGGACAGCCCTTCTGAGCGATCTGATGAGGCAATCGAACCGGGCGCTCTACGTGGTCAAGACCTACGGCAAAGGAGCGTCCTCGTCTGGCGTGGGAGCGATCCCGCACAAAGCAGCAACGTGGCCTGAGGTCGGATCGACCGTCGCCGGAAGATGGCGTCGATCAAGGTCCGGCGGCTCCGCTCGGGTGTCCGGGTCGAAGCCGTGGGTCGTGAGACTTGCCTTCTTGCCCGACATGCTCCCAACGTGTCTCAAGAATTTGAGGACGGACACGACATGGCAAGGCTGCGCAGCGGTTCACGGATGGCAGGCGGCCCGATGGGCTTTCTGGTGTCGATCGACACCAAGATCGCAGGCGACATCACCCTGCCGCCGGATCGGTATCTTGGAACGGTCGCCTGGAAGGAAACCGCGACCCGCACGGGCTTCGAGCGATCCAAGAAGCGCTACAAGATCGAACTCGCGGCCGAAGACGTGCTGCGCTGGGGCGGCGCTCCTGTAACCGGTGGGCCTTCCTGCCTCATCGACATAACCGCCGAGGTGGCAGCGGGCGAAATCCAGACGCTGTGACGGCCGGAGGACTTGGTAGGGGAGGCTGCTTGGAATCTGCGATTGTTCCCCAAACGAGCTTTTTCCCAAGCGACGTGTCTTCTGGCTGATCTCGATGCAGCCGGGCTCGGCCATGCCGCTTATGGCGCTCTCCAATGGCCGCTCATGGCCACCATGCCGAGCAGTTTCAGCGTGTTGCCGAAATAGTCCTCGTCCGCGAGATCCGTCTCGACCGTATCGGACCAGATCGCGTCGAGCCAGGCTTGATCGCCCGGCTCGAGCATGGCGGCGACGCCGAGCATCGGCACGAAGGCCATCGAATTCGTCCCGTGCCCGGAATAGGGCGAGCCGTCGAGCTTGTAGGTATCGGCAAAAGCGCTCGGCCTGCCTCTTGTGGCCGAACGCGCCCAGGCCGTCAGCGGCGCGAGGGCGGCCTTGGCGCGAGGCTCGGCGTAGAGCAGATAGTCCAGCGCGATGCGCCAGGGATAGCGGCCCGAGTTCCAGGCGTAGTCGCCGTCGTTGTCGCCCTCCAGAAAGCCGGACGGCGCTGGCTTGGGGCGGCTCGGCATGTCCACGATGAAGTCGGGCATCAGCCCCGTGCGCGGCGCGTAGCGCGAACCGACCGTTCGGATCGTGTCGTAGATCCGGTCGCGGATGCGCAGCCAGCGCCGCTCGCCGGTGGCGTCGGCGAAGGCCTTGAAGTGCGAAACCATGAAGTCCGAGGCACGCGTCGTGGCCGAATAGGCACCGTCCTCCCCCGTCTTGGCCCAGTCGCCGATCAGGAGCACGTCGCCCTTCACCTCGTGAGCCAGAATGGCGGCCAGGACCTTGCGCGCCTCCGCCCCATAGTCGAACGCCCCGCCGCGCCCCCATTTCTTCTCCGCCAGAAGCAGGGCATAGGCGATGTCGAGATCGCCATCGGTGGCCGAATTGCCGCCGCCCACTTTCGACGCGTCGGAGCAGTCGGCCACTTGGTTCCAGGCCATCAGGCCCGGGTCGGAGGTTGCGGGATGATCATGGAAATATCGCACCATGCCGTCGAAGACGACTCTCGCCTCTGGGTCCACGTCGGCCATCATGACGGTCAGGAGCATGCCGTAGCCATGCGCTTCCGAAACGGTGATCGTTCCTGCCTGCGTTCCGCCGCCGACGCGTTTGCCATCGGCGTCGACCTTGACGAGATAACGCCCCTCGCCGCAGGCCTGCACGACATAGAGGTTCTTCCACGCCCGGTAGAAGTCGCGAAGCGCCTCGTCCCGATCACTCGCCGAGGGGAAGATCGCCGCACCGCGATAGGGCGCGGCAGCGGCCGGAAGCGGGGCCGAGGCAACGAGGCCGACGGCCAGCGCCCAAGCGATCGTGATGGGAGTGCGGACCATTTCACCCTCTGCCTGCCTGCGCCGATCAGAGCACAATGGCCCGCCCTTCCATAGAGTGCGACCCGCCTTTACCTCTTGCGACAACTGAGGCTGCCTCGACGTATAGCCAGCAAATGGTCATTCTCCGAGGGCGGCGCGGCCGATAAACTGGCACCGGCACGCATACCGACTAGAGCACCCGATGTCCCTTCTGCGGCTCGATCATGTTCAACTGGCGATGCCAGCGGGCGGAGAGGATCGGGCCGCCGCCTTCTACGCTGATACGCTCGGCATCTCTCAGGTTCCGAAGCCTGCGCACTTGGCGGCAAGGGGCGGATGCTGGTTCGAGAAGGACGATCTCAAAATCCACCTGGGCGTCGAGACGCCGTTTCACCCCGCACGAAAAGCCCACCCGGCCTTTCTCGTTTCTGATCTGGCGGCGCTTTGCGCGCGACTCGAAGCGCGGGGCTACCGTGTGGTCGAAGACCAACCCTTGGAAGGCTATGAACGCCGTTACGTCGACGATCCGTTCGGAAATCGGATCGAACTGATGGAAGAGCACGCTGTGTAGGCGCAGCCGACCGTTCAATTCATTCGAGAGTCCGTGGGCACCGTTCGATGACGAACACCTCTCCCTTCGTTAACAATTGACATGAGGTATATACGTTCCATATATGTTTCGTATATCATCAAGGAGTGGACATGGGTCTCGTGAAAATCGATGACGACCTGCATGAGCAGGTCAGGCGCGCCAGCACCGTGATGTGCCGTTCCATCAATGCGCAGGCCGAGTTCTGGATGAAGATCGGGATGCTGGCGCAAGCCAATCCCACTTTGGCCTTCAACGACATCGTCAAGGCGCAGCTCAATGCGGCGGATGTGCGCCTCGCGCCCGCTGCGGCGGCCTGACGGTTTCATGGACAGCGGATCATCAGGCAAAGCGATCGTGAGCTTTCAGGACGAGATCGCGGCCTTCTTCGCCAGCTATGTCGATGCGTTCGCCCGCCGCGACGCCGATGCGTTGAGCGAGCTTTGGGAGCCGGTGGGACTGTTCCCGTCGCCGGGCGGCAACTTCGCGATGCCGAGGGAAGCGTTTCGTGATCATTGCGTGACGTTGATGGACTTCTATCGCCAACAGGGCGTCGTGCGGCCGGTGGGCGAACTCTTGTCCGCGAGCGAACTTTTCCCGAACGTCGCGCAGGCGCGCATGGCGTACCGGATGGAAGGCGAAGCCGGCGCGCTTATCGCCGAGTGGGAGCATGTCTACATCCTGCGCCGGAGCGACCGCTGGCGGATCTCGCTGACGATCGCCGACGGTGAAATGGCGGCATGGACCGCGCGAGGCGTGCAACTCTGAAATCGCGACCTCGGCGACGGGTGGGAGGCAGCCCGCATTATCGCGGCTCCGCTCGCTCGATCTTTCCCATCAGCGAACAGCCGAGCAAGATCGACTAACGAACGCCTGTTTCCGACGCGAAGAAGTCGAGCGCCACGCGCATTCCGGCGGGGATCGAGCCCATGTGGTCACCCGCAACCACGCGGTGTTCGGCGCGAAGACCGGCGGCGCGAGCCCGAGCGACCGCGAGGTCGATCGATCGGCTCGAGCGCGTTTCCCCGTCGCCATGCGACATCAGGACCGGGCAGCGGAAACCGGAGGCGAAGCACACGGCCGAGCGCATCTCCAACTCCCTTGGGTCGGACAGGTCGAACGGCGCCTCGTCGGCAAAACGCTGGAAGAAGACGCGTGTGTCGGGCGAGGGGGAGAGCGCCGCCGCGCCTCGAAAGTCGCCGCTGAGCGCGGCGAGAAGCGTCAGCGTGCCGCCGACGCTGTGGCCGCTGACGAAGACGCGCTCGGGGTCGACGCCCGGTCGGGCGCGCAGCGCCTCGGCTGCGGCGAGCACGTCGTCGGTCTCGTCGTAGAAGGCCGAGAAGTCGCCGGGCTGCCCGTTCTCGCCGCGCAGGGTCGGCATCAGGGCGTGGAAGCCCGCCGCAACATAGGGCGCGACCAGATCCTGCCAGTGGCCGTGCCAGATCGCGTTGCCGCCATGGAGCACGAGGACGGCGGGCTTCAGGGCGGCGGCGTCGCCCGGGGGGCTTGCCCAGGCGACGAGGTCGCGCCCCCCTGAGCGGTAGCGCAGCGCCTCCGCCCCCTCCGGCGCGGTCAAAGGATCGCCCTGGTCGGGCGCGGGTCCGCGCCGCAGAAGGTTGGTTCGGAAGGCCGCCCGCGCCGCACGGTAGTCGCTGCCGAGAAGCGGCGGCTCGGGCAGGGGCGCGGATTCCGGTGTCTGGGCCAGGATGGGGCGCGCGGCGAAGGGCGCGACGGCGAGCGCTGCAAGAACGGCGCGGCGGTGGAGAAGCATGGGCGGACTCCGCTGAACGGCTACATCTCCCACCGCGCGCTCGGCTCGCGGCGGTTTCGTGGCGGGACGCCGGAAGGCGGGACAAAACCGGCAGGGCATGGCTGGCGCGTTCCTGCTCGATCAAGGCGCCGCTAATGGTCAACCCATGCCGCCGACATCCCGTCAGCTTCGCGGCGTGCGAACCAAGCAGATCACCCCCTATTCTTTGCACGCTCCGATCCGCCCCCATCGCTTTTCCGCTGCCCGAAGGCGAGACGCGTGGCGCCGGCGCGTTGTATGTCTCTTCGACTGGCCGATTCCTCCGAAGGCGTTCCGACGAATGGCATCCTCCCCCTCTCCCGCCGATCTTCTCGCCTTCGCCGAAAGCTTGGCCGATGCCGCGCGCCCGATCGCGCTCGCCCATTTTCGAACGGCGCTCGATATCGTCTCCAAAGCCGACGAAACCCCGGTGACCGTCGCCGACCGGGCGATCGAAGCCGAGCTTCGCGCGCGGATCGAGGCGCGCTTTCCCGAGCACGGCATTTTCGGCGAGGAGATGGGCGTCAAGCGGGGAAGCGGCCCGACCTGGGTGATCGACCCGATCGACGGCACCAAGAGCTTCGTCACCGGCCTGCCCTTGTTCGGCACGCTGATCGCGATGTTGGAGGGGGGCCGCCCCGTGCTGGGGCTCATCGACATGCCGGCGCTGGGCGAGCGCTGGACCGGCAGCGCCGCCGGCGCTTTCCTGAACGGGCGACCGGCGCGGACCAGCGCCTGCCGCGCCGTGAAGGACGCCCGCTTCTTCACGACCTCGCCCGAGCCGTTCCGGGGCGCGGACGAGGCGATCTATCGGCGGTTCGTGGAGGGAACGGCGATCCGGCGTTTCGGCGGCGACTGCTACGCCTATGGTTTGCTGGCGTCCGGCCATTGCGACCTGATTGCCGAATGCGGGCTGCAGCCCTACGACTACATGGCGCTGGTACCGGTGATCGAGGCGGCGGGCGGGGTCGTGACCGACTGGTCGGGCGCGGCGCTGACGCTCGGCTCGGACGGGCGCGTTCTGGCGGCCGCGACGCCCGCGCTTCATGCCGAGGCGCTGTGTCTCGTCGCGGGTTGAGGTGAGGGAGACGGCGCGGGCATGGCCTATTCGACCACGATCGGGGGAACGCGCTTCGGCTTCGAGGACCTTCGCACGCTGATGGCGCGTGCGACGCCCGAGCGCTCCGGCGACCAGCTGGCCGGCATCGCCGCCTCCGGCCCGGTGGAGCGCATCGCGGCGCAGATGGCGCTGGCCGACCTGCCTCTGAAGACTTTCCTCGAACAGGAGCTCATCCCGTCCGAAACGGACGAGGTGTCGGATCTCATCGCCCGGCAGCACGATGCGGCGGCCTTCGCGCCGGTCTCGTCGCTGACGGTCGGCGCGTTTCGCGAATGGCTCCTGTCGCCGGCGGCCGATGCGGCGGCGCTGGAAACGCTGACCTATGGGCTGACGCCCGAAATGGTGGCGGCGGTGTCGAAGATCTGCCGGATGCAGGATCTCGTCGCGATCGCGGCCAAGCGGCCGGTAGTCACGCGCTTTCGCTCCACGATCGGCCTGCCCGGCCACCTGTCGACCCGCAACCAGCCCAACCACCCGACCGACGCGACGGACGGCATTCTCGTCTCGGCGCTGGACGGGTTGCTGATGGGATCGGGCGACGCGGTGATCGGCGTCAACCCGGCCACCGACACGCTTCCGGACTACGTCCGCATCGTGGAGCTCCTGGAGACGCTGCGCCTCAAGCTTGGCGTGCCGACGCAGCATTGCTGCCTCGGCCATGTCACCGTAGCGATCGAGGCCATGGCGCGCGGCGCGCCGGTGGATCTCGTGTTCCAGTCCGTCGCCGGCTCGCAGAAGGCCAACCAGGGCTTCGGCGTCGATCTGGCCCTGCTGCGCGAGGCCTATGATGTGGGACGCGCGCTCGGCCGCTGCCCGGCCGGCGGGCAGTTCATGTATTTCGAAACCGGCCAGGGCTCGGCCCTGTCGGCCGAGGCGCATTTCGGCGTCGATCAGCAGACCATGGAAACGCGGGCCTATGCCGTCGCGCGCGAATTCGACCCGCTTCTGGTCAACACCGTGGTCGGTTTCATCGGGCCGGAATATCTGTTCAACGGCAAGCAGATCATCCGCGCCGGGCTAGAGGATCATTTCTGCGGCAAGCTGCTCGGCCTGCCGATGGGCGTCGACGTCTGCTACACCAACCATGCCGATGCCGACGGCGAGGACATGGACATGCTGCTGACGATGCTTTGCGCGGCGGGCGTCAACTTCGTCATCACCGTGCCGGGCGCCGACGACATCATGCTGAACTACCAGTCGCTCAGCCACCACGACGCGGTCTATGCGCGCGAGACCTTGAAGCGCCCTCCGGCGCCCGAGTTCGAGCGCTGGCTGCGCGAGACCCGCATTCTGAATGCCGAGGGGCGCCTCGCCTCGGATGGCACCGGCGCCCTGCCCGCGCCCTTTCTCGACGCCTCCCGGCTTCTGGAAGGGCGAGCGGCATGAGCGGGCGGGACGGGGACGCCCCCAAGCCTTTGCCAACACAGGACACAAGGCCGCGCTCGCTGCGCGATCTGGCGGGGCTGACGCAGGCGCGCATCGCGCTCGGCGCGCATGGCTCGGGCGTTCCGACCGGAGCGGCCTTGCGCTTCAATCTCGACCACGCCCGGGCGCGCGAGGCGGTCTGGACGGCGATGGACGCCGGGGCACTGGCCGCCGCAATGGCGGCGCAGGGGCTCGCCTCGCTGGAAGTATGGTCCAACGCCGCTAATCGCGCCGACTATCTGCGACGCCCCGATCTCGGCCGCACGCTCTCGTCCGGGTCGGCCGATGCGCTGCGGGCCGCGCGGGGCGAGGCGCCGGGCTTCGATCTGGCAATCGTCGTGGCCGACGGGCTTTCGGCCACCGCCGTCGCGCTCAACGCCGCGCCGCTGGCCGGGGCGCTGGCTGAGCGCGCGGCGCGCCTCGGCTGGCGCTTGGCGCCGGTCGTCATCGCCCATCAGGGCCGCGTCGCCTTGGGCGATCCCGTGGGCGCGATGCTGGGCGCGCGCTGCGTCGCGCTTCTGGTGGGCGAGCGGCCGGGCCTTTCGGCGGCCGATAGTCTGGGCTGCTATCTCACCTTCGCGCCCGAACCGGGCCTGCCGGACTCGCGGCGCAACTGCCTGTCCAACATCCGCGAGGGCGGGCTGGGCATCGACGCGGCGGCCGACCAGATCATGGCGTTGCTCGCCCTGATGCGGGCGCAGACGACAAGCGGCGTCGCACTGCGCCGCACGGACGAGGCGGCCGCGATCGAGCGGCGCGGCGGCGAACTCGCCTGACAGCCCGGCAGGCTGCCATCTCGAAGAAGGGACGAGGAGGTGGCAATGGGTCATCTCTTTGAGCGCGCAATCGGCCGAAAGAGGTCAGGTCAACGGAGCCGACGGCGCGCGCCTTCGCCGGTCATCCCCATCGGGGCCACAGGCATCTTTCGTACGCGCGCTTCAGGCAAACGGCGGCACATCCGCTTCCGGCGATGAATCCTGAATGCGGAACGCACGTCAGTTCCCGCGTCCGTGCCATCAAGCCGGCGCATAACTTGACAAGTTTGATCCAGATTTCGTAGCCACGCCCGATCCCTCGCCTCCAATCCCGGGCCCGCTTCATGACCAGACTTTGCACCAGCCTGATCCTGTCCGCCTGTCTGGCGCTCGCGATGGGAGGATTCGGCGCGTCCGTCTGGGCGGCCCCCATCACCGTTCCGCACGCGCAGGGCGAGACGGTGCTGCCCGGTGTGCCGGCAAAGGTCATGGTGACGGACTGGGCGGCGTTCGACAATCTCGAGGCGCTGGGCGTCCCGGTCTCCGGCGTGCCGGCCGCCGCGACCCCGCCCTATCTCGCCAGGCGGATCGGCGCCGACGCCCAGCGCATCGGGTCGTTGCAGGAGCCCGACATGGAGGCCATTGCCGCCGCCGAGCCGGATCTCGTGATCGTCGCCTCGCGCTCGCGCACGGCCTTGCCCACCCTTTCCCAGATCGCGCCCACCCTCGACATGAGCGTCGACAATGCCGATCTCGCCGGCGGCGTGAAGGCGAGTTTGCAGACCTATGGCCGCGTCTTCGGCCGCGAGGCGCGGGCGGGCGAGCTGGTGGCGGCGCTGGACGAGAGGATCGCGCAGGCGCGCGCGGCCATGGCGGGCAAGGGAACCGGCCTCGTCCTCGTGGTGAATGGCGGGCGGCTCGGCGTCTACGGGCCGGGTTCGCGGGTCGCCTGGATCTACGATGCGCTGGGCGTTCCCTCCGTGCTCGGAGACGTCAGTGATCGCGACCATGGCGGCGACGCGGTGTCCTTCGAATATCTCCTGGAGCGCAATCCCGACTGGCTCTTCGTGGTGGATCGGGACGCCGGCATCGGCAACGAGGGAACCGCGCGCCAGGTGCTGGACAACGAGTTGATCCATGGCACGAAATTCTGGGGCAAGAACCAGATCGTCTTTCTCGACCCGGCCGCCGCCTATGTCACCATGCATGGCTATTCCGGGCTGATGCTGATGCTCGACCAGATCATCGCGCGTGCCCGCGACGCGTCCTGAACCCCTCGTGCCGCCGTCCGATCCGTCGCGGCGATGGCTTGGGGGCGCGCCGCGCCTTTGGCTCGCCTGCGCCCTTCTTCTGACGCTCGCGCTGGCGATCCTCAGCCTGTTCGTCGGCGTCGGCACGGTGACGCCGAGCCGTCTTTGGTCCGGCGGCGAGGGGGACCAGGCGCTGCAACTGCTTCTCGTCAGTCGCATTCCGCGCACGCTCGCCATTCTGCTGGCCGGGGCTTCGCTCGCCATCGCCGGGCTGGTGATGCAGACCATCGTGCGAAACCGCTTCGTGGAGCCGTCCACCGCAGGCACGACGGAATCCGCCTCGCTCGGCTTTCTCGCGGTCACGCTGCTGGCGCCGGGCTGGCCGGTCATGGCCAAGATGGGCGTCGGCGCCCTCTTCGCCTTTGCCGGCACGGCGCTGTTTCTTCGCATCCTGCGTTTCGTGCCGCTGCGCGACGCCATGCTGGTGCCACTCGTCGGCCTCATGCTGGGCGGGGTCATCGGCGCGGTGACGAGTTTCCTCGCCTATCGCTTCGGCCTCCTCCCTTCTCTTCTCGCCTGGACGATGGGGGATTTTTCCGGCGTCCTGCGCGGGCGCTACGAGCTGCTCTGGCTGGGCCTCGTCGCCGCGCTTCTGGCCTATGGCATGGCCGACCGCTTCACCGTCGCCGGAATGGGGCGGGATGTCGCGACAAGTCTCGGCCTGTCGCATGAAAGCGTGGTGACGCTCGGCCTCGCGCTGGTCTCCACCATCGCCGCCGTCACGCTGGTTTCGGTGGGCGCGATCCCGTTTCTTGGCCTCGTCGTGCCCAATCTCGTCAGCCTTCTCGTGGGCGACAACATGCGCGTCACCGTGCCCTGGGTGGCCGTGCTCGGCGCGCTTTTCGTCTTGGTCTGCGACATTCTCGGGCGCGTCCTTCGCTACCCCTACGAGATCCCGATCGGCACCATGGTCGGGCTGGTGGGCAGCGCGGTGTTTCTCGTCCTGATCCTGCGCGGGCGCCATGCGTGAGAAGGCGATGCGTGAAAGCGCGGTGATGAACCGGCCGCGCTGGGTGCTTCTCGTGCTCGTGCTCCTCGCGCTTGGTAGCGCCACCCTGTTCCTGACGCTCGGCGCGCGCGGCGGCTGGGGCTTCGTTCTCGCCTTTCGCGGCGGTCGCCTCCTGGCGCTGGCCACCGTCGCCTTTGCCGTCGCCGTGTCCACCATCCTGTTTCAGACGGTCACCGAGAACCGCATCCTCACCCCATCCGTCATGGGGTTCGACGCGCTTTTCGTGCTGGTGCAGACCGCGCTCGTCTTCGCGCTCGGCCAGGGCGCGCTGGTTTCGCTGGGTCCGATCCCGCGCTTCGCGGTGAACGTCGCGGTCATGACCGGCTTCTCACTGCTTCTGTTCCGATGGCTCTTCCTCAGAGAGACGCACAGCCTGCACCGGCTGGTGCTGGTCGGCATCGTTCTCGGCATCCTGTTCCGATCGCTGTCGAACTTCCTTCAGCGCATTCTCGATCCGAATGCCTTCCAAGTGCTGCAGGACACGCTGTTCGCCAGCTTCTCGCGCGCCGACGTCGGCCTTCTCGGCGTCTCGCTCGTGCTCATCGCGGCGGCTTCGCTCGTGCTCCTGCGCATCGGCCATCGCTTCGACGTGCTGACGCTCGGGCGCTCGCACGCGATCAGCCTGGGGCTCGACCATCACCGCACGGTGATGACCATCCTCCTTTGCGTGTCCGTTCTGGTGGCGGTCTCGACCGCCCTTGTCGGCCCCGTCACGTTCTTCGGGCTCTTGGTGGCGAGCCTCGCGCGGGCGTTGGTGGGCGACAGCCGGCATCGCTTCGTGCTGCCCGCCGCCGTGCTTCTGGCGATCGTGACGCTGGTCGGCGGCCAGACGATCCTGGAGCGCGTCTTCCGCTTCGACACCGCGCTTTCCATCATCGTGGAGTTTTTGGGCGGCCTCGTCTTTCTCGTTCTCGTGCTGCGGGGAGCCGCCCGATGATCCAAACGCTCGGCGTGACCAAGCGCTATGGCGAGACGCTGGTGGTGGACGACGTGACGCTCACCATCCCCAAGGGCGGCCTCACCTCCATCATCGGGCCGAACGGCGCGGGCAAGTCGACGCTTCTGTCGATGATCGCCCGGCTGGTCGGGCTCGACGCGGGCGAGATCCATGTCGGCGGGCTGGACGTCGCGACGACACCCGGCTCAGTCATGGCGCGCCATCTCGCCATCCTGCGGCAGGACAACCACCTGACCGCGCGGCTCACGGTGCGCGATCTCGTCGCCTTCGGGCGCTATCCCTATTCGCGCGGGCGTCCGACGCCGGAGGATCGGGCGCATGTCGATCGCGCGCTCGGCTATCTCAATCTCGGCGATCTCGCCCATCGCTTTCTGGACGAGTTGTCCGGCGGCCAGCGCCAGCGCGCCTTCGTCGCCATGGCGCTCTGCCAGGACACGGACTACGTCCTTCTGGACGAGCCCCTGAACAATCTCGACATGCGCCATGCCGCCGGCATGATGGGCCTTTGGCGGCGGGCCTGCGACGAGCTCGGAAAGACCGTGGTGATCGTGCTCCACGACATCAACTTCGCCTCCTGGCATTCCGACCACATCGTCGCGATGCGAGGCGGGCGCGTCTGCCGGCAGGGCAGGCCGGAGACGATCATCCAGGCGGCCGCCTTGCGCGAGATCTACGACATGGACATCGCCGTCCACGAGATCGCCGGGCGCCGGGTCTGCCTTTTCTACGAATAGAAGAGCGTACCGAACCGTGTTGCGGTTCTGCCGAGCACCCTCGCCGAGCCTCGGCGTGTCTTGCATAAGCTGTGGCGACAGACGACATCCGTCCCATTACTAAGGTCGACTTAAGTACATCGATAACCCGATTGTGATTTGCTGTGGCACATCTGCAAAACATGAGTATGATTCTCATGTTTTAGAGACGTTCTTCGTTGAGGCCGGGCACTTGGGATCGCTAGACCCGACGCGATCCTGTTTCGTGGGCATGCCAGCCCACCCGTCCCGGAGACCCCAGTATGCCACCGCGCTCGTTCGCCCCGTCCTCCCTCGTCCTCGTGAGCGTCTCGCTCCTCGCGCTCATGGCAGGTCCCGCTTCCGCTCAGGAAGCGCGGCGCGCGGCCGGCAACGGCGCGGCAAACACCGTGACGCTCGACACGGTCGTGGTGGAGAGCTCGGGCGCCTCGGGTCAGCCGCCCGCCACCGGCACGCTCGGCCAGCCGCCCGCGCCCTATGCCGGCGGGCAGGTGGCGACCGGCGCTCGGCTCGGCGCGCTCGGCAATCGCGACGTTCTCACAACGCCCTTCAGCGTCACCAGCTTCACCGAGAAGCTGATCCGCGACCAGCAGGCCCGCACCATCGCGGACGTCGTGTCGAACGACCCGTCCGTGCGCAACGACGCGCCGGCCTTCAGCGAGCGTGACAGCTTCTTCATTCGCGGCTTCTCGGTGGTCAATCTCGACACCGCCTATGACGGGCTCTTCTATCTCGCCAATCCGCGCCGCTCGTTCCTGGAAGGCATCGAGCGCGTCGAAGTCCTCAAAGGCCCGTCGGCGCTTCTGAACGGCGGCGTCGGCCGCGTCGGCGGCACGATCAACCTCGTGCCCAAGCGCGCCACGGATCAGCCCATCACAAGGCTGACCACGACCTATGTCGGCGACAGCCAGGTCTGGCCGCAGTTCGACCTCGGCCGCCGCTACGGGCCGAACGGCGAATGGGGTGTGCGCGTCAACGGCTCCTATCGCGCCGGCGACACGCCGCTGGACGGCAACGAGAACGAGGTCACCGTCGGCGCGCTGGGTGCGGACTATCGCGGCGAGCGCGTGCGCGCCTCGATCGATCTCAACCATTCCGACCAGAAGATCGACGCGCCGACCTCGCTCTTCAACGCCGCCGCGCCCGGCATCGTCATCCCGAGCGCGCCGGACGGGCGGATCAACACCGCGAACGGTTTCGAGTTCATCGATTCCACCTACAACATGGCGGCCGGACGGGTGGAGTTCGACCTGTTCGACGAAACGACGATCTACGCCGCCGGCGGCATCAGCCGCTATCGCGAGGACTTCCTCACCTCGTCCTACACGATCGGCGATTCGCGCATCCGCAACCCGCGCCCCGGCGATGCGCAGGTCGATTTCGGCTTCAACCCGCAGGAGATCGAGGGCCGCTCCGGCGAGATCGGCCTGCGCTCGCGGTTCGACACGGGCCCCGTCGGGCATCAGCTCAACGTCTCGGCCTCCAGCGCGCGCAACGAGAACCATCGCGGCGAGTTCAACCCGCGCAACCTGCGCTTCCCCACCTACACCACCAACATCTACGACCCGACGCCCTTCCGAGGCACCCGGCCGAACCTTACCGGCCTTCCCACCGCCAGCAATCTCATTCCCTTCGCCGATGTGCTCGCCAACAGCCTGTCGCTGTCCGACACCTTGTCCTTCGCCGAGGACCGCTTTCAGCTGACGCTGGGCGGGCGATACCAGGAAATCCGCTCGCGCGGCTTCAACACGCGGCCCGGCATTCCCAGCGCTCCGGTCGGCGCGCGGAATTATCTCTACGAGGATTCCCGCCTCAGCCCAGCGGTCGGCGCGCTGGTGCGCCTCACCGATCATTTCTCCGTCTACGGCAACTATATCGAGTCGTTGAACGAAGGTCCGACCGCGCCTTCCACGGCCCTCAACGCCAACGAGATCTTCGCGCCGATCGTCGCCAAGCAGAAGGAAGTCGGCGTCAAATACGATTTCGGCACGTTCGGGCTCACCACCTCGCTGTTCGAGATCGAGTTGCCCAGCGGTTTCACCAACCCCGCCTCGCGCCTCTTCTCGGTGGACGGGCTGCAGACCAATCGCGGCGTCGAGTTCACGATGTTCGGCGAGGTGAGCGACAATCTGCGCCTTCTCGGCGGTGTCACCTTCATCGAGGCGGAGCTGACGCGCACGGCCGGGGGCCGCTTCGACGGCAACACCGTGCCGGGCGTGCCCAAGACCGCGTTCAACCTCTACGGCGAATACGACCTGCCCTGGATCACGCCGGGGCTCACCGCCACGGGCCGCGTGGTCTACAGCAGCGGCACGCGCTACGACCAGGCCAACACGCAGCGCGTGGACGACTGGACGCGGGTCGATCTCGGCGCGCGCTACGCCTTCACCGGCCCTTACGACAAGCCGGTGGAGCTGAAGGCGCAGGTCGAGAACGTCTTCAACGAAAACTACTGGGCCTCCTCCGCCCGCGGCTTCCTCGCCGCCGGCGCGCCCCGCACCGTCCTCGTCTCGGCCTCCTTCGAGTTCTGAGCGCCGAAACGACGCCCTCGCAGGCGGGCGGCGGCGGAACCGAACGGGGAGACCATGCCCCCTCCCGCCGCCACCCGCCCAGCCGCCAGACCTTCAGCCAGACCTTCAGCCAAGGGGGCCTTGCCCATGTCGGACACCTCCGAGCACGTCGCCGAGATGGCGGCGTTCCGCAGCTTCGCCAATGGTTATCTCCGGGAAATCGACACCGGCATCGGCGTGCGGCACGCCCTGCCCGACGGCCCGCCCGCCGCTTGCGTGGAATGGGCCCTGCCGGAGCAGCGGGCGCTGCTGCGGGCCGAGCTTCGCTCGCCCTCGCTCTGCGGCGCGCATGGGTTCGGGCGGCTGTGGACGCGGCAGGTGCACGAGCCGCGCTGGCGCCTCACCGCGCCCATGGAGGCGATCCAGCTTCTTCTGCGCGAGGCTTATGCGCGGGTCGAAGGGCCGGAGAGCCAGGGCTCGCGAGGGCGCGAACTGGCGCTTCTCGGCCGCATTCTCGACAGCTATCGCGAAACCGCGCGGCAGGTGGCGCTGCGGCAGCGCGAGCCGCTGGACGAGACGGATTTCATCGGCGCGGAGCGCGCGCTCCTGTTCGGTCATTGGCTGCACCCGACGCCCAAGAGCCGGCACGGGCTGACCGACTGGCAGGCCCGCCGCTACGGGCCGGAGGAAGGCGGCACGTTCCAGCTCGCGGTTTTCGCTGCCGACCGCTCGCTGGTGCGCCAGGACTCGGCGGCCGGACGCACGGCGGAAGCCATCGCCCTCGATCTGCTGGGCGAGGACGCAGCCACGCTGCCGCTCCGCTCAGGCGAGGTGGCACTGCCCATGCATCCGCTGCAGGCTGAGGCGCTTCTTCTTCAGCTCCCTGTGGAGGCGGCGATGGCGTCTGGCGCCCTGCGCCTTCTCGGCCCCTTCGGCCCCCGCTTCGCGGCGACATCCTCCCTGCGCACGGTCTACGCGCCGGAAGCGGCCTGGATGGCGAAGTTCTCGCTGCCGGTCACGCTCACCAATTCGCTGCGGGTCAATCGTCTGGCCGAGCTCGAAGCCGGCGTCGCCATGGCGCGGCTTCGAGCCCGGCTTCCCTTCGCGGCAAGCGTTCCGCAGTTCCATGTCATCGCCGATCCCGCCTATCTCACGCTCGCCCTGCCGGGGTGCGAGGAGAGCGGGTTCGAGACCGTGTTCCGGGAGAACCCGTTTCGCGACGGGTCCGAGCGCGGCATCGCCGCCATCGCGGCGCTGACGGCCGAGCCGCTGCCGGACCAGCTGTCGCTCTTGGAGCGGCTGGTACGCGGGCTCTGCACGCCCGGCGGCGAGCGGCCCGCAACGGTCGCCCGGCGCTGGTTCGAGCTTTATCTCGACTGCTGCGTGGAGCCGGTGATCGCCCTCTACGACCGGCATGGCATCGCGCTCGAAGCGCACCAGCAGAACGCCCTTGTCGACGTCTCGTCGGGCTGGCCGAGCCGGGGCTTCTACCGCGACAATCAGGGCTTCTATCTCTCGGAAGCCGCGCGGCCCCGACTGGAAGCGCTGGTTCCCGAACTCAGCGGCATCGCCTCGCTCTTTTTCGACGATCAGGAAATCCGGCGACGGCTTTCCTATTACCTCGTGGTCAACCAGCTGTTTTCCGTCGTGGCGCGGCTCGGGCAGGACGGGCTGGCCGACGAGGCCGACCTGCTGGCAAGGCTCGCGGCGCGGGTGGAGCGCATCGAGCGCGAGGCGCGCGGGCCGGGGCGGGCCTTCGCGCGCGCGCTTCTCGACGCGCCAGCTCTCTTCACCAAGGCCAATATGCGCACCCGCCTTCAAGACCGGGACGAATTGGCGAGCGGCGACGGGTGCGGCCTCTACCGCCCCCTGCCCAACCCGCTGGCGAAGATCCGGGAACGAGCGCTCGATGCTCTCGCGTCCTGACGCCACCGCCCGCGAAGGGGCGGAGGAGCGCGTCGTCCGGCAGCTGGCGGAAGCCGCTCTCTACGAGGGGCTGGCCGAAGACGTGGCCTTGGACGACCGCGCACAGGCTATCACCTGGCGGTTCGGGCGAACGAAGCTCCGCGCCCGGGGCGGCATCGGCCCTTTCGGCCGCCCGCGCATCGAAGCGGGCACGGTGGAAATGGAGGACGGAAGCGGGGGCTGGCGCAAGCCGGAGGCGGCGGTTCTCGTCGGCGCCCTGCCCGCCGCGCCGGAGGCGCGCGAGCGGCTGGCGGCGGAGCTGGTGCAGACGGTGGCGCTCTGCGATTGGAACGCAAAGACGCTGCCGCACCGCGACCGGCGGACCTTACCCTTCGCGCTCCTCGACGCCGCGATCGACGAGGGCCACGCCTACCATCCCGCCTTCAAGGCGCGCACGGGCTTCACGCTTGCCGACCACCAGCGCTACGGGCCGGAGGCCGCCGAGCCCTTCCGCCTCCCCTGGCTGGCGATCCGCCGCGACTGTCTGGATCAGGTCCTGCCCGAGGCCGAGGACCGCTTCTACAGCGGGCTCCTGGGCGAGGATCTCGACCGGATCGCGCGCCTTCTCGGGCCGGCGGGGTTTCGCACGCACGCGCTGATGCCCGTCCATCCCTGGCAGCTACAGCATCTCAAAGCCGGCCCCCTCGCCCAGTGGCTGACCGATTGCCGCGCGCGGGAGTTGGGGGAGGCCGGGCGCCGCTACCGGCCCAGCCAGTCCTTGCGCACGCTCCACGACGCCGACGACCCGGCCGCGCCCAGCGTCAAGCTGGCGATGAGCGTGGTGAGCACGTCGAGCCTTCGCATTCTCGACCCGCATTTCGTTCTGACCGCCCCCGCCCTGTCGCGCTGGCTCTGCGAAATCGTGGCGAGCGATCCCATGTTCCGCACCCGCTACAGGCTGGATCTCCTGCCCGAGGACGCGGCGATGCTGGCCGATCGGGGCGGCCCGCTCGCGGGTCAGCTCGCCGCGATCTGGCGCGGGAGCCCCCGCCTCGAACCCGGCGAGGCCGCCGTGCCCTTCAACGCGCTCTGGGCGGATGAAGCGGACGGCTCGCTTTTCGTCGCCCCCTGGCTCGCGGCCCATGGCGGCGCCGAGCGCTGGCTGGCGCGCCTGGTGGAGGTCGCGGTGCTGCCAGTCTGGCACATGCTCCTCGCCCATAGCGTCGCGCTGGAAGCGCACGGGCAGAACATGATCCTCGTCCACCGGGACGGCTGGCCAACGCGGGTGATCCTGCGCGATTTCCACGAGAGCGCCGAATATGTGCGGGAGTTCGTGCGCGCGCCCGATCGCATACCCGATTTCGGGGCGATCGAGCCCGCCCATGCCGGCCCGGCCGACGATCGGTTCCACGCCATGCGCTCGCCCGCCGTCCTGGCCGAACTCGTCACCGACAGTCTCTTCGTCTTCAGCCTCACCGAGCTCACCCATCGCCTCGCGCGTCGGCATGGGCTGGACGAGGCCGCGTTCTGGCCGGCGCTGGCGCAACGGCTCCTGCGCCACGCCGCCGAGCACGGGCTGGAGGCCCGGCTCGAAGCGCTCGAGATCGGCGGGGCGGGCTTGCGCGTGGAATCGCTCCTCAGCCGCAAGCTCGGCGCGGGCGCGGACCAAAGCAGCCACCTCGTGCCCAATCTCTTTCGATCCATCCTAAACTCCGGAAAGACCGCCCGATGATCGAGATCGACGAGCGCGTGATCGCGCCCACCCAGATGCGGGACCATATCGCCGGTGTCGCGTCCCTGTTCGGGGCTGTGGCCGAACGCGGCGAGCGCGTCGCCGCGCGTTGCCAGGACCCGGCCGAAAGCCTCGCCTTCGTTCTGGCGGCGCGCGAGCATGGCGTGACGCTCCTGCCCATCCACCCCGCCCTGCCGGACGAGGGCGCCCGCCGGCTGGCCGAGCGCGCCGGTTGCCATCTCCTGTTTTGGGACGGTCCCGAGCCGATCCGCCTCGCGCCGACGCCGGCCCATCCCATCGGCGAAGCCTCGCTGCTGCAGATGAGTTCGGGCACGACCGGCGAGCCCAAATGCATCGCCCGCTCCTGGCGCGCGGTGGGCGAGGAGATCGAGAGCTATGTCTCGGCCTTCCCCGAGCCCGCCGACATGACGCCGGTCGTCGCCTGTCCAATCACGCATTCCTACGGCCTGATCTGCGGGGTCCTCGTGGGGCTGCGGCGCGGGCGCGTGCCCGTCATCCTCGACACCACCAATCCGCGCGCGCTGATCCGTCGCCTCACGGCCATCGACCGCCCGCTTCTCTACACCTCTCCCGCGCTTCTCCACACGGTGAGCCGCCTTCTGCCGGAGGGGGAGACGATCCATGCCGCGATGACCTCCGGCACGGTGCTGCCCGCGCCCTGGTTCGCGCAGATCCGCAGCCGCGTCACCCATCTGTTCCAGCAATATGGCTGCTCGGAAGCCGGCTGCATCGCCATCAATCCCGACCTGACGGCGGCCGACCACATGGGACGCGCGCTGCCCCATCACCGCGTTCGCGCCGGCGCCTCGGCCGAGGCCCCCGCGGAGATCGTGTTGGAGGGCGCGGGCGGGCCGGTGCGCACGGCCGATCTCGGGTATCTCCGGGAGGACGGAATGCTCGTCTTCGTTTCGCGCATGGACGACACGATCAACGTCTCCGGGCTCAACGTCTATCCCGGCGAGGTAGAGGATCGGGTGATGGCCATGCCCGGCATCACCGATGCCGTCGCGTTCGCCCGGCCCGACAGCTTCGCGGGCGAGCGGGTCGCGCTCCTGTTCACCGCCGAAACGCAGATCGACCCCCGCGCCTTGCAGGACTGGGCGCGGCGCTGGCTCGCGGGCCATCAGGTGCCCGGCGAGGCGATCCAGGTCGAGGCCCTGCCGAGGCAGGCGAACGGCAAGATCTCCCGCCGCGCGGTGGCCGAGGCCTATCGAAACGGCGCCTTCGACCGGGTGACGGCATGACCCGCGAGGCGATCGTCGAGGCCATCCGCGCCGTTCTCGCCGACGAGATGCGCCATCCCCATCTCGATCGGTTCGGGCCGGATGCGCGGCTGAACGAGGACCTCTACCTCGATTCCGTGCAGCTTCTGCAGATCATCCTCGCGCTGGAGACCCGTCTCGCCCTGACGATCTCGGACGAGACGGTGAGCCGACAGGACGTCTCGACCGTGGCGGATCTCGCCGCCCTTCTCCTGCCGCAGAGCGAGCCGGCCCGGGCCGCCGAGGGGGTCACGGAGCCCGGCGATGAGAGCCATGGGGAGGGCGTCCATGGCGAGATGCCCTACGATCTCAAGATCCATTGCTTCGTCAGCTGCGTCTGCGACGGGTTGAAGAAGCGCGGCATCGACCACCGGCCCTATTACGCCCTGATCTGGGACGCCGAGTTCACGATCACCGACGATTTCCGCCTCGCCTATCATTCGGACGCGACCGACCACGAAACCTTCCGCCACTGGTTCGAGCGGCTTTACGGCGTGCGGCTGGACACGTGGTACGACGCCTCGCTCTCCAAGGACGCCAATCTCGCAACGCTTCACGGCCTCCTCGAAGAGAGGCGTGAAAGCGAATGCGTCATGGTGATGCTGGACATGTTCCACCTGCCCGAGCGCGAGAACAAGTTCAACCAGAACCCCTTCCCGCATTATCTCATGCTGGAGCGAACCGAGGACCCCGAAGTCTGGCAGGTCCGCGATCCCGACTTCCGCTGGGAGGGCCGGATCGAGCGCGACAGGCTCGAAAACGCCATCCGGCAACCCAGCGTCGCAGGCGGCTATCGCTTCGACATGGCCGAGGCCCATGCGCCCGCCAGCGCCGATCTCGACGCCTTCTTCCAGGCCTGCCTTCACCTGGCGTCCAACCCACTGATCGACGCGGTGCGGGCCATCGTCTCGGCCCATGCCGAGGGACGGGACGGTCTGGAACTTTCCGGCCTCGGCGAGGCGCTGCGCGAACTCCCCGTCATCACCATTCGCAAATGGGCCTACGAGCACGGCTTCGCCTTCTTCTGGCGGGCGCTGAAATGGCCTCATGCCGAGTTCGAAAAGGTCTGCGACGAGATCGAGACGCTCGTGAACGGGCTGACGGCCCTTCACTATCAGGCTCTGAAAGTCGCCAGGACCGGCGACGCGGCGCTCGCCGCCGCGCTGGTGGATCGGCTCGATGGTCTCGACGCGGTGGAAACGGCGATCAACCAACGGCTGGGGGAAGCCTATGCGGCCTGGCGCGAGGGTGTCGTCTCATGAAGGTCTCGCTCTGCACGATCACCTTCCGCCATCATCTCGTCTCGATCAGCGACATCGCGGGTTTCGCGCGCCGCGCGGGCTTCGACGGGATCGAGCTTTGGGGCGCCCATGCCCGGAATCTGGGGCCGGGGGAGCATGCGGCCTGGCTGTCGGCGCAGGGCCTCGCCGTTCCCATGCTCAGCGATTATCTGCCTCTCGACGCCGAGGAGGACTGTTTCCGCCGCCGCATCCGCGAACTCGGCGAACTCGCCCAACTCTGGGGCGCCCCTCGGGTGCGCACCTTCGCGGGAAATCGGGGGAGCGCGGCAACAGGGGCCGAGGAGCGGCGCTTCCTGACCCGGCGCCTGCGCGAGGCGGCGGCGCGGTTCGGAGACCACGGGCTTCGCCTTCTCGTGGAGACCCATCCCGGCACGCTGGCCGACGGTCTCAGCTCGCTCCTCCAGCTTCTGGACGAGGCCGCCGACCCGGCACTGCGCGTCAACTTCGACACGCTGCATGTCTGGGAAGGCGGCACCGACCCGCTGACCGCCCACGATCAGCTGGCCGGGCATATCGACTATTACCACCTCAAGAACGTCCGCCGCCGGGCCGATCTCGCTGTCTTCGAGCCCGCCAATGTCTATGCGGCGGCGGGGCGGCGGGAGGGCATGACGCCGCTCTTCGAGGGAATCGTCGATTATCCCCAGTTCCTTCGGGCGCTGCCAAGGCATGCCGAGGCCTCGCTCGAATGGTTCGGCGGGAATTGCCACGCCGTTCTCTCGGCCGACCTCGCCGCGATCCGGCACTTGCCGGACGCATCGCGCCTGCGGGCCACGGGCTGAGGCGGCGCGGCCTTCAGAAGAGGTGGAACAGAACGAAGTAGAGGCTGCCGGCCAGAAGGATCGAGACCGGAAGCGTCAGGACCCAGGCGGCCGCGAGATTGCGCAAGGTCGCGACCTGCAGGCCAGATCGGTTGGCGACCATCGTGCCGGCGACGCCGGACGAGAGAACGTGCGTGGTGGAGACGGGCAGGCCGAAACCGTCGGCCGCGCCGATCATCGCCATGGCGACGAGCTCGGCCGAGGCGCCCTGGCCATAGGTCAGGTGCGACTTGCCGATCTTCTCGCCGACGGTCACGACGATGCGCTTCCAGCCGATCATGGTACCGAGGCCGAGCGCGAAGGCGACGGCCACCTTGACCCAGGTCGGAATGAAGCGGGTCGCGGCGTCGAGCGAGGCCTTGTAGGTCGAAAGGGTCTGGGCTTCCGCCTGGGCGATGCCGAGCGACGTTCCCTTGGACAGGCGCTTCACCGCCTCGGCGGCGAGATACATCGAGTTGCGAAGGTTCTTGGTGGCCGAGGCCGGCACGGCGGAGAGCGAACCGTAGCCGGCGACTTCCGCGTCGATGCCGCGCATGAGGCCGATCAGGGCCGGCACCGTTTCCGGCGAGAGCGTCTTGTCGGCGATATAGCGCGTTACGATCTCGGCCGGGGCCGCGGGCACCGCGGCCTGTCCGGCATGGGTTTCCAGCACTGCCGTTGCGGCCGTCGAGGCGACGTGGAAATCGGCGACATAGCGAGCGGGCACGGCGGTGTTGAGGGCATAGGCCGTCGGCACGGTTCCGATCAGGATCAGCATGATGAGGCCCATGCCTTTCTGGCCGTCGTTCGATCCGTGCAGGAAGCTGACGCCCGTGCAGGTGAAGATCAGGAGGCCGCGAATCCAGGCCGGCGGCGGGGTCGCGCCCTTGGGCTCCTGATAGAGCGCCTCGTTGCGAACCAGGATCTTCATGGCGAAGAACAAGAGGGCGGCGAGGCCGAACCCAAAGATCGGCGACAGAAGCAGGGAATAGCCGATCTTCGTCGCCTCGCCCCACTCTACGCCGGCGGTGCCGCTCTGTCCGTTCATCAAAGCGTTGGCGAGGCCGACGCCGATGATGGAGCCGATGAGCGTGTGGGAGCTCGACGACGGCAGCCCATACCACCAGGTCGCGAGGTTCCAGAGGATCGCGGCCAGAAGCAGCGCGAACACCATGGCGAAACCCGCCCCGGAGCCGACCTTGAGAATGAGCTCCACCGGCAGAAGCGAGACGATGGAGAAGGCGACGGCACCGCTCGACAGGAGAACGCCGAGGAAATTGAAGAAGCCCGACCAGACGACGGCGACGTTCGCCGGCAGGGAATGGGTGTAGATGACGGTCGCAACCGCATTCGCGGTGTCGTGAAACCCGTTCACGAACTCGAATCCGAGCGCGATGAGAAGGGCGAGGAACAGAAGCGCGAAGGGCAGATAGGTCGTGGTCTGCACGCCGGCCGCCGCGGCGTCGGAATAGATGCTGTAGCCGACATAGAGGATGGCGGCGAGAATGGCCGCCGCGAACCCCAGCTTCCCCGAGCTTCCGAGCCCTCGATCGAGATCCGGCCGACGCGCCTCGAGGCTGAGGTTCGGATTCAAGGTGCTCATCGCGGCGTCCCCCTACACAATTTGGTGAGGCTACGCCGCTTCCATGACGTTTACGCAACGCTAACCAAGCGGGAGCGGCTCCGCTCCTTTGGACACTGGCATTGATACCGCGTGCGGAACGCCGCGTGATGCTGGTGCGAACTTTCTATACTCGATCCATGCGGGGCAAGGTCGGGCCTGCCCCGATGGATTTGAAAGGCTTGACGAGCGTATCGGAAGCGTCAGCGGTGGCCGGCCTACGAAGGCCATACGAAGAGAGGGCCATAAGCAGGCCTGAAGGGAATGCGTCGCTTTCCCGGCATACGCTTGCGGGCTTCGGAGATAAGCCCTCGACCTTGGTCATGCCGGAAGAGGGATATGCTTCGCACCCAGTCGCAGATTCGCAAATGCACGGTGCTCCTGATGGGCAGTCAACTTTCGAAGATGGGCGCAGCTAGGTCGGCCCAACCCAGCGTAGCTCGTGGAGGCGGCGCGACCACACCGAAGCATCGGCCCTCTATACTTTCGTATAGCGCAGATGACCCAATGCCAGTTCGCCCAGGGCAGCGCCCGGTGCTATCGCAGGGCTGCGAACGCCGCCGGCCTTTCGGCGGCGGTTCTCCAAACCATCAGACTTCTCCGGCGAACACTCTCTCGACGCGGCAAACCCGAGGCCCACGGCCTCGGGCCTGATCGCGCCTGTTCGCCGCGCGGAGGCAAACCGGAGGTGGGCTCATGTCATTCCTTTTCGCCTATGCCCGAGGCGGCGGCCCCACGAGGGCGATCGCATCGCTCGGCAGGACCAGCCTCTGGGCGGACGGGATCGCCTTCCTCCTGATGGCGGGCATCGCCGTGATGGTCGTGCATGGGGCGAACGAGGCGCGCCAGCCGCTCGAGGCCTTGCAGCAGACGCCGATCGTACTCGATCCCGCGCGCTTGCCGGACTACGCCCTGCGCACGACGCTTCGCATGTTCGCCGCGCTCGCCGCCTCGCTCCTCTTCACCTTCACGGTCGCGACGCTCGCCGCCAAGAGCCGCAAGGCGGCGCTCATCGTCGTGCCCGCGCTCGATATTCTTCAGTCCGTGCCGGTGCTGGGCTTTCTAACCTTCACCGTCACCTTCTTCATGGGCCTGTTTCCCGGCCGGCAGCTCGGGGCCGAATGCGCTTCGATCTTTGCGATCTTCACCGGCCAGGCCTGGAACATAGCGTTCAGCTTCTACCAGTCGCTGCGCACCGTGCCGGACGATCTGGACGAGGTCTCGCGGCAGTTCGGCTTCTCGGCCTGGCGCAGGTTCGTCCGCCTAGATCTGCCCTTCGCCATGCCGAGCCTCGTCTGGAACATGATGATGTCGATGTCGGGCGGCTGGTTCTTCGTGGTCGCCTCGGAGGCGATCACGGTGGGCGACAAGACCGTGACCCTGCCCGGCATCGGCTCCTGGCTCGCCCTCGCCATCGAGGAGAAGAACTTCGGGGCGGTGGCGCTCGCCGTGGCCGCCATGGCGGTGGTGATCTTGCTCTACGACCAGCTTCTCTTCCGGCCGATCGTCGCCTGGGCCGACAAGTTTCGCTTCGAGCAGACCGCCTCTGCGAGCCGGCCCAAGTCCTGGGCCTACGATCTCGTGCGCCGGACGCGTCTCCTGAAGACGCTCGCCGCCGCCCTGGCCTGGCCCTTCCGCCTCGCCGAGACCGCTCGCCTGCCCGCCCTGCCCAGGGTGCCAATGCCGGCGATGGGCCGGACCTATGCGAAAGCCGTCGATCTCGCGTGGCTGGGGCTCGTCGTCCTCGGCTGCGCCTGGGGCCTGCGGCAGCTTGCGACCTTCATCGCCGAAAGCTTGACCTTCGCCGATGTCCGGGAGGCCTTCACCCTTGGCCTTGCGACCCTGGCGCGCGTCGCCGCGACGACCGCGATCGCCAGCGTCATCTGGGTGCCGATCGGGGTCTGGGTGGGGCTGCGGGCGCAGTGGGCCGAGCGCGTGCAGCCGGTCGCCCAGTTCCTCGCCGCCTTTCCCGCCAACGTCCTGTTTCCCTTCGCGGTCGTGGCCATCTCCGGCCTGCATCTCGACCCCAATATCTGGCTGTCCGTGCTCATGATGCTCGGCACCCAGTGGTACATCCTCTTCAACGTCATCGCCGGGGCGAGCGCGATCCCGACCGACATGAAGGAAGCCAGTTCCATCTTCGGCTTTCGAGGGTGGCAATGGTGGCGCCAGCTCGCGCTGCCCGCGATCTTTCCCTATTTCGTCACCGGCGCGCTCACCGCCTCCGGCGGCTCCTGGAACGCCAGCATCGTGGCGGAGACGGTCTCCTGGGGCGACACCAAGCTCGAGGCGGCGGGGCTCGGCTCCTATATCGCCAACGCGACGGCGGCCGGAGACTTCCCCCGCGTCGCGCTCGGTATCGCCATGATGAGCCTCTTCGTCATCCTCTTCAATCGCACCGTGTGGCGGCCGATGTACGGCTATGCCGAGCGGCACCTGCGTCTCAACTGACCGGAAAGCGGGAGCGCGACCATGAACGCAATCCAGACTCATCCCCTCGTCGATGTCCGGGGCGTGCGCCATGCCTATGGCAAGGCGAGCGGCGCCGAGAAGCTGGTGCTCGACGACGTGAACCTCACGCTGTTCGACAACGAGATCGTCGCGCTTCTCGGCCGCTCGGGCTCGGGCAAGTCCACCCTACTTCGCTCCATCGCTGGGCTCATCAAGCCGATGGTGGGCAGCGTGTCCTTTCCCGCCGCGCAGGCGAGAGGCGAGGAGACGAGCGTCAGCATGGTGTTCCAGAGCTTCGCGCTCTTTCCCTGGCTGACGGTCCTGCAGAATGTCGAGGCGGGGCTGGAGGCCAAGCGCGTGCCGCGCGAGGAGCGGCGCAAGCGGGCCCTCGCGGCCATCGACCTGATCGGCCTCGACGGGTTCGAAAGCGCCTATCCCAAGGAGCTCTCGGGCGGCATGCGCCAGCGCGTCGGCCTTGCCCGGGCGCTCGTGGTGGACCCTTCGATCCTCCTGATGGACGAGCCCTTCTCGGCGCTCGACGTGCTGACCGCCGAAACGCTGCGCACCGACCTTCTCGATCTCTGGAGCGAGGGCCGCATGCCGATCAAGTCCGTCCTGATGGTGACGCACAATATCGAGGAGGCGGTGCTGATGTGCGACCGCATCCTCGTCTTCTCTTCCAATCCGGGCCGCGTCATCGCCGAGATCAAGGTGGATCTGCCGCAACCGCGCAGCCGCCAGGACCCGAATTTCCGCGCCCTGGTCGAGGACATCTATGTCAGGATGACGACCCGCAGCGAGGCCGACCACCACCGGGAGGGGCTCTTCCCGGGAACGGACATCGGCATGGCGCTGCCGCGCGTTTCCACCAACTCGCTGGCCGGCCTGATGGAGACCATCGCCGCGCCTCCCTACGAGGGGCAGGCGGACCTGCCCAAGCTCGCGGCCGAGTTGCAATACGAGGCCGACGACCTCTTCCCTATCGCCGAAGTGCTGCAACTCCTGCGCTTCGCCGAACTCGGCAATGGCGACATCAAGCTTTTGACGGCGGGGCGGCGCTATGTCGAGGCGGAGGTCGACCAGCGCAAGCAGATCTTCGCGCAGCATCTCTTGAGCTACGTGCCGCTGGCCGCGCATGTGCGCCGCGTGCTGGACGACCGGCCGATCCACCGCGCGCCGGCCCGCCGGTTTCTGGACGAGCTGGAGGACACGCTGTCGGAGCCCGACGCCGCGCGGACCCTCAAATCCATCATCCAGTGGGGCCGCTACGCCGAGACCTTCGCCTATGACGAGGGCGCCGATCTCTTCAGCCTGGACAATCCGAGATGACGCGCCGCTTGCCGACACACGTCTGTGACGAAGCCCTGCGATAGCGCTCGTCCGCTGCGCAAAACCTCCCCGGACCCGATCGCGATGCTCGACCACCTGCCCGAAACGGCGCTGAACCTCTTTTCCGCCCTGGTTCTGGGCTGCGCCATCGGCTTCGAGCGGCAATGGCACCAGCGCATGGCGGGTCTTCGCACCAACACGCTGGTGGCGATCGGCGCGGCGATCTTCGTCACCTTCGCCGCCCTCATTCCCGGCGAGTCGAGCCCGACGCGCATGGCCGCGCAGGTCGTGTCGGGCATTGGCTTTCTCGGCGCGGGCATCATCTTCAAGGAGGGGTTGAACGTTCGCGGCCTGAACACGGCCGCGACGCTCTGGTGCTCGGCCGGGGTGGGAACCCTCTGCGGCGCGGGCTTCTATCCCCATGCCGCGATCTGCACGCTCTTCGTCATCGCGGTGAACCTCCTCTTGCGCCCGCTCGTGCGCGCCATCGAGCTGCGCCTGCCCTTGGCGCCGGACCTGAAAAGCATCTACACCGTCTCGATCGTCTGCCATGGCGAGCGCGAGGCGGATGTTCGGGCGCTCCTCCTGCGCGATGTCGGGACCAACCTCCACATTCAGGAAATCGAAAGCACCAACATCGAGGATTCCAACCGGGTGGAGGTCAACGCGACGATGCGCGCCGACCAGCGGCAGGACCGCTTGATCGAGCAGATCATCGGCAGGCTGAGCCTGGAGCCGCTTGTCACCTCCGCCCGCTGGCGGTTCGACAGAATCTGATGAAAACCGGACGACGAGCATGGGAATGGGGCGATGATGGCGAGCGCGGGGGAGCGGAAGCGCGAGGCGCGGCGGCGGCCGCGTTGGCGCCTCGTGGCCCTCGCGGTTCTGACGGGTTCCATCTTCGTCGCCGACACGGTCACGCATTTTGAGATCGCCGTCGCGGTCTTCTATACGGCGGTCATCCTTCTGGCGATCGAGCTTCTCTCCGTGCGCGGCGTCGTGGCGCTGGCCGTCTTCTGCGCGGTGCTGACGGTGGCGAGCCTGTTTCTGACGCGCTCGGGCGCCTTCGATGCCGGCCTCATGAACTGCGCGATCAGCGTTCTCGCCATCGCCGTCACCACCTATCTCTCGCTCAAGCTCGTGGCGGCCAAGGCCGCCGTCTTCGAGGCGCAGGCCAAGCTCGGGCAGATGGCCCGGCTGACGCGCCTCGGCGAACTCACCGCCTCCATCGCGCACGAGATCAACCAGCCGCTCGCGGCCATTTCCATGAGCGCCCAGGCGGGCTGCCGCTGGCTGAACCGCGAGCCGCCCGATCTGGCCAAGGCGCAGCAGGCGCTTGGGCGCATCGTCGAGGCGGCGAACCGGGCCGGCGACGTGATCATCCGCGTCCGGGGTCTGGCCAAGGGCGAGATGCCGCGCAAGCAGCGCCTCGATCTCAACGAGATGCTGCGGGAGGCGACCGTTCTGGCGCAAGGCGAGATCGAGCGAAACGCGATCGCCC
This sequence comes from Aureimonas sp. AU40, assembly GCF_001463785.1. Lineage (NCBI taxonomy): Bacteria > Pseudomonadati > Pseudomonadota > Alphaproteobacteria > Hyphomicrobiales > Aurantimonadaceae > Aureimonas > Aureimonas sp. AU40. The sequence continues at coordinate 142,357 of NZ_BBWL01000046.1, forward strand.
TGTCGCTCGACCTCGCACAAGGGCTTCCCCCTCTCCTGGCCGACAAGGTTCAGCTGCAGCAGGTCATGGCCAATCTGCTTCTCAACGCCATCGAGGCGATGAGCGCCGTGCCGGAAGCTCGGCGCGAACTCGAGATCGCATCGTTTCGCGAGGGCGCGCGGGATATCGGCTTTTCCATCTCCGACACGGGCGTCGGCCTCGGCACCCACGCGCTCGACCATCTCTTCGATTCCTTCTGGACCTCGAAAGAGGGCGGCATGGGCATCGGCCTGACGATCAGCCGCTCCATCGTCGAGGCCCATGGCGGGCGGATCTGGGCGACGTCCAAGCCAAGGCTCGGCGCCGTCTTCCGCTGCACCCTGCCCTCCTGCGAAGGAGACGACACGTGACGGGCAAGAGCGCAGGCCATGAGGATTCGAAAGCGCCTGTCGTCTACGTCGTGGACGACGACCCCGGCATTCGCGAGGCGCTGGCGGACCTACTCGCCTCCGTCGACCTGAGCGCGCGGACCTTCGGCTCGACGGAGGATTTCCTTGGCAACGAAAAGCCGAACGGCCCGAGTTGCCTCGTCCTCGACGTTCGCATGCCCGGCCAGAGCGGGCTCGAATTTCATCGGCGGATGGGCGCGCACGGCTTGCGCATGCCCGTCATCTTCATTACCGGGCATGGCGATATCGAAATGTCGGTCCGCGCCATGAAGCACGGCGCGATCGAGTTCCTGACCAAACCCTTTCGCGACCAGGACCTTCTCGACGCGATCCAGGACGGGCTGAAGCGGGACCGGGCCCGGTTGCAGGTGGATGGCGAGTTCGCGGACCTTTGCCGCAACTGGCAATCGCTCTCGCCGGGCGAGCGGCAGGTGATGGCCCTCGTCGGGCAGGGTCTTCTCAACAAGCAGATCGCTGCCGACCTCGGCCTCAGCGAGATCACGGTGAAGGTTCGCCGCGGCCACGCGATGCGAAAGATGCAGGCGAGGTCCGTAGTCGATCTGATCCGCATGCTGGACCGGATCACGCAGCTCGGCTGTGACTAGCCGGTTGAAGCGAGAGAGTTCGGCGCGGCTGGCCCCCGTATGGAGCCAACCGCATTGCTGCGTCCTGCTTTAGCCGGCGCGCAGCTTCTTGCCCGGCCGAACCCCGTCGATCGCCGTGCGGATCACGTTCTTGCGCTTGCGCTTGTGCATTTCGGGCGTGAGCGTGCCGCGAAGCATCTGTTCGCTGAGCGCGGCGGTTTCCTCTTTGGTCAGATCGCGCCCGCGCATCTTGCCGGCCTCGATCTCCCAGGCGTTCATCACACCCTTGGTCATGGTCTCTTTCTCCGTTGCGAGACCTCAACCGCCAGCAACGAGCGACGTTCCGATCATTTGGCTGATGGATAGCGCGACATCGTTCGCTGCGACCGCGCGTCAGCGGTTCGAGATCGTCCGCGCGCCGATCCCATTCCTCGCAAAGCTTGTTGGCCGAGCAAGCGATGGAGGAACACTTCGCCGCCCGACGCTCTTGCTCCTCGAAGAAAACCGGGAGAGCATCATGTCGAATACGAAAACGCCCAAAGACGCCAAGACCACCGACGACAAAGAAGAGCAGGTCATCGCCGAGCAGTTCGAAGGTCTCGACAACGATCTGGTCAATGTCGGGAAGTTCACCGATCCCGAGGCGGACGCGGGCAGCCCGGAGGCCAAAAGGGACCATGCCGACGAACCCGAGGTCTCGAACGATCCAGCCATCGAGACATCGAATACGCTCAAGCGTCCTTAACCCCTTGTACATCCACCACGGGCCGCCCACATAAGAGATCGACGGCGCGTCCCATAAAAGGTCGATGCGCCGCCGAGGCCCAGCGGGTTGTCCGACCACGGATGTACTGGCGAGTTGATTTGCAGGGCCGATCTCGAAAGAGACGCTGGAGCCGTTGGGTGAAATCCCCAGCGGCTTTTTCGTGTCCGGAAGGTTCCGATGCGGATCGCCAAACGGTCGTGCTGTCGCCGATCCATGGATGGGCGGCATGCCGGAGCGGCGGCCTCAGGTCTTCGGTCCAAGTGGGCCTAAAGTCTTTCGCCGTTCGCGAACGACTCCGATCGGAGATGATCCCTCCGCCATTCCTTCGCATGATCCACGAGCGCACGCAGCTTGGCGGGAAGGTGCCGCCGGCTGGGGTAGAACAGGAAGAAGCCGGGCAGCGGCGGGCAGAAATCCTCCAGGACGATCCTGAGCGTTCCCTCGCGCAGGGATGGCGCGAAGGTTTCGGCCATGCCGATGGTGAGGCCCGCTCCGGCCCGCGCCATCTTCACCATCAAGGCCATGTCGTTGGTGGTCACTTCGGGGTCGACGGCGACAGCGAAGTCCTGCCCATCTTCACTGAATTCCCAGCGATACGGGGCCGTATCGGCGGACGACCGCCAGCCGACGCAGCGGTGGCGCGTCAGCTCGCGCGGGTGAACGGGCGCTCCGGCCTGCGCCAGATAGGCCGGAGCGGCGACGACGATCTGGCGCTGCTCCAGGCTGACGGGAACCGCGATCATGTCGCGCTCGATCACCTCGCCCAGCCGAACGCCCGCATCGAACCCGGCGGCGACGATGTCGAACTCGGCATCGGTCACGACGATGTCGAGCCGAACGCGGGGATGGGCGGCGACGAACGAAGCCAGCAGATCGCCGGACAGGAAGCTTTCCGCAATGGAGGACACCGCCAAGCGCAGGAGGCCGGAGGGCGTGTCTTCAGGCGTGGCGGTGGCCGCGATGGCCTCCTCGATCTCGGCAAGTGCGGGCGCGACCCGCTCCAGCAAGGTTTCACCCGCTTCGGTCAAGGCGACACTGCGCGTCGTGCGTCGGAGCACCGCCGTTCCCAGCGCATCCTCCACCTTGCGGACGGACTGGCTGACGGCCGACCGGGTGACGCCGAGCTGATCGGCCGCGGCACGGAAGCTGCGGACACGCGCGACGGCGGCTAGCACGCGCAGAGCGTTGAGATCGATCGACATTGTCCACCCTCGCTTACCAAGCCATGCACCATTGGCTCGATAGTCGAGAAAGCGCGCCCCGGCTACCTTCCACAAAACAAGCTGAGGTGAATGACCATGGACAAGATCGTACTCATCACAGGCGCCAGCAGCGGCATCGGCGAAGCCACCGCTCGCGTTCTGGCGGAGGCTGGAATGACGGTGGTGCTCGGTGCGCGGCGGACGGATCGGCTCGATCGGCTGCGCGCCGAAATCACGGAGGCGGGTGGCACGGCACGCGTGCATCGGCTCGACGTGACGGATCGCGAAGACGTCGCGGCCTTCGCGAAGGCCGCGCTCGCGGAGTTCGGCCGCATCGACGTTCTCGTCAACAATGCCGGCGTCATGCCGCTCTCGCCCCTGGCCTCGCTCAAGGTTCAAGAGTGGGAGCAAATGGTGGACGTCAACATCAAGGGCGTCCTCTGGGGCATCGCGGCGGTGCTGCCTGCGATGAACGCCCAGGGCTTCGGTCACATCGTCAACATCGCCTCGATCGGCGGCCTCCAGGTCTCCCCGACCGCCGCCGTCTATTGCGCGACGAAATTCGCGGTGCGCGCGATCTCGGACGGGCTGCGCCAGGAGAACGACCGCATCCGCGTGACCAGCGTCTGCCCCGGCGTGGTGGAATCCGAACTGGCCGACAGCATCTCCGACGAAGCCGCACGGGCTGCGATGGCGAGCTACCGCGCGGTGGCGCTGAAGCCGGAGGCGATCGGGCGCGCCATCCTCCACGCGATCGCGCAGCCGGCGGACGTGGATACAACCGAGATCGTCGTGCGCCCGGTCGCCAACCCGGCATGAGCGGCGACAAGGGCCATCCCTATGTCGGCCTATGGGTTACGGCCGACGGGCGCATCCGGCACGAACTCCTGCCAAACGGGCGCTACGACGAAGCGCGGAACGGGCGAGCGCATGCCTACCAAGGACGCTATGTCGTGACCGGCCGACACATCGACTATGTCGACGACACCGGCTTCACCGCCGACGGCGAGTTCGTCTCGCCCGACATTCTGCACTATGCGGGAATGATCCTGAGAAGGACTACGGATCAGGCCTGACGGCGAAGACCGGGCGGCCCGTGCGCACGCCTTCGCACGGGCCCGTTGATCCGAAAGGCTCACGAGGCGCGATCCCTCGACGCCAGCAAAGCCTCGATGCGCCGGGCCGTCTCCGGCGAAGCCGGGTTGTAGACGATCATTCCGAGATCCGGGCGGCCGTCCACGGCGAAGGCGGAGAACTCCAGTTCGATCAGGCCATGTTCGGGATGGCGGAGGCATTTCAGCCCGTCCGCATGGCCGGCGACATCGTTGGCGCGCCACAGGGCCTCGAATTCGGGACTGAGCTTGGACAACTCGTCCACCAGCTGCGCGATGTCGCCTTGCGCACCGGCGCGGGCGGCATCCGCCCGGAACGCGCCGACGACATAGCGGGCGACGCCGAGCCAGTCCGCCTGGGCCGCCTTGACACGGGAGTTCGTGAACATGAGGCGCAGGATGTTGCGCTGTTCGCGCGGCAGCGTGCCGTAATCCGTGAGCAGCGCCGCGGCGGCCGCGTTCCACGCCACCACATCCCAGGTCGCCGTCTTAATGATGGCCGGGCTGAACCGCATCCCGTCCAGCACGCGCTGAAGCCGGGGCGTCACGTCCTCCGGGCCTTGGTAGCGCGTCGCGGGAGGGCGCCCGAGGCCCAAAATGAAGAGGTGCTCGCGCTCAGGCTCGGTCAGCATCAGCCCGGCGGCGATCCGGTTCAGGACATCGGCGGAGGGCGCGCCGCCCCGCCCCTGTTCCAGCCAAGTGTACCAGGTCGGCGAGATGTTGGCGCGCTGCGCCACCTCCTCGCGCCGCAGGCCCGGCGTGCGCCGCCGCCCGGCGAAGCCGAACGTGGCGGGGTCCATCCGCGTGCGGCGGTTCTTGAGAAACGTTCCCAGCGCGTTGTCGGTCTCGCTCGGCATGGCGATCCTGTTGGCGATTATACCCTGATAAAGTCCCCTCTTTAACACGACAGGATTTAGGCCGAAATAAATCTCCGAACATGATCGGAGATTTCCCATGCGCGTTTTCCTGACTGGTGCGACCGGGTTCATCGGCTCGCGCATCCTTCCCGAACTTCTGGCGGCCGGGCATCAGGTGCTGGGCCTGACGCGGTCCGACGCCGGGGCGCGAGCCCTCTCGGCCCTGGGCGCCGAGCCCCATCGGGGCACGCTCGAAGATCTCGACAGCCTGCGCGCAGGGGCTGAGCGGGCCGATGCCGTGATCCACACCGCCTTCGACCACGAGTTCAGCAATTTCGTCGCGAACTGCGAGAAGGATCGGCGAGTCGTAACCGCCTTGGGTTCGGTTCTTCAGGGGTCCGACCGGCCGCTTCTCATCACGTCTGGCGTTGCGATCGGCGATCCGGGAACGGGTCAGCCGGCAATGGAATCGGTCTTCAACACCGATCACCCGATCCCCCGCATCGCGTCCGAGGAAGCCGGCAACGCCCTGCTGGACAAGGGCGTCGACGTTCGCGTCGTGCGGCTTCCGCAGGTTCACGACCCGGTCAAGCAGGGTCTCGTCTCGCCGCTCATCGAGAATGCGCGCGAGAAGGGCTTCGTCGGCTATGTCGGCGAGGGGAACAATCGCTGGTCGGCGGCTCATGTGCTCGATGTCGCCAAACTCTACGCCCTCGCGCTCGATCGCGGGCAGAAAGGCGCGCGGTATCATGCCGTCGCCGAGGAAGGCGTCGCCATGCGCGAGATTGCGGAGGCCGTGGCCCAAGGCCTCGGCCTTCCGACAAAGTCGCTCGCGACTGCGGACTCCCCGGCCTATTTCGGATGGCTGGCGATCTTCGCAGGGCTGGATATGCGCGCCTCCAGCGCGTGGACCCGGGACCAGCTCGGCTGGCAGCCGAGCGGCCCCGGTCTGATCGCCGACCTCCAGGCGATGCAGTACGCCCTGCCGACCGCGACGGCGTAAGGGTCAGGCTCCGGCGACGCCATGCTCGGGTCTGGCGTCGCCGGGCCGCCCCGGCCAAGCGAGGCGCGTCCGCGTCGCTGCTTCGGCGACGGCCGAGAAAGCGGCTACCGTTGGTCCGCGTTCCCGAGGCTGTCGAGCTGGCTGAGGTGATCCGAGCTCAATCTCAGCTCGGCTGCGGCGACGTTCTGATGAAGATGCCGGCGCTTCGACGTGCCGGGAATGACGAGGATGTTGGGGCTGCGCTGGAGCAGCCAGGCGAGCGCCACCGCTTGCGGCGTCCGGCCGAGGTCGCTCGCCACCTCGCTCAGGCGATCCGCCTGCAGCGGGGTGAAGCCGCCGAGCGGGAAATAGGGGACGTAGGCGATCCCGTCCGCGGCCAGCGCGTCGATCATCGCGTCGTCGGTGCGATGCACGAGGTTGTAGTGGTTCTGCACGCAGACGATCTCGGCGAGATCGCGGGCGGTCCGCAATTGCGCCTCGCTGACGGTGCTGATGCCGATATGGGCGAGAAGCCCCTCCTCCTGCATCCGCCGCATAATCTTCATCGGCGCGGCGACGTCGTCCTCCGGGCCGCCCATGCGAAGGTTCACGATGGACATCTGCGAGATGCCGAGCCGGTCGAGATTGTCCTCGACGGACTTGCGCAGGAAATCCTTGTTCCGCTCCAGAATCCACCCGCCCGCCTCGTCGCGCCAGGCGCCGATCTTGGTGACGAGAACGAGGTTCGCCGGATAAGGGTGGAGCGCTTCGCGGATCAGGCGGTTCGTGACATGGGGGCCGTAGAAGTCGCTGGTGTCGATATGGTCGATGCCGAGCGACAGGGCCTCGCGCAGGACAGCTTTCGCCTCCTCCGGGTCGCTCGGCTCGCCGAACACATGCGGGCCCGCGAGTTGCATCGCGCCGTAGCCCATCCGGTTGACGGAAAGCGTGGTGCCGGGAAAGGTGAAACGTCCGGCCGCAGAGGCCTTTGGGTTCGTGTCGGTCATGTCTGTCTCCTGCTTCATGGCGTGAAGATCGCCTTTTCCCGCGTTGTTGATAAGCCGGCCTCGGGCGAATAGCCTGTTCGGCATGGCGAACAATGACGCGCGACCCTCCCTCGACGATCTTCGGGTGCTCCTTGCGGTGACGGAGGCCGGAGGCTTTCGGCGGGCCGCTCGAAGCCTCGGCCTGTCGGTCTCCACCGTCAGCGAAACGATCACGCGGCTGGAAAGCAGCCTTGGCGTGCCCCTCATCAGCCGCACGACCCGAAGCGTCATGCCGACCGAGGCGGGGCGGCGCCTCACCGAGCGCGTCGCGCCACTGCTTTTCGAGGCGCGGGCCGCGCTGGACGAGGCGGCAAGCTCAGGCCCGGCGCTGCGCGGGCGGCTCAAGCTCAACGTGCCGGGCGCCGTCATGGTGGATATCCTGCCGCCGCTGATCGATCGCTACATGGCGGCCTATCCCGATGTCCGGATCGAGATCGTGGTGGAGGACCGGCTCGTGGACATTACCGCCGCCGATTGCGACGCCGGCATCCGCTATGGCGAGCATCTGGAGCAGGATATGATCGCCGTTCCGATCGGCCCTCGCCGACAGGAAGGGGCGCTCGCGGCCTCGCCCGCCTATCTCACGCGCCGTGGCCTCCCCGCCCATCCCAGCGACCTTCTCGACCACGACTGCATCCGCGTGCGGATCTCGGGCGCCGCGCTCGGCCCTTGGGAGTTCGAGCGCGAGGGAGTGGAACTCACCGTCGATCCGCCGGCGCGGCTGACCATGGGAACGGGTGGTGCGGCCGCCGCGATCGAGCTCGCGATCGCGGGCCACGGCATCCTCTACATGTTTCGCAACTGGCTCGATCCGCATCTTGCGAGCGGCGCTCTCGCGCCGATCCTGCCCGACTGGTGGCAGCCGTTCGACGGTCCGCGCCTCTACTTCTCGCGCCGCCTCGTGCCCGCGCCGCTGCGGGCCTTCATCGATCTGGCAGCCGACGAGCGTTCGCGGCAACCGTCCGCCTAGACGGGACTTGGGTTCCCAGCCGAACAGCGAGAAAGACCCGGCTGCGAAAGGACTCGCCGCCGGGTCTTTCGTCGTCATGACGAGAGATTTACGACGCGCCGGTCAGCCTTTCGGCGGCACGCCCGTGGGCATCTTGATGACCTTGCCGTCGGGCATGATGATGTCGCCGGGGCTCTGGCCGGCTTCGCAAGGGCCGATATAGCTGGCGTCGATCTCCATCTGGCGCCGGACGGGCTCCTTGGAGTCGGGCATTCCGACCAGCGTGGTGTCCACCTTCATATGGATCTTGCTGTCGAAGTCGCCGCTAATCGTGCTCTTTCCCGTCGCCGAGATCGGACCGATCTTGCATTCGGATTCGCTCTCATAGCCCGTCCCGGTCTTGACCAGGGTTTGCTTGGAGCAGTTCTGCCCTGCGCCGAAAGCGCCTTGGGCCAGTTGGTCCGTCTTTTCGTCGATGCATTGGCGGACCGTGACGTCGCCATCCGGCGATTTGGTCTGGGTCTCCCACAAGCCGGCCTTGCGGGGCGGCAGTGTCTCGGCCGCGACGGCCGAACCGAGTGTCGCCAACATCGTGGCGATGCAGGCAGTAGCAACACGAACTCGCATAAACGCTCCCTCGAATACCGTGGCACGAGCCACCGAGCGAGACAAAGCTAGGTTGTTCCCCCACACCGGCAAGCAAAACCGCCTCGATCGGGTCCGATCCGCAGCGGCGCAGAGCCGGTTCCGGGTCCCGTGTCGATCCCCTTGTCTCTGCCCGATCGCGTGGCTCGAATCCAAAAAAGGCGCGACGGTCTCTCGATCGTTTAGGGAACTAGAGACCTTCCGACCGAGTTATCACGAAAGCTTGAACAAGCCCGCGACGGTCCTGATCTGAAGGGAGACAGACGGGACATCGCGACCCTGCTGACGACGACGATTTCAACACCCCTCCCACGCTGCATTCGGAGATCATGATGCGTAAGACTGCAACGATCGCCCTGTTCGCCATCCTCACTCTCGCTGCCGGCCCGTCCTATGCCGCCGGCTGCCTCAAAGGCGCCGCGGTGGGAGCCGTGGGCGGCCATTTCGTCGGCAAGGGCCATTCCGTCGTGGGCGCGGCGGCCGGATGTGCCATCGGCCACCATCGCGCCAAGGTCGACGCCCGCAATCAGGCCAAGGAGCAAGCTCAGGCTCAGGCCCAAGCTCAGTCCCAGGCCGGTCAGCCGGCGCCGAAGAAGTAAGGCTTGGCTCAATTCGATATTGACGGAAGGGTCGGCGAGCGCCGGCCCTTTCCTTTTCTCACACCGATGGCGAACGGCTGAACCTCAGACGCGGGACGACGGAGACAGAAGCCGCAAGGGCAGCGTGGATGTCGGCGGCGTGTCCGGGTCGCATCGGGAACGAGCGCCGGCGCTTCGCAAGGTTTCCTCCAGCGCCCGCCGCTCGCGGTGAATGAACGCGAGCGCGGCGTCTCGCGATACGAAGAGCCCGCCGCAGCGATTGCATGGTCCTTCCACGAGCCAACATCCCCGTCCGTTCGGCCTCAGCGTGAAGGCCAGTGGGTCGAAGGCGCTCTCCCATTCGCGCAGGGCACTCATCGGGCGGCGACCTTCCGCTGAGCGGCACTGGGCGCCGCCTGCGCCTCGTCCAACATCTGGCGAACAGCCTCGACCTGCCGGCGCGCGGCCTGGCCGAGCGGATGCAGCGGGAGGCGAACCGTCGTCTCGCTTCCGACGGCATCCTGCAGAAGCTCTTTCAGCGCGGGCACGCCCTCCGCCTCCACGAGATCGGCAAGCGGCTTCAAACGCGCGGCGATATCTCGCGCTCGGGTGACATCCCCCTCCTCGATGGCCCGCCAGAGCGCGACCACCAGGCCCGGCGCGCAATTCGCGACGGCGCTGAACAGCCCGTCCGCCCCCAGCAGTCCGCAGGCGGCGGCCGTCGGCTCGTGAGCGGCCAGAAACGAGACGCCATGCCGTGCCCGGCTCATGCATTCGACATGCAGCGGGTTGGGCGAATGGTCGATGACGGAAGCCACCGTTCCGATGCCGGTCAGTTCCGCCATCTCCACCGACGACAGTCGGACCTTCGTCCTCGCCTCGTCGAACTCCAGAAGAAGCGGCAGGGACGTTGCGCTTGCGACGGCTTCAACATGGCGACGAATGCCGGGAAAGGTCGGCTTGTTGTAATAGGGCATGACAAGAACGAGCCCGTCCGCCCCGGCGCTGGTGGCGTCCATGGCGAGCGCGACGGACGCCGCCGTGCTGGGTGAACCGATGTCGGCCAGAATGGCCATCGGCCCCTTGGCGCCGCTCGCGGCCTCGATCAGCGCGATGCGCTCGGCGCGCGAAAGCGTGGACCCCTCGCCCGCCCATCCCGCGACCGAGAGCGCCGAGACGCCGCAGCGCGCTTGCCATCGCGCGAGGCAGGCGACGCGGAACGTGTCCACCCGCGACGCATGGCCGAGGCTCAAGTCGAAGCTGGAGGTGAAAGGCGTGATCAAGGACGTGACCACGCCGGTGAAAGCCGTACTCATCGAAGGAGATCGCTCCCGTTGTCTCGATGAGGGGAGAATTCGGCAGGACCGCATAAAGGGTCCATACGAGTTTTCGAAACGGGGACGCCGAAGACCAAATCTGTATCTGGCGAGAGAGGCGCGGCGCCTCGCCCGCGCCGCTTGCCTCGGGTTCAATGCAAGCCTCGGCCTCCGGAGCCGCAAGATACAAGCCCCTCTTTCCGACCCACCCCGTGCGGCTCGATGAAACGAGGCCGACATGTTCCCGAGAGGCAAAACCGCTCGCCGAACAACGGCAGCGATCCGGCTTACCCGCGCTCAGCGAGCAGACCCGAAGCCATCACGCGGAAGGCTTCGACAGCCCGTGGGAGAACGGACCGGGGCTCGTCGCTCGCCGCGACCCACAGGGCCGCATTCAGGGCCGCGCCGTTCAGGAGGCGCGCGACGGCTTCGACATCGACGGGTTTCAGCATCCCGTCCGCCATCAGTCTTTCGACCGCCTGTTTCGTCATTTCGAGGCAGGCGTTCTGGCTGGGCCAGTGGGACGGGTCTCCTAGAAAGGCCGGCCCGTCCAGAAGGACGATGCGCCGGATTTCGGGGTCGAGCGCCATCTCGATATAGGCCGCGCCTTCGGCGATCAGCCCGTCCCAGTCGCTTCCGGCGGACGCGGCGGCGTCTCGCGCCCGCGCCGCCATCTCGCCATCGACCTCGGCCACCACAGCGGCCAGCAGCCCCTTCTTGTCGCCGAATTTGTGATAGAGCGCGCCCCGCGTCAGCCCCGCCTCGGCGGTCAGATCGTCCATCGAGGCGGCGGCGAAGCCCTTTTCGGCAAAGGCGCGGCGACCCGCCGAAACCAGCTTGGCGCGATTTTCCTCCATCGTCTCGGCGCGGCGTCTGGGAACCATGGCGGGGTCCATCCTCGGCATAAGCATACGAGTCCGGTTGACATACGGGGCGTATGCGATAATTTCACATACGGGCCGTATATCATAGAAACCCGGCTGCACGAAGCCCCTTGGCCTTTCGAAGACGAAGGTCCAGCACCCCCCAACAAGGAACTCGTCATGACCAAACGCGACGCCGTCTTTCCCGCCGATCGCCACGCGCTCTACGAAGCCCACGGCTATTCCGCCGCGATCCGCTCGGCCGACCTTCTGTTCGCTTCCGGCCAAGTGGGCAGCCGTGCGGACGGGTCGCCGGAGCCCGACTTCAAGGAGCAGGTCCGGCTCGCCTTCGCCAATCTGAAAGCGACGCTGGCCGCCGGGGGCTGCACCTTCGACGACATCGTCGATGTTACGACGTTCCACACCGATCCCGAAAACCAGTTTCCGACGATCATGGAAGTGAAGACGGAGATCTTCTCCGAGGCACCCTATCCCAACTGGACGGCGATCGGCGTCAACTGGCTCGCCGGCTTCGACTTCGAGATCAAGGTCATCGCTCGCATTCCGGCAGGCGCGCACGCACCGTCTCGCTGAGCGTGCGAAAAGGAGCCGGACAATCCGTCGCGACCGCTCGACCCCGCTATGAGTTCGTCGCCTGCATGATGTAGGACCATCGGACGCGGCGCCGGCGCGCCGAGTGTCACTTAAAGCCCGGAGAGAATCGCATGAAGATCAGCGCTCGCAACCAGCTCAAGGGCAAGGTCGTCGAAATTACCAAGGGCGCGACCACCGCGCATGTGCGGATCGAAGTCGCGGGCGGCGCGATCATCACGTCGTCCATCACGAACGAGGCGGTGGATGCGCTCGGCCTCGAAGTGGGCAAGGACGCCTATGCCGTGGTGAAGGCGTCCGACGTGATGATCGCGGTCGACTGACCGAACCGAGACTTCACCGACACGACCCGGAATCAAGAGCTGCAGGCCGACGCATGCGTGAGCGACGCGTCGGCCTCAGTGGGCGGGGCTGCTCCGCGCCCTGTAGCTTCCCAGCAGGAAGAACACGGCGACGGCGAGGAATGCGAGAATCATCGCCGCGGTCGATAGAAGCGCCGTGTGGCTCTGACTGAAGGCGCGTTTCGCGGCGCCGATCAAGGCGGCAGCCTCCTCTCCGCCCATGCCATGGGCCACGAGAAACGCATCGCCGATCGAGCGGGACGCCTGCTCGGCGAGCGGCGGCGCGAGCTCGGGCGGCAGGTCGATCGAGGCGGCGAAGACCGCCGACATGAACACGCCGAAGATCGTGATGCCGAACCCGGTGCCGAGTTCGTAGGAGGTCGCCTCCAGCGAGCCCGCCGCGCCGCCCTTGGCCGCTTCCACCGATCCCATGATCGCGATCGAGGAGGCCGTCAGGCCGATGCTCAAGGTCAGGCCGAGCACGGCCAGCAGCGCGGGAACGGCGAGGCCGGGCTCGCCGAAATCGCTGAGGCCGAGGGCGCCGAGGCAGGCGGCGGCGATCAGCAGCGACACGCAGGCGACGCTCCGCAGGCCGAACCGGTTCGACAGCGTGCCCGCGACGGGACCTCCCAGCGCCGCCGCGACCATGATCGGGATCATGAAAAAGCCGGCCTGAAGCGGCGTCTTGCCCAGCACATATTGCAACTCCTGCGCCAGCGTCAGTTCGACCCCCGCCAGCGCGCCGGAGGCGACCACCGCCATGATGATGCCCGCCACGATGGCGGGATGCGAGAAGAGGGTCATGTCCAGCATCGGCGTCCTGGATCGAAGCTGCCAGCGCACGAAGATCGCAAGCAGAGCGGCGCCGGCGAGAACGATCAGCGCGATCAGCGGCAGCGGCTGCTTGGCGCCGAACCCGGCCTTGATGCCGTAGACCAGCAACATCATGCCGGCGATCAGGAGCAGCGCCTGCCCGATGGGCCATCGCCCGGGCATCGTCGCTTCGCCCTTGGGCAGAAGCAGGGCGCAGGCCGGCGCGACGACGAGCATGACGGGCACGTTCACCAGAAAGACGGAGCCCCACCAGAAATGGGCGAGAAGCCCGCCCCCGATCAGCGGCCCGACGGCCGCACCGGCCGCGCCGACCGTGCCCCAAAGGCCCAGCGCCATCGCGCGCTCGCCATCGTCCTCGAAGGTCTTGCGGATGATCCCGAGAACGCTGGGCATAACCATCGCGCCGCCCATCGCCAGAAGGCCGCGCGCCGCGATCAGCAGGCCGGCGCTGGTGGAGAAGGCGGCCAAGGCCGAAGCGAGCCCGAAGACGACGAGCCCAAGCAGCAGGATTTTTCGCGCACCCACCTTGTCGGCCAGCGTTCCCATCGGCACGACCAGCCCCGCCATCAGCAGCGGATAGATGTCGATGATCCAGAGCACCGCGTTGGCCGATGCGCGCAGATCCTGCGTCAGGGTCGGCACGGCGACATGGAGGATCGTCATGTCGAGGACAACCGGCAGAAAGGCCAGCATGACGGCGAGAAGGGTGAGCCAGCGTCTGGGATCGGGCTGTTGGGCAGTCATGGCGGATCTCTATCCCGGTTGCGCCGCGTTATATAAATACATACGTATGGATTTCAACGAGAATTCATCCGAGAGCGGAGAGCCGGACGCATGGGACGAAAGCCGACCATCACGCGCGAAACCCTGCTCGACGCGGCGGAGGCGATCGTGCGGGCCGAGGGGCCGCAGGGCCTGACGATCGACCAACTGGCGAAAGCCGCCGGCATCTCGAAAGGCGGGGTGCAATATTCCTTCGCCTCGAAGGATGCCCTGGTGAAAGCGCTGGTGGACCGCTGGACCGACCGGTTCGACCAGATGCTCGAGCCCGATCGCGCGGCGTCACCGGCGGAGTTCGTCAGTCGCTACATCGCAGCCTTGCGGTCCTCGCAGAACGCGATGGACGCCAAGATGGCCGGGCTCATGATCGCCTATATCCAGAACCCGGAGAACCTCAGCCAGACGCGGGCGTGGTATCGCTCGATCTTCGATCGGCTGGCGGGCGACGCGCCGGAGGCCGAGGCCGCGCGCGTCACCTTTCTTGCGGTCGAGGGCCTGTTCCTCATGCAGATCATCGGCTTGAGCGAAGACGGCATTCCCTCCTCCCTGCTCGATGATGTCGAGCGCGTTCTCTCCCGCCTTCTCGACCGCCCTCTCTGACCGGCCTCTATCGGATTGCAGCAGGGCGATCTCTCGGGCCCTTGCATATTAGAATCTCCTAAATTAGATATCCCTCAACAAAGGGAGTATCGCAATGGATGGACTACAGGCGTTCGAGGAGAAGGCGGCCGAGGTCGCCGCGATCCTGAAGGCCGTGGCCAACGAGCGACGGCTGATGCTGCTGTGCAAGCTTCTCGACATGGGCGAGGCGACGGCGGGCTCGCTTGCCGAGGCCATCGGCCTGTCGCAGTCGGCCCTCTCGCAGCATCTCACCGTGCTGCGCGAGCAGGGCATCGTAGCCTATCGCCGCGAAAGCCAGACGCTCTGGTACCGCATCGCCGACCCCCGCATCTCGGCGCTTTTCGCAACGCTCCAGGGCCTGTTCTGCCCGCCCGCCGACAAGGCGGGCGACCCGGAGTCCGAGGGGCGCCTCGGCGCGTAGGAGAAAGACGTTGGATCATTTCACCCCCCTCCCCGCCCTCTCTGGCGGCCTCCTGATCGGCCTGTCGGCCGCGCTTCTCCTTCTGGCGAACGGGCGCGTCGCCGGCATCAGCGGCATTCTCGACGGCGTGCTGAAGCCCGCCGGTTCCGAGTTCGAATGGCGCGCCGCCTTTCTCGTCGGCCTTGTTACAGCCGCCCCGTTGCTGATGTTCGCCGGCGTCGCACGGCCTCCCGTTTCGATCGACGTCACGCTGCCGGTCGTCGCGCTCGCCGGGCTCCTGGTCGGGTTCGGAACGCGGCTCGGGTCCGGCTGCACCAGCGGCCATGGCGTCTGCGGCGTCGCGCGCGGCTCGCGCCGCTCGCTCGTCGCAACGCTGACCTTTATGGCGAGCGCCATGGCCACCGTCTTCCTCGTCCGGCACGGAATGGGGGGCTGAGCGATGGCGCGCGTTCTTCTCGCTCTTCTGTCCGGCCTCGTCTTCGGCGCGGGTCTCGTCGTGTCGCAGATGGTCGTGCCGGCCAAGGTTCTCGGCTTTCTCGACATTTTCGGCGCCTGGGACCCGAGCCTCGCCTTCGTGATGATCGGCGCGATCCTCGTCGCCGCGCCGGCCTTCGCGCTGGCGCGGCGGATGGAGCGGCCTTGGCTCGGCGAGCGCTTCGAACTCCCCGCGCGGCGCGAGATCGATCGGCGCCTTCTGGCTGGCGCTGTCGTGTTCGGCATCGGCTGGGGTCTCGTCGGCCTCTGCCCCGGCCCGGCGCTCGCCGCGCTCGCGCTGGCCCCCGCCCCGGCGCTCGTCTTCGTCGCCGCGATGGTCGCGGGAATGCTCCTCCTTCGCCTGATGCCCGCCCCGCGCTCGGGGCCAAGCGCCATCGCGCCCAAGCGGAGGGCGGGCGCATGATCGCGCTGCCCTTCACGCTGGTATCCGGCGCCATGCTGGCATTGAGCGCCGCGTCCGGCGGCCTTGTCGGGCTGGTGCTCGGCCTGTTCGGCGGCGGCGGCTCGATCCTCGCCGTGCCGCTTCTGGTCTATGTCGTCGGAATCCCGTCGCCTCATGTCGCGATCGGCACGAGCGCCGTCGCCGTCGCCGCCAGCGCGCTCGGCAATCTCTGGCCGCATGCCCGCGCCAAGCGGGTCAAGTGGCGCTGCGCGGCGGTGTTCGCGCTCGCCGGGGTCGCCGGCTCTCTGGCGGGCGCGACGGCCGCCAAGGCCGTCGACGGCGAGCGGCTTCTGACGCTGTTCGGCCTGGTCATGATCGGCGTCGGCCTCGCCATGATGCGTCGGCGCGGCACGCAGGGCGATCCCGCCGTTCGGCTGACATGGGAAACCGCGCCCCGCCTTCTGCCGATGCTGATCCTCATCGGCTTCGCGGTCGGCCTCTTCTCCGGCTTCTTCGGCATCGGCGGCGGCTTCCTGATTGTGCCGGGGCTGGTTCTCGCCACGGGTATGCCGCTCGCCTTCGCCATCGGCACCTCGCTCGTCGGCGTCGCGGCCTTCGGGGCGGCGACGGCGGCAAGCTACGCCGCTTCCGGCCTCGTCGACTGGCCGCTCGCCCTTCTCTTCGTCGCCGGCGGTCTCGTCGGCGGCTGGGCCGGCGCCGCGCTCGGCGCGCATCTGTCGGGTCGCAAACAGGCGCTCGGCCTCGGTTTCGCGCTGCTCGTGGTCGCGGTCGGTCTCTTCATCGTCGCCAAGGGGCTTCCCGCCCTTCTCGGCTGACGCAGCCCATCCCCGAAAGCCCAGCCCATCCCAGAAAGGGAGACTTCGCATGGAATCGCCCAAACCCGCCCCGCTCGCGGGCAAGCCGATCGTTACGGGCTTCTTCGACGATCGGACCTTCAGCGTCCAGTATGTCGTGGCCGATCCACTGACGCGAGCCTGCGCCATCATCGACCCCGTGTTGGACTTCGAACCCAAGTCCGGCGCGACCGCCACCGGCTCGGCCGACGCGATCCTCGCCTTCATCGAGCGCGAGGGGCTGACGCTCGAATGGATCCTCGACACCCATCCCCATGCCGACCATTTCTCGGCGGCGGGCTATCTCCACGACCGGACGGGCGCGCCGACCGCGATCGGCGAGAAGGTGCGCGGCGTTCAGAGGCTATGGCAGGGCCTCTACCATATCGAGGGATGCTGCCCGGCCGACGGCTCGCAGTGGAGCCGGCTCTTTGCCGACGGCGAGCGCTTCAGCATCGGCGCGCTGGAGGTCGAAGTCCTGTTCACCCCCGGGCACACGCTGGCCTCGATCGCCTATCGGGTGGGGGACGCCGTGTTCGTTCACGACACGCTGTTCATGCCGGACGGGGGAACGGCGAGGACCGACTTTCCCGGCGGCAGCGCCGGCGCGCTGTGGGACAGCATCCAGCGCCTTCTCGCCCTGCCGGGCGATACGCGCGTCTTCACCGGCCACGATTACCAGCCGGGCGGGCGCGAGCCGCGCTGGGAATCCACGGTCGAAGAGCAGCGCCGCACCAACATCCATCTGGTGCGGGCGCCGACGCGCGAGGCCTTCGTGAGCTTGCGCGAAGCGCGCGACCGCGAGCTCGCCATGCCGAACCTCATCCTCCATTCGCTGCAGGTCAACATCCGGGGCGGCCGTCTGCCCGAGCCCGAAAGCGACGGGCGGCGCTATCTCAAGATCCCGCTCGACAGGCTGGAAGGCGCGGCCTGGTGAGTCCAGCGGGAGGGAGCCATCGGGTTCTCTCCCGCCCTTCCGCCGTGAGGATGGCCACCGGAAGCGCTTCAGCCAATCCGCGCGCCGACCTGTTCCGCCTGGGGCTCGACGTCGAAATCCGTCTCGTCCGCCCGCACCGCCAGCGTGGCCGCGTCCTGCGCCGTCAGCGCGCGGAGCGAGTAGCGCCTTGCCAGTCCGGCGCAGACCATGAGCTGGATCTGGTGGAACAGCATGATCGGCAGCACGATCATGCCGACCTGCGGCCCCGCGAACAGAACGCTCGCCATGGGCAGCCCGCTCGCGAGCGATTTCTTGGAGCCGCAGAAGATCAGCACGATCTCGTCCTCCACGGGAAACCGCAGGACATATCGGCTGACGAGCGTGGTGACGGCCAAGACGAGGCCGAGAAGCACGGCGCAGAGGAGGACGAGCACCGCCAGATCCGCAAGGGCGAGGCGGTGCCAGATGCCGCTCGCGACGCCGGCGGAGAAGGCGACGTAGATCACGAGAAGGATCGAGCCGCGATCGAGAAGGCCGAGCCCCTTCTTGTGCTTGAGCACGAAGGCGCCGATCAGCGGGCGGAGCAGCTGGCCGGCCACGAAGGGCGCGAGCAGTTGCAGAACGATGTCGAAGAGGATGTCGAACGAGAAGCCGCCCGATTGGGTGTGCAGGAGAAGCGCTACCAGCGCGGGCGTCACGAAGATGCCGAGGAGGTTGGACGCGGACGCCGCGCAGAGCGCGGCGGCGACGTTCCCTTGCGCGATCGATGTGAAGGCGATCGAGGACTGCACGGTGGACGGCAGGACGCAGAGAAACAGGATGCCGGCATAAAGCGGCTCTGACAGGACGCTGGGAACAAGCAGGCCGATGGCGAGCCCCAAGAGCGGAAACAGGGCATAGGTGCTGAGCAGCACCGCCGTATGCAGCCGCCAGTGCCGCAGGCCCGCGAAGGCAGCCTGCGGCGAGAGGCGGGCACCGTAGAGAAAGAACAGGAAGGCGATCGCGAGCTTTGCCGCAAGGCCGGCGGCCACCGCCCCTTGCCCCGACGCCGGCAGAAGCGAGGCCAGGGCCACGACGCCC
Organism: Aureimonas sp. AU40; assembly: GCF_001463785.1. NCBI lineage: Bacteria > Pseudomonadati > Pseudomonadota > Alphaproteobacteria > Hyphomicrobiales > Aurantimonadaceae > Aureimonas > Aureimonas sp. AU40. The sequence goes on from NZ_BBWL01000046.1 coordinate 161,042, forward strand.
AGCATGAGCGCGATATAGGGATCGATCGGCAATCGCTTCAGCAAGGCTTGTGTCCTTCGCGGCAGGGTCGGGGTTCGTCGGCGCAGGCGCGTCAGGCGGCGCTGGTGACGAGGCGCGTGTCGAGATAGTTTTCGATGGCCTCCGAGCCGCCTTCGGACCCGTAGCCGGAATCCTTAATGCCGCCGAACGGCAGTTCGGGCAGCCCCAGCCCATGATGGTTGATCGACAGCATGCCGCTTTCGACGTCACGGGACAGGCCGGAGATCGTCCTGGCCGAAGTGGTGTAGGCATAGGCCGCCAGTCCGTAGGGAAGGCGGTTGGCCTCGCGCACGGCCTCCTCGTAGGTGTCGAAGCGGTTCACCAATGCGAGCGGGCCGAAGGGCTCCTCGTTCATGGCGCGCGCGTCCAGCGGCACGTCGGCCAGCACGGTCGGCTGGAAGAAGTTGCCCCGGTTGCCGATCCGGCTTCCACCCGCTACCAGCCGCGCGCCGCGCGACACGGCGTCCGCCACCAGCGTCTCCATTGCCTCGACCCGCCGGCGGTTGGCGAGCGGCCCCATCGCGGTGCCCTCCGCCAGCCCGTCGCCGACCTGAATGGCCGATGCCGCTTGCGAGAACCCGCTGAGAAACGTCTCGAACGCGGCGTCCTGCACCAGGAAGCGCGTCGGCGCCACGCAGACCTGGCCCGCGTTGCGGAACTTCGATCCCGACAGCACCTTCACCGCCAGCGCCAGATCGGCGTCCTCGAAGACCAGGGCCGGGGCGTGGCCGCCGAGTTCCATGGTCGCCCGTTTCATATGAAGGCCCGCGAGCGAGGCGAGGTGCTTGCCGACCGCCGTCGACCCCGTGAACGAGATCTTGCGAACCACGGGATGGGCGATCAAGTAGCCGGAAATCGTGGCGGGATCGCCATAGACGAGATTGACGACGCCGGCGGGCACGCCGGCGTCGGCGAAGGCCCGGATCAGTTCGGCGCAGCTCGCCGGCGTTTCCTCCGGCCCTTTCAGGATCACGGAACAGCCGGCGGCCAGCGCGGCGGAGACCTTGCGCACGGCCTGGTTGAGAGGGAAGTTCCACGGCGTGAAGGCGGCGACCGGACCGACCGGATGCTTCACCACCATCTGCGTGACGTTGGGCGCGCGGGCGGGAACGACGCGGCCGTAGGTCCGGCGCGCCTCCTCGGCGAACCAATCGATCGTGTCGGCGGCGCCGAGCGTCTCGATCCGCGCCTCGCCAAGCGGCTTTCCCTGCTCCATCGTCATGAGGCGGGCGATGCTCTCGGCGCGCTCGCGCAGGATGTCGGCCGCGCGGCGCATGAGCTTGGAGCGGTCCAGCGGGCTGGTGAGGCGCCAGTCCCGGAAGGCGCGCTCGGCCGCCAGAAGTGCCTCGTCCAGATCGCCTTCGCGCGCGTGCGCCACGGTGCCGATCGTCTCGCCCGTGCTGGGGGAGACGACCGCCATCCGCTCGCCCGTGCCGTCGCGCCAACGCCCGTCCACGAACAGATGCGTATCGGAATATCCGCTCATTTTCGTCTCTCCTCGTGCTGCCGGCCCGGTCAGAAACCGAGGGCGCAGCCGTCCTTGCGATGGTCCGAGCCGCCCAGCAGCGCGCCGCTGTCCCAGTCGATCCAGATGCCCTGCGATCCGCCGATCGCCCATTTCGGCGGCTGAACGGAGAACCCGCGCCGCGTCAGCTCCTCGCCGATGCGCAGGCGCAACCGCTCCTCGATCTCCACCACCTTCGTTCCGGGCAGCGGGAAGAGGCGCGGCAGGTCCATGGCGCTTTGCAGGTCCATTCTGTGGTCGAACAGCTTGGACAGGATGTGCGCATGACCCATGGCCTGATAATGGCCCCCCATGACGCCGAAACTCATCACCGTGCGCCCGCTCCGCGTCACCATTCCGGGGATGATCGTGTGCATCGGGCGCTTGCGCGGGCCGATCCGGTTGGGATGGCCGGGCGCCATCGAGAAGCTCTGGCCGCGATTGTGCAGGAGCACCCCGGATTTGGGCGCCAAGATGCCGCTGCCATAGGGATGGAAGATCGAGTTGATGAAGCTGACGGCGTTGCGGTCCCGATCCACCACCGAGATATAGACCGTGTCGGAATGCTCCACCGCATCCAGAACGGGAAGCGGGTCGATCGCACGCGAGAGGTCGATCTCGGCCGCGAGCCGGTCCGCTAGTTCGTCCGACAGGAGATGGTCGACGGGAACGTCGCTGACGCTCCGGTCCGCCACGAAGGCGTCGCGCGCGGCATAGGCGAGCCGCGTCGCCTCGACCTCGACATGGATCGCGTCCACGTCGAGCGGGTGGGACCGGACGGGAAAGCGCTCCAGGATCTTCAGGATCATCAGCGCGACGATGCCCTGGCCGTTCGGCGGGCACTCGTGCACGGTCCACCCGCGATAGGTCACGCTGCACGGCTCGACATACTCTCCCGCCGCCTCGCCGAAATCCTCCAGCGTGTGCAGGCCGCCGAGAGCGGTGAGCCGGTCCACCATGTCCTCGGCCACGGCGCCGCGATAGAAGGCGTCCCTGCCGTTCTCGCCGATCGCCTCAAGCGTGGCGGCGAGTTCCCTCTGCCGCTGCAGCGTCCCGACGGCGGGCGTTTCGCCGTTCACGAGAAAGAGTTCGCGCGCCACGGGGTCGGCGGCCAGCATCTCGCGCTGGCCCTCGATGTCGTGGGCGACGCGCGGCGTGATCGCGTAGCCTTCCCGCGCCATGGCGATGGCGGGCGACAGGATCTCGCGCATCGGCATGCGCCCGTGATCGGAAACCAGCCGGGTCCAGGCATCCACCGCGCCCGGCACGGTGACGACGTGCGGCGAAGAGCGATCCAGCGTGGTGACGCCAAGCTCCGCCAGCCGCTCGGGCGTCAGAGCGGCGGGCGTGCGTCCCGAGCCGTTGAAGGCGAGGACACGGTCGCCCCCGCCGGGCGCCAGCAGCGCGAAACAGTCCCCCCCGACCCCGGTCGAGCCCGCTTCCACCACGCATTGAACGGCACAGGCGCCGACCGCCGCGTCCACCGCGTTGCCGCCGGCCTTCAAAATCTCGACGGCCGTCAGCGTCGCGGCGGGGTGCGACGTCGCCGCCATCCCGTTCCGGCCGACCGCAAGCGAACGGCCGGGCTCTTCGAAATTGCGCATGTTCACTCCATCATCCCCATGTCTTGCGGCCGCGACGCCGACCCGCCGCGCCGCCCGGCCCCTCGGCGTTTCAGGCCATGACCGACTGGCGAACCCATTCGGCCGTGTCGTCCAACGCCAGTTCGATGCGGTCGAAGAGATCGTCGATCTCGGCTTCGGTTATAATCAGCGGCGGGCAGAGATTGACCGTGTCGCCCAGCGCCCGCGTGATGACACCGTGCGCCTGCGCGCGTTTTCCCGCATGGACGGCCACGGCGAATTTGGGGTCGAACGGCTCCTTGGTCGCCTTGTCGCGCACGAGTTCCAGCGTGCCGATCAGGCCCATGCCCCGCGCGTTGCCGACCAGCGGATGGGCACCGAGCGCGCGCAAGCGCGCCTGAAAGCGCGGGGCGATGGCGCGGACATGGCCGACGATGTCGCGCTCCTCGTAGATCTTGAGGGTCTCCAGGGCGACCGCCGTCGCCACGGGGTGGCCGCCATAGGTGAAGCCGTGGCCGAACGTGCCGATCTTCTGGCTTTCCGAGACGATCGCGGCCTGGATCTTCTCGTTGATCATCAGAGCCGAGATCGGCTGGTAGGCAGCGGACAACTGCTTGGCCATGGAGATCATGTCCGGCTTCATGCCGAAGGCCTCGGACCCGAACAGGGTGCCGAGCCGCCCGAAGCCGCAGATCACCTCGTCGGCGATCAGCAGGATGTCGTAGCGGGCGAGAACCGCCTGGATCTTCTCGTAATAGGTCGGCGGGGGCACGATGCAGCCGCCCGACGCCATCAGCGGTTCTGCGAAGAAGGCCCCGACCGTCTCCGGCCCCTCCTTGAGGATCAGGGCTTCCAGCTCTTCGGCGCAGCGTGTGGCGAAAGCCTCCTCGCTCTCGTTCGGCAAGGCGTATCGGTAGTGGAGCGGGCAGGACGTGTGCAGGACGCGGTCGATCGGCAGGTCGAAGTCGCGATGGTTGTTGGGAAGGCCGGTCAGGCTCGCCGAGGCGATCGTCACGCCGTGATAGGCCCTGACGCGCGAGATGATCTTCTTCTTTTCGGGCTTGCCGATCGCGTTGTGATAATACCAGACCAGCTTCATGGCCGTGTCGTTCGCCTCGGAGCCCGAATTGGCGAAGAACACTTTCGACATGGGAACGGGGGAGAGGGCGAGCAGGCGCTCGGCCAGCTCGATCGCCGTCTCGTGCGACTTGCCGCCGAACGAATGGTAGAAGGGAAGCTGCTCCAGCTGCCGGATCGCGGCATCCACGAGCCGCCGTTCGCTGAAGCCGAGCGAGGCGCAGAACAGGCCGCTCAGCCCTTCGATATAGCGATTGCCGTCCGTATCGATGATGTGGATGCCATCGCCGCCAGCGACCACGAAGGGCCCCTCTTCCAGATGCTTGGCGGCATTGGTGTAGGGGTGAAGGACGTGGGCGACGTCGCGCGCTTCGAGGGAATTGGGGATCGCTGGCACGATGGCCTCCGGGAATTGAGCGGGCGGACGAGCCTTGGCCCGGCGCATGGTCGGTCTTGAGCTGTTGGGGAAAACGCTGGCCGCATGACGGCCCGGCGGCCCGGTCTCGCCGAGCCGCCGAACGGAGGATTCGGGCGTTACTTCGCCGTGGCCTTGAACCACTTGTCGGACAGCTTATCGATTGTGCCGTCGGCCTTGGCGGCGGTGATCGCCTTGTCGAACTCGGCTTTCAAAGCCGCGTCGTCCCTGCGCAGGCCGACCGCGATGCCCTGGCCGAAGACGTCGCCCTCGAAGGTCGGGCCGGCGATCTCGTAGCCGGCGAAATCGGGCTTGCCCAGCATCGCGTCGAGCGAGGTCTTCTGGGCCACGACGCCGTCGATGCGCCCGGCGGCGAGATCGAGATTGTGCTGCTCGACGGTCTTGTATTCCCGCACCTCGACGGCGCCCTTCAGATACTTCTCCAGGAAGGCGACGTTGGCGGTCGAGCTCTGGGCGCCGATGGACTTGCCCTCCAGCGCCGCGCGCAGCGGCTTCAGCTCGCTCTCGACCTTGGCGGGATCGGCCGCGAGATCGACGCTCGTCCCCGTGCCGGGAAGGCCGGCGAGTGCGCCGCCCTTCTCCACCATGAAGGCAGCCGCGGTCGGCGCATAGGGTTCGCTGAAGGAGATGGCCTGCTTGCGTTTGTCGGTGACGATCATGGACGCCATGATCGCGTCGAACTTGTGCGCGTTGAGCGAGGGAATGAGGCCGTCCCAGTCCTGCGCCACCACGGTGCAGGTGACCTCCATGCGCTTGCAGAGGTCGGCGGCCAGATCGACCTCAAAGCCCTGAAGCGTGCCGTCCGCCGCCGTGAAGTTCCAGGGCTCGTAGGCCCCTTCCGTGGCGATGGTGACGGTGGTCGGCTTGGTCTGCGCCGGAGCCGCCACGGTGGATGCGAGCAACGCCGTCATCGCGGCGAGAAGCGGAAATCTGCAAGAAAGCATCGGATCACCTTCGATGGACGCCGGCGGGTTGAGGCGCGCGGCTGGGGAGGAAACGGGGCCGCGTCGGCGCGAGGCTCGGCGGGCGGCGGTGGCGAGGCAAAGGCGTTCGAGCGGGCCTTTGGCGGAGAGCTTCATGGTGTTCGCGGCGGCATCGTTTGCTGGGTCGAACATCGGGCATCGCTCCAACCGGCGCCGGGGCGACAACCGGACTTGCCTTTGTTTTCTACAATCGGTCAATATGCCTATTGCGTGGGACATCCAATGTTGGGTACATAATCGTATCCAATTTGACGAGGCAAGAGAATTTGTCAGCACCCGCCTTGCTCCCCGATGGTGTCGATGCGACCGACAAGCCCCACCAGCTCGACAAGACGGGACGCGGAGCCTTGACCACTAACGATCCATCGGAGACCCAATCCGTCCGGCAGGCGACCTATCTCCAGCTCAAGGACCTGATCCTGAGCGGCCGGGTCCGCCCGGCCGAGCGGCTGGCGGAAAGTGCGCTGGCCAAGCGCTTCGGCGTCAGCCGCACGCCGCTTCGCGAGGCGCTGATGAAGCTGGAGCGCGAAGGGCTCGTGGTCGGGGAGCGCAACGTCGGCTACACCGTGGCCGATCTCGATGTCGGCGCGGTCTGCGACCTCCTGCGCGTTCGCGAGGCGCTCGACATCTGCGCCGCCGAGCTGGCCTGCGCCCGCGCCACGGACGAGGACCTGGCCGAGATTTCCGGCATCGTCGACGAGATGGCGGCGCTTCGCTCCAGCTCGGGAATGACGGCGTCCGATCAGGCCCGCAATCTCGAACTCGGCCTGTACATCCACAAGGTCATCGCCCGCGCCACGCGCAACGAGGCGCTTCTGCGCGTCAGCGAGCAGATCTACCAGCAGCTGCAGCTGGCGCTCTGGCTCGAAGTGCTCTGGATCGACCTTGCCGATTCCGATCTCGCCGAGCACCGCGCGATCGCCGATGCGCTGAAAGCGAGGAATCCCGAGGCCGCCGCCACGGCCGCGCGGGACCATGTGCAAAGCTCGCTGCGCAACATGATGAAGCTCGAGGAACTGATGAAGCACAGGCGCCCGCCCACGGGCGCCTGACCAAAGCTCGCCCCTCCAACCCGAGGTCCCCGCCATGCCGCCCGCCTTGACGGACTATTTCTCCCTCGTCGGTTTCGGCCCCGGTGGCTGGGGCGCCGCTCTGCTGACGGCGACGGCGATGACCCTGGCCGTCTCCGTCTGCGGCTTCGCCGCCGGTTCGGCGCTCGGCGCCCTCGTCGCCTGGGCCAAGCTGTCGCGGCGGCGCGCCTTACGGGTCTTGGGAGACGCCTACACGACCGTGCTTCGCGGGGTTCCCGATCTTCTCGTCATCTATCTCTTCTATTTCGGCGGCAGCGCCGTGCTCGGCTCCGTGGCGGGGATCTTCGGCGCGGGCGGCTTCATCGGCATGCCTGCCTTTCTGACCGGCATGCTGGCGATCGGCGTCGTGTCGGCGGCCTATCAGGCCGAGGTCTTTCGGGGCGCGTACCGGTCCGTCGCCAAGGGCGAGCTCGAAGCGGCGCGCGCAGTCGGCATGCGCCCCTGGCCGATGGCGCGCCGCATCGTGGTGCCGCTGGTGCTGCGCTACGCCGTGCCGGGCCTCGGAAACACCTGGCAGCTCGTCCTGAAGGAATCCGCGCTGATCTCGGTGACGGGTCTGGTCGAACTCCTGCGCCAGTCGCAGATCGCCGCCGGCTCGACGCGCAAGCCGCTCGACTTCTATCTGACGGCCGTTCTTCTCTATCTCGCGATCACCTGGGTCTCCACGCTCCTGTTCCGCCGTGCCGAAACGCGGGTGTCGCGCGGCGTCAGGAGGGCTGTCTGATGGACCTTCCCTTCCTCTGGCACACATTCGTCGTGCTGCTCGGCGGCCTGCCGCTGACCTTGGAACTGGCGGCAATCTCGATCCTGGCCGGCTACCTCCTGGCTCTGGCGATCGCCTTTCTCGGCAGCTTCGCCGGCCCGCTCGGCTCGGGCTTCGCCAACGTCTATGTCTTCGTGTTTCGCGGCTCGCCGCTCTTGGTGCAGATTTTCCTGATCTACTACGGCCTCGGGCAGTTCCGACCGACGCTGCAGCAAATCGGCCTTTGGCCCTTCCTGCGCGATCCGTTCTGGTGCGCGGCCCTCGCGCTGACGCTGAACACCGCCGCCTATGGCAGCGAGATCTTCCGGGGCGGCCTCAGGGCGGTGCCCGCCCGCGAGGTCGAGGCGGCACGCGCCTGCGGCATGTCCGGCTTCCTTCTCCTGCGCCGGATCGTCGTTCCCATCGCACTGCGCCAAGCCCTGCCCGCCTATGGCAACGAGATCATCCTCATGGTGAAGGCAACCGCGCTCGCCTCCATCATCACCCTGATGGAGGTCACCGGCCTCGCGCAGAAGCTGATCTCGGAAACCTTCCGCGCCGTGGAGGTCTTCGTCGTCGCCGGGGCGATCTATCTTGCCCTTAATTTCATCCTCACCCGGATCGTCCTCGCCGTCGAGCACCGCCTGTCGCCCCATCTTCGCGACAGAAGCGTCGGGGAAATCGATGTCAGGAGCGCCCATGCTTGAGCAACAACCCCCCGCTCCCTTTCCCAACGCCGGCGCCGTTCCCGCCGTGTCCGTCACCGAGCTCAGAAAATCGTTCGGCGCGCTCGAAGTCCTGAAGGGCGTGTCGCTCGAAGCGCGGGAGGGCGAGGTGATCTCGATCCTCGGCTCCTCGGGATCGGGCAAGTCCACGATGCTTCGATGCATCAACATGCTGGAGGTTCCCGACTCCGGCGATGTCGCGGTCGGCGGCGAGATCATCGCTTTGCGCAAGCGACGCCACGGCACGGAACCCGCCGACCGGCGACAGGTCGACCGGTTGCGTTCCCATATCGGAATGGTGTTTCAGAGCTTCAATCTCTGGTCCCACATGACGATCCTCGAGAATGTCGCGGAAGCGCCGATCCACGTTCAGAAGCGCCCGAAGGCGGAATGCCTGGAAGAGGCCGAGGCGCTTCTTGCCCGCGTCGGCATCGCCGACAAGCGCCATCACTACCCCTCGCAGCTTTCCGGCGGGCAGCAGCAGCGGGCCGCGATCGCGCGCGCACTCGCCCAAAGGCCCAAGGTCATGCTGTTCGACGAGCCGACCTCGGCGCTCGACCCCGAGCTCGTCGGCGAAGTGCTGCGGGTCATGCGCTCGCTGGCCGAAGAGGGGCGCACCATGCTGGTGGTCACCCACGAGATGAGCTTCGCGCGCGACGTGTCCAGCAAGGTGGTCTTCCTTCACAAGGGCGCCGTGGAGGAGGAAGCGACACCCGCCGACTTCTTCTCCAACCCCAACTCCCCTCGCGTCCGCGAATTCCTGTCGCTTTCGGCCGGGCATCGGCTCTAAGCGGAAGCTTTGCTCGGGTCGAACGCGAGGCGGCTTCAGTCCACGATCGCATGCGGCACGAAGCGGGAGAGGTTGCAGGTGATGCGGGAGCGATCCTCGCGGATGCCGAGGCCGCAGGCGAGATCGCCGACGACCCACGTGCCGAGAACCGCGAACTGCCCCGCCGCCTCGAACAAGGGCGTGAACGCCTGCACCACGGTCGGCCCCTCGCCGTAGTCGCCCTCCGTTTCCTCCGCCGTCCGGCCGTTCTCCCGGATCGCGACGTTCTCTCCCTCGCGGGAGTGGAAGGGCTTGCGCACGCTGCTGGTCAGCGTCTCGGCTCTCGGATCGTCCGAAAAGAAGGCGGGCAGAAGGTTGGGGTGGCCGGGATGGCGCTCCCACAGGAGCGGCAGGATGCCCTTGTTGGAGAGGATCGCCTTCCAGGGCGGCTCCACCCATTGCGTGCCCGAGGTTGGGAGATGGCGCGCATAGGGCTCGCGCATCATGTCTTCCCAAGGATAGAGCTTGAAGCAACGATCGATCACCCGCTCCATCGGATCGACGAAGCGCCCGGCCTCGTCCACGCCGATCGAACCCATGTCGATCAGGGCCGTGCGGTGGCCGGCCTGCACGGCGCAATCCATGAGATAGGCGGCAGTGCCGCGATCCTCGTCGCTGGCGGTGATCGCGGCGAAATGGAAGATGCGGTCCGCCGGATGGGCGGCGAAGGCGGAGATCAGGCTTTCCTGGATCAGGTTGAACTGATCGGCGCCCTCCGGCAACCGGCCGAGTCCGACCTGATCGATCAGCCAGTCATACTGGAAATAGGCGGCTTCGAAGACGCCGGTCGGCGTGTCGGCGTTGTATTCCAGAAGCTTGGCCGGGCCTCGCCCGTCATAGGCGAGGTCGAACCGGCCATAAAGCGAGGCTTCGCCGGCACGAAAGGAGGCGCGCACCGTGTCGAACTGATCGGCGGGAATGGCGAGCCGCGTCATCAGAGCCTCGGACTCCACGACCTCCGCCGCGAGATCCCGGCACATCTCATGCAGGGCCTGCGTCGGCGCCTCGATCCCCTCTTCGATCTCTTCCATGGTGAAGCGGTAGTAGACGTCGTCCAGCCAATAGGGCTCGCCATACATTTCGTGGAAGCCGAAGCCGACGGCCTCCGCCTTGGCTTGCCAGCCGTCGCGGGCGGGAATGGTCAGGCGTTCCATGCGTCACCCGCCATGGGAGCCGCCACGCCCGAAGGACAGGCCCCCGAAGCCGCCGCGCGAGATGGCGCGCGTGTTCACGTTGGCCGGGCGTGGCGGGGTGACCTCAGTCCCGACTACCGGGTCCGAGCGCAGGGTCTTGCCGGAGCGGTTGGTGAAGATCGGCGTCGAGCGCGGATAATAGCCGCCGCTGTAGCCGCCGCTGTAGCCCGAATGGCTCTGCACCGCCGAGGACAGGAGATAGCCGGTCATGAGAGGCAGGAAGATGCTGCCGACGCCCGGCTGGCCCGTCTGCTCGCGCGGCACCTCAACGCAGTGCCCGGCCCCATACTCGCTCTCGCAGGCCGTCCCGCTGTCGAACTTGGGGGCCGAGCGCATGTGCTCCTTCATCGCCGCCTGATATTCCGACTGGCAGACGCCGGTGGAATAGCCGGCCTCGACGCATTGCGCGACCGAGGTGTACATCGTGTTCTCGTCCGGCCCGCCGTCGCAGCGCGACAAGACCAGCGTCCCGGCGGCGATCGTGCCGAGGGCCAGGAGCGGCCCGCTTGCGAGATCGGTGAAGCGCTTCCTCATGGCGGCGGTCTCACGACGTCATGCAGGCGGCGTTGAGGACGCCGACCGCCAGCGAAATGCCCGCCGACCAGAGCCCTCCGGCCATTTCGCCCTCCGTGATGCGCCGGGGCATGTCGCGCATGGCGAGGCATGCGACGCCGAAGGCGATCGCTTGGAACACGCCGCCGATCAAAGCCCAGATCGCGAAATCGGCCAACGACACGGAATGGGCGGCAGCGGACGCGAGCGGCAGCGAGAAGCCCAGGATCGCGCCCAGAAACGCCACCACCGCCGCCGAATTGCCGGTGCGGATCAGGCGTAGCTCGTGCTGCGGGGTCAGCGCGGAATAGGCGGCCGCGAAGGCGGCGAGGGCCGCGAGGCCCGTGGCGAAATAGGCGAGGAAGGCCGGCAGGCCCGCGACGTAGCCGAACATGTCGGGAGGGTTCCTTTTGCGAAGAGTCGAGAGGTCAGAGACGGCGAACGTCGGCCGCCATCAGCCCGTAGCCGATGATGAACTCGATCGAGCTTCCCTGCGCCGCCGCCTTCCGGCCGAGGTCGCGCTCGATATTGATGAGCAGCATTTCGCGGCCCTCGCCCAGCTGGCGGGCATAGAGCATGCAGGACTGATGGATCTCGCGGCGCGCCTCGCCGTCTTCCACGGTCTCGACGAACTCCACGAGATCGGCCCGTCCCGCGCCCTCGCCCCAGAAGCGCTCGAACAGGACGCCGTCGGCGTCGTAGCGCGGCTGGCCGATCAGGCCGGCGGGCCCGCGCCAATGGGTCCACTCGGCCGAGCCGACGGGCACCACGCTGTCCCAGGGGCGATAGAGGCTGACGTCGATGAGGTCGTCGCCCGGCGCGCCGGAGGCCGACAGCACCTGGAGGATCGTGTTGTCGGCGTCGTAGTAGCGCGACAGGACCATGTCGGCGTCGAGCCGCGCCTCGCCATAGGCGGCGACGATCATCATGCCTCCGGCGGGCACGGGCATGGCCGTCGACGCGCCGGCCATCATGGCCTGGAGGCTGAGCGTGTCGATGTCGATACCGCCGCCGATGGCGACGCCGAGAGGGCCGCGCTCCGCGGGAAGGTCGCTCGCCTCGCTCCCCGATCCCCAACCAAAGATGCGTCCGATCATCGCTTCGTGCCTTGTTCCGTCCCGCACAACCAGTATGACATAACGGCCACCCGGTGAAGGCGTGGTGACGAGTTCGAACGGGAGTTCGCAAAGACGTGGCAAACTGGAACCTCGCATCCCTTACGGAACTCTTTGCGGCCGATCCTCCGGCGCTCGGCGACGTGGACGTGTCGGTCGAGGGGGACGTCCTTCGCGTGACGCTGAAGGAGAGAGGGCATCTCGATGTCTTCGTCGTCGCCGGCGGCGACCAGATCCTCGCCAGCGTGATGCTCGCGCCCGCCGAAAGCGTGCCGAACCGGTCCGCCTTCGAGCGGTTGGCGCTGAAGACCCACAAGCTCGTGCCGCTCTCCACCTTCGGCATCTCGACCGTCAACGGCGAGGAATGGTACGAGCTGTTCGGCTCGCTGTCGGCCCGGTCCTCGGCCGAGGTCGTCGTGGAAGAGATCGCCGTTCTCGCCGGCAACGCGGCGGACGCCGCCGCCTTCATGTCCGAGTGGCGCCAGGGAAAGGGCCAAGCATGAGCGTTTGGGGCAAGCTGTTCTCCGCCGTGCGCGGGGGCATCAACGAGGCGGCGGAAAGCGTGGCGGACACGCAGGCGCTGCGCACGCTCGATCAGGAAATCCGCGAAGCGGACGCCGCGCTGCGCAAGGCGCGCGCCGACCTCGCCGGCATCATGGCCACCGCCAAGGCGCTGAGCCGGCGGGTGGACGAGGCGCGGGCCAAGGACCAGAAGGATCTAGAATCGGCGCGCGCCGCCATTGCGGCGGGCCGCGAGGACCTGGCCCGCCAGCTGGCCGACCGCATGTCGCGCAACCGCTCGGACCTCTCGCGCGACGAGGCGGAGCTGCAGCGCCTCCAGGCCTCGCAGGCGCAGATGCTGCGCGCCGTGCAGGACACCGAAACACGCATCCAGACGATGCGCCGCGAGGTGGAAAGCGTGAAAGCCAACGAGTCCCTCCTGAAGGCGCAGTCGGCCATCGCCTCCAGCCATGCCGGCGTCAACTCGCGGCTCGGCAGCGCCATGGAATCGCTGGAGCGGGTGAAGAAGCGGCAGGAGGCCATCGCCGGGCGGATCGAGGCCGGCGCGGAACTCCAGGCGCTGGAAAGCGGCTCCTCGCTTGATCGGGCCTTGCTGGAAGCGGGGATCGGCGGCAACCGCTCATCGTCGGACGACGTCTTCGCCGAGATCCTGCGGGCGGAGCCCAAGCGGGACGAACTCCCATCGCCCGCGTCGGTCCCCGGCATCGGCTACGAGCCGAAATCCTAACGACGATTCGGCATCTCGTCGGCGAAGGGCCGCCGAGCTTGCGGGATGCGATGGCGCCTCCGCGCGGATCGGCAACGGTCCGGGCGGCGGGCAAGCGCCGGCCTGACGGTGGAGAAGCACTGGCGGACCGCGCCGACCGGGTTGCCCGACAGTCTCTTCCCCATTCCCCTCCCTCTTCGTCGGATCGCGGCAGGCCTGCGCGTGATCTTTCGAGAAGGTGAGATCTTCAACTCCGCGCGCGTTCTCACAAGCTGCGGTCCAGTGCTGGCGCTTCGAGCGGCTCTTTTGCTCGACCTGCTCGGCCTCTCATATCCTCCGGCCAAGGACGATTGATGTCCCCACGCTGAACACGCGCTCCCTCGCAAATGGGAAAAAGGTGCTTCGCCAAGACGATCGCGTAGCGGGTTCGTGGCGGAGGCAAGTGCTGTTCGCTCCCAAGCCATGCGGCGACGATCGGGCTTCGATGCGGCGTCTCGCTCGCCTCCAGCGCGCGCTGGCTCGAATGCCAGCGCTCTGCATAAAGCTCGACGGTTCTTCCCGTCTTGCTTCTCAGGCACCCCCATCCCGCAAGTGCCGGATGATGCCGGAAAAATCGACATCGCCCTGCCCCGCCTCCGCGAAACCCGCATAAAGCTGCTCGGCGTGGTGCCCGAGCGGCGTCTGGGCGCCGCTCGCATCGGCCGCCGCCTTGGCCAGCCGCAGGTCCTTCAGCATCAGGTTCGTCGCAAAGCCCGGCTTATAGTCGTTGTTGGCGGGCGAGGCGGGGACGGGGCCGGGCACGGGGCAGTAGCTGGTGAGCGACCAGCATTGGCCGGAGGAGGTCGAGGCGACGTCGAACAGGGCTTGGGGCGACAGGCCGAGCCGCTCGGCCAGGACGAAGGCCTCCGCCACCGCGATCATCGACACCCCGAGGATCATGTTGTTGCAGATCTTCGCCGCCTGCCCCGCCCCCGGCCCGCCGCAATGGACGATCCGCGAGCCCATGATCTCGAGGAGCGGCCGGGCCCTTTCGAACGCGGCGGCTTCGCCGCCCGCCATGAAGGTCAGCGTTCCCGCCTCCGCGCCCTTGGTGCCGCCCGAGACCGGTGCGTCGAGCGAGGCGAAGCCGGCTTGCGCGGCGAGGTCGTGCGCGCGCCCCGCGCTTTCGATGTCGATCGTGGAACAGTCGACCAGCAGCGTGCCGGGCGTGAGATGCGGCAGCGCCTCCTGCCAGAGCGAGAGAACATGCGCCCCCGCCGGCAGCATGGTGATCACCACGCCCGCCTCGCGCACCGCCGCCGCAAGCGTTTCCGCGACCAGCAAACCGTCCGCCCGCGCCGCCTCGATCGCTGCCGGCGAAACGTCGAACGCGGCCAGCGCGTGGCCGGCGCGAGCCAGATTCAGGGCCATCGGTCGGCCCATATGGCCGAGACCGATGAAGGCGATGCGGTTCGAACTCATGATGGCTTCCTTGGAAAACGCGGCAGGCGACGAAAGACGGGTCAGCGCCAAGACTGGAGGATCAACTCGGCGGCTTTTTCCGCGATCATCAGCGTCGGCGAGTTGGTGTTGCCGGAGACGATGCGGGGCATGATGGAGGCATCCGCCACACGCAGGTTGCCGATGCCCCGCACGCGAAGCGCGGGATCCACCACGGAACCCTCGTCCGCGCCCATGCGGCAGGTGCCGGCGGGATGAAAGATCGTGGTGCCGATGGCGCCGGCGGCGGCCACCAGTTCCTCCTCGCTTTCGAACTCCGGCCCCGGCTTGAACTCCTGCGGCCGGTAGGGCCGGAGCGCGTCCTGCGAGACGATGCGGCGGGTCAGGCG
>NZ_BBWL01000047.1:0-1233 GCF_001463785.1 Aureimonas sp. AU40
GGTCAGGCGGATGGCGTCGGCGGCGACCCGCCGGTCCGTCTCGGTGGCGAGATAGTTCGGCCGGATGGCGGGCTGTTTCCTATGATCGGGCGCCAAGGCATGGACGCTGCCGCGACTGTCCGGGCGCAGATTGCAGACGCTGGCGGTGAAGGCGGGAAAGCTGTGGACGCCCTCGCCGAACTTCTCCAGGCTCAGCGGCTGGACGTGATATTGTAGATTGGCCGTTTCGAAGGACGGATCGGACCGCGTGAAGACCCCGAGCTGGCTCGGCGCCATGGACATCGGCCCCGAGCGCATCACGGCATATTCGAGCGCGATCGAGGCCTTTCCGAGAAGCGTGCTCGCCCGCTCGTTGAGGGTGCGGATGCCGCTGACCTTGTAGGCGCAGCGTAGCTGCAGATGATCCTGCAGGTTCTCGCCGACCTCGCGCCGCTCGGCGACCATCACGATCCCGGCCGCGCCCAGCACCTCGCCCCGGCCTATCCCCGAGAGTTCCAGGATATGCGGCGAGCCGATCGCGCCCGCGCAGAGAACCACCTCGCGGCGGCAGGCGGCGCGTCGCACCTCGCCGTCGGTCTCGAACTCGACACCCTTGGCCGCCCGATCTTCGATCAGGAGCCTGCGGACATGGGCGCCGGTCACGACGGTGAGATTTTTCCGGTGTCGCACCGGCTTCAGGAAGGCCTTGACCGCGTTCCAGCGCACGCCCCAGCGCTGGTTCACCTTGAAATAGGAGGAGCCTTCGTTGTCGCCCCGGTTGAAATCCTCGATGCGCGGAATGCCGGCCTGCTCGGCGGCGGCGCGGAAGGCGTCGAGAATATCCCAGCGCAGGCGCGGCGGCTCGACGCGCCATTCGCCGCCGACCCCGTGCATCTCGTCGGCCCCGGCGAAATAGTCCTCCGAGCGCTTGAACAGCGGCAGGACATCGTCCCAGCCCCAGCCCGCGCAGCCCATCTGGCGCCAGAGATCGTAGTCGCGGGCCTGTCCGCGCATGTAGATCATGCCGTTGATCGAGGAGCAGCCGCCCAGCACCTTGCCGCGGGGATAGGCGAGCGCGCGCCCGTTCAGCCCGGCCTCGGCGTCGGTCTGGAAGCACCAGTCCGTGCGCGGATTGCCGATGCAGAAGAGATAGCCGACGGGAATGTGCACCCAGGCGTAATTGTCCCGCTGTCCGGCTTCCAGGAGCAGAACCGAAGCGTTCGGATCGGCCGACAGGCGGTTGGCGAGCGCGCA
>NZ_BBWL01000048.1:0-68519 GCF_001463785.1 Aureimonas sp. AU40
GGTTGGCGAGCGCGCAGCCCGCCGTGCCGCCGCCGATCACGATGAAGTCGTAGGCCTCCTCCATCGGATCAGCCGCCCTCCCCGCCGAAGCGCCGCCCGAAGCGCGAGGCGAGAAGCTCTCCGACGAGGCCGCGCCGGAACAGGAGCACGCAGACCATGAAGATCAGGCCGGTGATGACCGTGACCGGGAAGGCCGAGGTGGCGAGAGAGTTCTGGATCGCCACCACCAGGCCGGCGCCGACGATCGGCCCGAGCATCGTTCCGATGCCGCCAAGCAGCGTCATCAGGATGACCTCGCCCGACATCTGCCAGGTGACGTCGGTGAGCGTCGCGAACTGGAAGACCAGCGCCTTCATGCCGCCGGCCACGCCCGCCAGCGCCGCCGACATGACGAAGGCCGAGAGCTTGTAGGCGCTGACGGAATATCCCAGCGAAATGGCGCGGTTCTCGTTCTCGCGGATCGAGCGCAGGATCGTGCCGAAGGGCGAGTTGACGATCCGGTAGATCGCGAAGATCGCGGCGAGGAAGATCGCGAGCACGAAGAGATACATGGCCATCGGGTCGGCCAGATCGACGAGGCCGAGCGCCCGGCCGCGCGGCACGCCCTGCAGCCCGTCCTCGCCGCCGGTAAAGGGCGCCTGGAGGCAGAAGAAGAAGAGCATCTGCGAGAGCGCCAGCGTGATCATCGCAAAGTAGATGCCCTGGCGGCGGATCGCCAGCGCGCCGATCACGAGGCCGAGCAGGGCGGCGGCCGCCGCGCCGACGACGACGCCGAGTTCGGGCGTCAGCCCCCATTCCTTGACGGTGTAGGCGGTGACATAGGCCGCGCTGCCGAAGAAGGCGGCATGGCCGAAGGACAGGAGGCCGGTATAGCCGAGCAGAAGATTGAACGCCGCCGCAAAGAGCGCGAAGCACAGGATCTTCATGAGGAAGATCGGATAGAAGAAGAAGGGCGCGGCAACGAGAAGCCCGATCGCCACAAAGAGAAGCGCGAGCTTCGCGCCGAGGGAGGCCGGGCGCGCCGACGAGGAACCTGTAGCCGAAAGGCTCGTCATGCCGCCCTCCCGAACAGGCCGGCCGGGCGGATGAGCAGCACCACGGCCATGATCACGAAGACGACGATGTTGGAGGCTTCGGGGTAGAAGACCTTGGTCAACCCTTCGCAGAGGCCGAGCAGGTAGCCGGTGGCGATGGCGCCGCCGATCGAGCCCATGCCGCCGATCACCACGACCGCGAAGACCGTGATGATGATGTTGGTGCCCATCAAGGGGCTCACCTGATAGATCGGCGCCGCCAGGATGCCGGCGAGCCCGGCCAGCGCCGCCCCGAACCCGTAGGTCAGCGTCAGGAGAAGCGGCACGTTGATGCCGAAGGCGCGCACCAGCTGGGGGTTCTCGGTGGCGGCCCTGAGATACGCGCCGAGCCGCGTCTTCTCGATCAGCGCCCAGGTGGCAAGGCAGATGACGAGCGAAGCGACGACGATGAAGCCGCGATAGTTCGGCAGGAACATGAAGCCGAGATTGGTGCCGCCGGTGAGAAGCTGAGGCGGCGCATAGGGCTGACCCGAGGCGCCGTAGTAGTAGCGGAACGTGCCCTCGATGACGAGCGCGAGGCCGAAGGTGAAGAGGAGGCCATAGAGCGGATCGAGATCGGCGAGACGGCGCAGCGCGACGCGCTCTATGAGGGCGCCGAGCAGCCCGACCACGAGCGGCGCCAGGATCAGAGACGGCCAGAAGCCGATGCCGGCCACCGACAGAAAGAGATAGCCGGCAAAGGCGCCCAGCATGTATTGCGCGCCATGGGCGAAGTTGATGATGCGCAGCAGGCCGAAGATGATGGCAAGCCCGAGGCTCAGCATCGCGTAGAAGGACCCGTTGATCAGCCCGACGAGCAATTGCCCGAGAAAGGCCTGCACGGGCACGCCGAAGATCATCGTCATCCCGATCACACTCCCAGCGTTTGCGTCATCTGCGCCATGCGGTCCGGCAGTTCGGCGACAGCGAAGCCGTCCAGCACGCGCCCATGGTCCATGAGGTAGAAGCGGTCCGCCACCTTCGCGGCGAAGCGGAAGTTCTGCTCCACCAGAAGCACCGTCATGCCCCGCGCCTTCAAGACCTGAAGGATCTCGCCGATGCGCTGCACGATGACGGGCGCCAAGCCCTCCGTCGGCTCGTCGAGCAGCAGGAGCTTGACGCCGGAGCGAAGGATGCGGGCGATGGCGAGCATCTGCTGCTCGCCGCCCGAAAGCTGCGTGCCCCCGCTCTGGCGCCGCTCCTTCAGATTGGGGAAGAGCGCGTAGATTTCCTCCACGCTCATGCCGCCCGGCGCCACGATCGGCGGCAACAGCAGGTTCTCCTCCACCGAAAGGCTTGAGAAGATGCCGCGCTCCTCCGGCACGAAGCCGAGGCCCAGCCGGGCGACGCGGTGCAGCGGCACTTTCAGGAGATCGCGATCCTCGAAGCGCAGCGTGCCGCTGCGCTTGGGCAGAAGCCCCATGATGGCGCGCAGCGTCGTGGTCTTGCCAACGCCGTTGCGCCCGAGCAGCGTGACGGTTTCGCCGGGGAAGATGTCGAGATCGACGCCGTGCAGCGCCTGGCTTTCGCCATACCAGGCCTTGAGGCCGCGAACGCTGAGCAGCAGCTGGGCGCGGTCAGACATGGTCGGTTCCCATATAGGCGGTGCGCACGCGCTCGTCGGTGGAGACGGTGCGATAGTCGCCCGCCGCCAGGATCTCGCCGCGCTGGAGCACGGTGACGCGGTCGCAGAGATCGGCGACGACCTTCAGATTGTGCTCCACCATCAGCACCGCGTGGTTGCGGGCGACCTGTTTGATGATAGCGGCGATGACCTCGACATCCTCGTGCCCCATGCCGGCCATCGGCTCGTCCAGAAGCAGCACCTTGGGCTCCAGCGCCAGCGTGGTCGCGATCTCCAGAACGCGCTTGCGCCCATAGGACAGGCTGGCCGCCGGCCTGTCGCGCGCTTCGGTCAGTCCCACCGCGTCGATCAGCTCCATGGCGCACGCGTTCAGCCGGTCGAGGCTGGAGAGCGGGCGCCAGAACTGGATGGCGAGCCCGTTCCGGCGCTGCAGGGCGACGCGGACATTCTCCAGGATCGTCAGATGCGGAAAGGTCGCCGAGATCTGGAACGAGCGAACGAGCCCAAGGCGCGCCACCTTGGCCGGCGGGGTCTTGGTAATGTCCTCACCCAGAAGCGTGATCGTGCCCGAACTCGGCTGCAGGAACTTGGTCAGGAGGTTGAAGACCGTGGTCTTGCCCGCCCCGTTCGGGCCGATCAGCGCATGGACCTCGGCATGGCCGACGTCGAGATCGACATCGCGGACGGCGGTGAAGCCGCCGAAGTCGCGCCTGAGGCCCCGGCAGGACAGGACGGTCTCGCCCTTGGCGAGGCCCCGGCCGGGCGCCGCGTCCCCGGCGCCCCTGGCAAGGGCGCCGGGATGGGCGGTTGAGAGAATGCCGCTCATGCCCGCGCCGCTTACGGGGTAACCAGCGGGCAGTTGCTCTTGGCCGGATCGAGATAGGCTGTGTCGCCCAGCACGGTGGCGAGGACCTTGAAATAGTCCCAGGGCTTGGTGCTCTCGGCGGGCTTCTTCACCTCGAGAAGATACATGTCGTAGATCATGCGCCCGTTCTTGGCGACCTTGCCGCCGCGCGCGAAGACATCGTCCACCGGCATCTCGTGCAACGCCTTGGCAACTGGCTCGGTCGCGTCGGTCTTGGCCTTGTCGATGGCCTTCAGATACTGCAGCACGGCGGAATAGGTGCCGGCCTGGATCATGTTGGGCATGCGCTTGGTGCGCTCGAAGAAGCGCTGCGAGAAGGCGCGCGAGTCGTCGTCGCGGTCCCAGTAGAAGCCCTCCGTCAAGGACAGGCCCTGTGCCGCTTCGAGGCCGAGCCCGTGGACCTCGGCAAGGGTGAAGAGCAGCGCCGCCAGCCGCTGGCCGCCCGCAACGATGCCGAACTCCGCCGCCTGCTTCACCGCGTTGGACGTGTCGAGACCGGCATTGGCCATGCCGATGACCTTGGCGCCCGAGGACTGCGCCTGAAGCAGGAAGGAGGAGAAGTCCGTGTTGGACAGGGGATGGCGCACCGATCCCACAATCGTGCCGCCGCTCGCCTTGACGAAGTTCGATGTCTGCTCCTCCAGCGAGTAGCCGAAGGCATAATCAGCCGTCAGGAAGAACCAGCTGTCGCCGCCCTGCTTGACCAGCGCGCCGCCGGTGCCGACTGCGAGCGCATGGGTGTCGTAGGCCCAGTGGAAGCCATAGGGGCTGCAGGCCTTGCCGGTCAGGTCGGTGGTCGCCGCGCCGGTGACGATGTCGATCTTCTTCTTCTCCTTCGACAGGCCCTGCACGGCCAGCGCGACGGAGGAGGTCGTCAGTTCCATGATGGCGTCAACCTGTTCGGTGTCGTACCACTGGCGCGCGATGTTGGAGGCGATGTCGGGCTTGTTCTGGTGGTCGGCGGTGATGACCTCGATCTTCTTGCCGAGAACCGTGCCGCCAAAATCCTCCACCGCCATCTTGGCGGCCTCGAAGGACCAGCGGCCGCCGAAATCGGCATAGACGCCGGACTGGTCGTTCAGGATGCCGATCTTGACGATGTCGTCGGAGACCTCCTGCGCCTTCGCTTGCATCGAAGTGCTGGCCGCCAGCGCGAGCGTCGCGCCTGCCAGGACCGTCCGTTTGAGCCTGCCGGAAACCGTCATCGTTCCTCCCTTTCGTCGATTCCATCGATCGCCTGTCGGGAGTGTCGAGGGCCGCCTCTGGCGACCGCCGGGCCGCCGCGCGACGCGCAGGGCTACAGGCGGCGTCGGATCGACCGGCCGTGCTCGTCCTCCCCGCTTTCCCGCCCGTCTTCGCGCGCGCGTCGAAAGCCTCCTCACTGCCCTGCCGTCCCACGGGGCGATGCGGATGCGAAAGGCTAGCACCAAGCAGATGCGTTCAGAATGGCGTTTTTCGTACAAGCCTTGTACGAAAACGTAAGAGGAAGCCGGCTCGGGAGATCGCATTGCAGTTCGATTGGGACGATCTGCGGCATTTCCTGGCGGTTGCGCGCACGCGCCAGCTCTCCGCCGCCGCGCGACGGTTGCGCAGCAATCACGTGACCGTGTCCCGGCGGATCGACCGCTTGGAGAAGGCGCTCGCCATGCGCCTCTTCGAGCGCTCCGCGCGCGGCTACACGCTGACCATTCTGGGCGAGCGCCTCGTCGCCCATGCCGAGCGGATGGAGCGGGAGGTGGAGGGCTTCGGCGAGACGATCCTGGAAGCCGGCGGCTGGGCGAGAGGCGTGGCACGCCTGTCGACGCCGGAGGGGTTCGGCAATTTCTTCCTGGCCGAACGCCTGCCCGGCTTCGCGCGGGCCCATCCCGGCCTTCTCGTGGAATTCGTGACGATCCAGCAGATCGTCTCCCTGTCGCGCCGGGAGGCCGACCTGTCGGTGACGCTGAACGCGCCCGGCGCCGGGCCTTATCTCAGCGAGCGGATCGCCGGCTACCGGCTCTTTCTCTACGCCTCGCGCGACTATCTCGCCCGGCACGGGCCGATCGGCACACGGGGCGAGGTGAACCTTCATCCGCTGATCGGCTATGTCGAGGACATGATCTTCACGCCCGGCCTCGACTATCTCTCCGAGATTCTGCCCGGCATGCGCGCGGGCTATCAAAGCTCCTCCATCCAGGCCCAGTTGCAGGCGGTTCTGGCGGGGTTCGGGATCGGTATCCTGCCCTTCTTCATCGCCTCGCGCCACGCCGAGCTCGTGCCCATCCTGCCGCGCGAGCTGCATCTGGAGCGCGACTACTGGATGAGTTCGCACGAAGACCTCGCCGCCGCGCCGCGCATCCGGGTGCTGGCCGACTTCATCCGGCGGCAGGCGACAGAGTTCGGCCCGATCTTCCGCGCCGAAGCGCTGCTCGGCGCCTGAGGGCCGAGCAACGCTTGCGTGGCCTCGGGCCGCGAGATTAGCGCCGTTGCGGCGGGGCCGACCAGGTTTCGGCCTCGTCCACATAGGCCTTCCCCGCCTTCTTGTCGTAAAGGCAGAGTTTCGACAGGGACGAGCCGCGCGTGCGGTCCGACACCAGCATCGCGACCATGCCGACGCGATCGTCGAAGCCGACGATGGTGGAGGGCCGGGCGTTGCGGATGCCGCTGGCGGCAAGACAGGCCTTGGTCACGCGCGCGTCGAACTCGGCCCAGGCGTCGGCGCTCGATGCCAGCGCCGGGCCGGAGATCGCGGCGACAGTCAGACCGAAGACCAGGGGAACGGTGGGGATGCGCATGTCGTGTCGTCTTCCAGTGCAGTTGCGGGAACTCTCGCTCGACGGCGAGCGTGCGGGACCAAGCCGACGGTTTGATGACCTCGCTCGATGAGAGTTCGAGCAGGCGCCGAGCGCAACGGCGCTCTCGAGGGGCGGCGCGCGCCGCCCCTCGCCGCTCAAGCTCAGGCGCTCATGCGGGCCTTGGGATCGGTGCTCTCGGACTTGGCGCTCGGCGTATCGTTCACGCCGTCGAGATCGGGCGCATGGCCGTAGCTCATATTCTTCATCTGCTGGATGACGCGCGCCATTTCCTCGTCCGGCAGCACCGGCGGCTCGCCCAGGACGCGGGCCTGCACATAGAGGCGCGACAGCGTCTCCACCTCGACCGCCAGCGCCAAGGCGGCGCCCAGCGTCTTGCCGAGCGCGATCTGGCCGTGCTGGCCGAGCAGGCAGGCGAGCCGGTCTTCCAGCGCTTCGAGCGCGGCGTCGGACAGGGCCTGCGTGCCGAAGGTGGCGTAGCGGGAGCAGCGGATCGTGGTGCCGCCGGCGATCGCCGTCATGTAGTGAAAGCTCGGGATCGCGTGGTGATGCACGGCAAGCGTCGTCGCATAGACGGAATGGCAGTGGAGCACGCAGTCGATGTCGGTGCGCGCGGCGAGAATGTCGCGGTGAAAGCGCCATTCCGACGAGGGGCGCCGCTGGCCCTCATAGGTGCCGTCGAAGAACATCTGCACGAGATCGCCCGGCTGCATCCGGTCGTAGGGCAGCGACGTCGGCGTCACCAGGAAGCCCGCCGGATTGCGCACGGAAAGATTGCCGGCGGTGCCCTGGTTGATCCCGGTTTCGTTCATCCGGCGGCAGGTGGCGACCATTTCCTCGCGAAGGGCGGCGTCGTCATAGGCAGTCATGAGGCTTGGCTCCAGGGTCTGGACCGGTCGCACCAGTGCGACCAGTAGGACAAGAGATCGGGCAGGTCGGAAACATCGGGCGTTTCCACACTGAGCGGCGCGGGGGCGGCGCGCGTTTCGTGGCCGGCGAGAAGGGCCGCCCCGGTCGCCGTTCCGTGCGCGTCGCGGTTGACGAGAACTCGGACGCCCGGGTTGAGCGCGGCCAGGATCGCGCCGAACAGGGGATCGCGAACCAGCCCGCCGTCGAGAACGAGCGTGCGGGCCGGCGGCAGGTCCCGCAAGCATTGATTGGCGAGCATGGCGGCGTAGAGAAGGCCGAGCGTGAAGCGCAGGGTCGCGTCCCCCGCCAGCGGACCTTCGACAACGCCGCGCCGCGCGGTGCCGGGAAAGAGCCCGTCGTCTCCGCCGAAGGAGGGGAGAGCCAGCGTCCGGCCGGCGACGATGCGCCTCAGCGCCTCGCGCGTCGCCGGCCCGCGCGCCTCGCCCGCCACGGCCGCGAACTCCCGCCCGCCCATGGTCAGCATGCCCGGCACCGGGCGGCCGAGGACATCGGCATTGCAGGCGCGGCCGGGCGCTTCGCGATCGAGATCGACGCCGGACCGGTCCGTAAGCGCGACGATCCATGTGCCGGTCGAAACCACGGTGAGATCGGAGAGGCCGGCAGCCTGATAGCGGTAGAAATTGGCCGAGGAATCGTGAATGCCGCAGAGGACGCGCGTGTCCGGCGACAGGCCGCAGCGCTTCGCCAGCGCTGGCTTCAGGGGCCCAAGCGTCTCATAGGCGCGGCGAAGCGGGGGCAGGAGGCGCGCCCAGCCGCGCCGCTCGACGAGCCGCGCGGGGGCCCCGTCGGCGCTCGACCAGAGATGCGACTGCGCGGCAAGGCTCGTCACCTCGCCCGCCGCCACGCCGCAGAGGCGAAAGGCCCAGTATTGCGGCAGCGCCAGAAAGGCGCTCGCCCCGGCGAAGACATCCGGCCAGCCGCGCTCCAGCCAAAGCATCTGACGCGCCAGATGGGCCGAGCCCAGCATCACCGCGCTGCCCCGCTCGCGAAACGAGCCGACCATGGCGGCATAGTCCCGCACGACATCCACCGGCGGCTCCTGCTCGTAGTCGATCATCGGCATGGCCGCGCCGCTCTCATTCACCAGCACGCCGCCCGAACCGTGCGAACAGGCGACAATCGCCCCGATCGAATGGCGCGTTCCCAAGTCGGCGAGGCCGTCCAGCAACCAGGCTTCCAGGGCGGCGAGGTCGTGATGGCGGTAGGGCGGCCCATCCACCACGAGATTGCGCGCCGACATCTCCTCCAGGATCGCGCCGTCCGGGGTGGCGGCGAGAAGCTTCACATTGGTCTTGCCGACGTCGAAGACGGCGACGACGCTCATGCCGCCCCCTCGCCGCGCTTTCGCAGGATGCCGGCGAGCGCGGGCAGATGCGGGCGGATCGACTGCGCCACGACGACGGCGATCAGCGTGCCGCCCCAGATGGCGAGGGTCAGGTAGTTCGACAGGCCGAACTGGTTGAAGCCCGAGGAGATGACCTGGAGAATGGCGAGCGCCACCATGAGCCCGCCCACCGTGCCGAAGCCGCCGAACGGATCGACCCCGCCGAGCACTGCCGCGAGAATGGTGACGAGGAGGTAGGACTGCGCATAGTCCGCGCTGGCGGAATTGAAGATCACCAGCATGACCAGCGCGGCGACGAAGCAGACGAGGCTGGACAGCGTGTAGACGCCGATCAGCACCCGCTTCGTGTCGATGGCGGAATAGCGCGCCGCCTCCATGTTGGAGCCGATCATGTGGCAGGCGATGCCGAAGGCGGTCTTCTTCAGGACCAGCCCGACCACGACCGCGACGAGCACCATGACCACGAAGACCAAGGGCACGCCGAACAGGCTGGAATTGCCGATGCGGGAGACGAGGTCTGGCACGCCCGACAGCGCCATGCCGCGCGTGAGATAGATGCTGACCCCGTCGATCAGCGACTTGGTGCCGAGCGTGATGAGGATCGGGTGGACGCCGGTATAGGCAATGAGCGCGCCCGTCAGGAGGCCGATGACGAGGCAGAGAAGGAGGCCCGCCGCCAGCGCCAGCGCGACGCCGGCCAGCACCGCCCCGCCACCCGCCGCGGCGGGAATGGCGTTCTGCATGACGAAGACCATCAGCAGGGCGCATTGATTGGTGGTGGCGATGATCGCCAGATTCAGCCCGCCCGTGATGAGCGGCACGATCATGGCGAGCGACAGAAGCCCCAGAAGCGGCATCTGAAACATGAAGGACTGCAGCGTGCCGAGGCTGGCAAAGCCGGGAACCGCCAGCGAGAAGGCCAGCACCAGCGCGACCAGAAGGCCGGTCAGGCCGAGATGGGCGCCGGCAACGCCAGCCCGCAGCCGTGTCATGAAGCCGGCAAGGGCGCCGTCGTCGGCCAGGGGATGGGACGTCCGGTTCTCAAGCATGGGCGGCCTCGCCAAGGGTGCGATGGCGCCGACCGCGCCGGGAGGAGAGGAAGGTGAGCGAGGTGGAGGCGAGGATCGTGAGGCCGATCACGATCTGGAAGAAATAGGACGAGACGCCCAGAAGGTTCAGCCCGTTCTGCAGGATGGCGAGGAGAACGATGCCCAGCAGCACGCCCGGCACGGTGCCGATGCCCCCCGTCAGACTGGCGCCGCCGAGCACGGCGGCGGAGAGGACGGCAAGCTCCGTGTTCGCCATGGCGTTGGGCACGCTCTCGCCCACCCGGTGCGCCTGGAGAAGCCCGGCGAAGGCGGCGAGAAAGCCGAGGAACCCGTAGGCCACGAAATGGAGATGGCCGATCGAGATGCCGATACGCCGCGCCGCTTCCGTGTTGCCGCCCATGGCGTAGAGCTGCCGGCCCACCGCCGTCTTGTTCATCAAGGCCCAGGTGCCGAGGCTGACCACCACCATGGCCATGATGGGCAGCGTGACGCGAACCAGATCGCCGTTCGCCATCTCCGTCTCGTAGAAGGTGACGCGCGTCGTCCACCAGTCCGGCAGGTCGTAGATCGAGCGCCCGCCCGAGAAATACATGAGAAGCGAGAAGGTGACGCTCATCATCGCGATCGTGGCGATGATGGAGGGAATGCGCACGAAATGGATCAGCGCCGCGTTGAGACAGCCGAGCGCGGTGCCGAGCGCCAGACCCAGCCCGATCGCCAGCGGGGCGGGAAACCCCATGCGGGCGGCGAGAAGCGCCGCGACATATTGCGACACCGAGGCGGTGGCGGCGAAGGAAATGTCGATACCCCCAGAAACCAGCACGACGAAGAGGCCCATCGCCATGATGGCCTGCACGGAATAGGTTTCCAGAAGGTCGATGACGTTGGGCAGCGTCAGGAAGCCGGGCGCCATGGCGCCGAAGAACAGGACGGCGAGGACGATGACGCCGAAGAGCCAGGCTTCGGGGCGGCGCCGAAGGCGCGACAGGGCGGCGCGGCGGGGTCCGTGCGGGTGATCAGGCATAGATCCTCTCCTCCAACTGGCGCTCGCTGGTGCGCCCGGGCACGACTTCGTCGACGATCCGCCCGGCGCGCATGTGCAGCACCCGGTCGCAGGTGGCGAAGGCCTCGCTCACCTCGTCCGAGATGAAGATGATGCCCACGCCCTCGCGCGCCAGCTCAGCCACGATCTCGTAGATCCCCTGCTTGTTCTTGATGTCGACGCCCACCGTCGGCGCGTCGAGAATGAGCACGCTCGGCCGCGTCGCCAGCCATTTGGCGAGCACGACGCGCTGCTGGTTGCCGCCCGACAGGGTCTGCACGGGACGGTCGATGTCGGGCACCTTGATGGCGAGGCGGCGCACCCAGTCTCTCGCCAGATCGGCGCGCCGACGGCGCGGGATGAGGCCGGAGCGACCAGCGAGGTCCTTCATCACGGCGAGGCCGACATTGTCCTCGATCGACTGCGGCAGGATGACGCCGAGCGACAGGCGGTCCTCCGAGACATAGGCGATGCCGGCGCGCACGGCGTCCCGATTGGAGCGCAGCGACAGCGGCGCGCCGTTGAGGCGGATCGTCCCGCCCTCAGTGCGGTGCATGCCGAACAGCGTCAGCGCCAACTCCGTGCGCCCGGCGCCCAGAAGCCCGACGAGGCCCAGCACCTCGCCCCGGCGCAGGGTGAAGCTGACATCGGCGAACTCGCCGCGCCGCGACAGGCCCTCCACCGTCAGAAGCGGCTCGGCCGCGCTCATGTCGCGCGCCGCCACACCATGGTCGATGTCGAGCCCGGTCATGAGATGGGCGATGCGGCGCGGGTCCATCTCGGAGACCGGCCAGGTCCCGACCTTGCGCCCGTCGCGAAACACGGTGACGCGCTCGGCGATCTCGACCACCTCCTCAAGGCGGTGCGAGACGAAGACAACGGCGATCCCGTCCGCCTTCAACCGCGCCACGATGGCGAGCAGCCGGTTCACCTCGGCGCGGGTCAGCGAGGCCGTCGGCTCGTCCATGAAGATCAGCCGCGCTTTTGCCGCGAGCCCGCGCGCGATGGCGACGATCTGCCGTTCGGCGACGGGCAGGTCGGAGACGAGCGCGGACGGGTCGAGATCGAAGGCGAGCCGCGCCAGCACGGATTTGGCGAGGGCGCGCATGCGGGCGGCGCGAACCGGCTTGAGCGCGCCGCCGAGATAGGCGTCGATCGCGATGTTCTCGGCCACCGAAAGGTTGGGAAACAGCGACAGGTCCTGGAAGATGACCTGGATGCCGAGCGCCTTGGCGCGCGCTGGCGTCAGCGGCAGGACGTTCTCGCCCTCGATCTCGATCGTGCCTTCGCTCGGCGCGTGGACGCCGGCGATAGCCTTGATGAGCGTGGACTTGCCGCAGCCGTTCTCGCCGACGAGGCAATGGACCTCGCCCGGGCGCACGTCCCAGTCGATGCTCTCCAGCGCGCGCACGCCGCCGAAGCGCTTGGACAGGCCCGTCAGTTTGAGAAATGGAACGTCATCCGCCATCGGCCGCCTCCCACCGTCCGAAATGAGGAGCCGGCGGCCCGATCGGGCCGCCGGAGCAGGGGTCAGAGGCCGAGCGCGACCAGACGGTCGATATTAGCCTTGTCGAGGGATTCCAGTTTCTGGGCCTGGATCAGCCGCTTGTCGGGATAGACCCGCACGGGCCCGACGCCGGTGATCTCCATGTTGTCGGTGGGCTCCTTGCCCGCCGCCAGCAACGAGGAAAGCTGCGCGAAGACCTCGCCCGCCGTCAGCGGGTTCCAGATATAGCCGCCGCGAATGACGCCGGATTTGACGTATTTGGCGCCCTGGCCCGGTGAGAAGCCGCCGACCAGCGCGATGCTCTTGGCCTTGCCGCGATCGTCCAGAACGCGCCCGGCACCGATCGGGCCTTGGCTGCCGAAGGTCAGGATGCCCTTGAGATCGGGGTTGGCGCGCAGCTGGTCCTGCGTGGTCTTGATGCTTTCGTCGAGGCTTTCGGCGACGCCGAACCGATCCCCCACCATCTGCATCTTGGGATATTTCGTCTTTTGGTAGGCGATGGCGGCGTCGGCCCAGGCATTGTGCAGCGGCACGGTGAGCGAGCCGACATAGACGATATACTTGCCTTCCTCGCCCATCTCCTTGGCCAGAAGGTCCATATGCGCCTGGCCGTAGGCCTCGGTCGTGGTCAGCTCGAAGTCCCAGTCCTTTTCCTTCTGGTCCGGCCCTTCGTGGGCGAGAACCTTGATGCCGGCGGCGCGGGCTCGGCCGAGCACGGGCTCGAGCGCGGCGGAATCGTTGGGCACGATGCCGATCACGTTGACCTTACGGGCGATCAGGTCCTCGATGGCGCGGACCTGCTGGGCCGCGTCGGCCTGGGTCGGGCCGACCATCCAGGCATTGACCTTGTACTCCTTGGCGCCCTTCTTGATCCCTTCCTCCATCGCGTTGAACCAGGGAATGCCCCCGATCTTCACGACGATTCCGGCCTGCGGCTCGGCGCTCTGAGCCAAGGCGGCGGGGCCGGCGAGCGAGAGGGCCAGAAGACCTCCCATGGCCGCGAGAGCGCGGCGGCGCGACATCAGCATGTCTTATCCTCCCGTGTCATGAACCCGCCCGGCCTCCCCGCCGGTGCGGGACCCGCAGTGTCGAGCCGCGGATGGTGACGGCGCATTCGAGGCGCCTTGTTTTTTCAGGGGACTCATGGCCGTCCATGCGCCGGCGCAACAGCGCCCAGGCGGCCTTGGCCATGTCCTCCACCGGCTGACGCACGGCGGTGATGCCGGGCGAGACGAGCCGCATCCATTCCATCTCGTCGAACGAGGCGAAGGCGAGATCGGCCGGAATCCGAAGCTCCAGCGCGCCGATCAGCCGATAGGCCGCGAGCGAGGTCATGTGGTCGAGCGCGAACAGCGCGCCCGGCCGCTCGCGCTCCAGGCGCTCGCGCAGGCGGGCCGTCGCCTCCTCGCATTCGAAGCCGACTTCCAGCATCTCGGCGCGCATCGAGCCCGCCTCGGCGGCGAATCCGTCCCAGCGCTCGCGCACATTGCTGATGGCAAGGCTGGTGCCGACCACGAGGCAGCTTTCGATCCCGGCCTCCGCCATATGGCGCGCGAGGGCGCCGGACGCCGGTCCGTTGTCGACCGCCACGAGATCGAAGCGGCTGTCGTCGGGAATGCGGTCCGCCACCACGGCGGGAACGGCGAAGCCGGCGGGCAGGCGCGACGAGAGCGCCCCGTCGCAGGGAATGACGATCAGCCCCGCCGGACGCCAGGCGCGGATATTGGCGAGGCGGTCGGCCTCCTCCTTAGGGTCGTTGCGCGCCGAGACCACCGCCAGATCGAACCCGCCCTCACGCGCCTCGTGCTCCAGCGTGGAAACGAAGGCGGCGAACATGGGATTGGTGAGGTCCGGCACCACGACCGCCGCCAGCGCCGCCTTGCCCGAGCGCAGGCGCGAGGCGGCGATGTCGGTGACGTAGCCCAGTTCCTCGACGGCGGCGCGCACCCGCTCGGCAAAGTCGAACGACACGCTCGCCTTGCCGTTGATGACGTTGGAAACCGTGGCGATGGACACGCCTGCTCGCTCCGCCACCATGCGGATGGACGGCGTTTGTTGTCGCGACATGGACGCCCCTCCCAAGACGAACCGAGCCCAAACTTCGATCTGAACGTCAATAAAACGTTTCATCGGAGGCTAGACACGGGTCCGGACTTTGTCAATCATGCAGATCAGCAGCCGAGCGTCGGGCTTTGCTGCAAAGCGAAAGAACAGTTCGCGCTTGCGAGACTGCGCACTTGCAAAAGAACGAGACGTACCGGGAGGACGACATGAACAAGCTGGGTGTACACGCGCTGGTCTGGGAAGCAGGCTGGAGCGAGGCGGAATGCGCGCGGGCGATCGGCAAGACGGCCGAGATCGGCTTCGACTTCATCGAGGCGCCGGCGCTGGACCCGAGCCTGATCGACCCGGTCTTCACCCGCCGCCAGCTGGAGCAGGCCGGCATCGGCATCAACTTCTCGCTCGGCCTCGGTTTCGAGGACGACATTTCCTCGGGCGACCCGGAGAAGCGCGCGCGCGGCAAGCGCAAGCTGGAGGACGCGATCGCCGTGTGCCGCGACTGCGGCGGCGAAAACATCGGCGGCATTCTCTACTCCGCCTTCGGCAAATACGCGGTGCAGCCCACAGCCGAGGGCATTCGCCAGTCGGCCGAGACCCTGGCCGAAGTGGCCGAGATCGCCGCGCGCAGCAACATCACGCTCGCCCTGGAAGTGGTGAACCGCTACGAGACCAATATCTGCAACACGGCGGCGCAGGGCGTCGAAATGGTTCGGCTGATCGGCGCGCCGAACGTCAAGGTCCATCTCGACGTCTATCACATGAACATCGAGGAATCCGACATCGCGCAGGCGATCGTCGAGACCGGCGACGACATCGGCTATTTCCATACCGGCGATTCGCATCGCGGCTACATGGGCTCGGGCACGATCGACCTCGCCTCCGTGTTCCGCGCCCTTGTGCGCTGCCGCTACCAGGGGCCGATCACCTTCGAGAGCTTCTCCTCGCGCGTCGTCGGCCAGCCGCTGGAAGGCATTCTGGGCATCTGGCGCAACCTCTGGGAGGACAGCCACGACCTCGCCTCCCATGCGCTGATGTACACCAAGGCCCAGCTCAAGGCCGCGCAGGAAGCCGAGCGCCAGGCGAACGAGCGCAGCCGGCTTCCGCTGGGCTGACGCCGGCGCCCCTCTCCCACCCCGAATAATCGGAGGGCGACGACGCGTTCGTCGCCCTTTGCCGTTTCGCTAAATCCCGCGCCCCGAAAAAATTCGCCCCCGCACCGGATGGAATCCGCCGCTCCCGCGTATACGGGGCATGAAGGTTCGAAGTCCCGACATCCTCCCCCCTCGGTCCCAGGCTCTGGCGACCCGATGATCGGTATGCTCGCCTTCAGCGGCTCCTCCTCGCGGGGTCCGCATGTTCTCTCCGAGCGATCGCGAGACCGTCCCGGCGCCAGCGCGGCCCCCGCCGCGCCTCATAGGCGACGTGCCGACGCTCCTCGACCTCACCTCCCCCCTCTTCCGCTTCTCGCCCGCCCTCGTGGCGGCGCAAGCTCGCGGCTTCATCAAGGAGACAAACGGCATGGACACCAACGACCGTCAGGC
Organism: Aureimonas sp. AU40; assembly: GCF_001463785.1. Lineage (NCBI taxonomy): Bacteria > Pseudomonadati > Pseudomonadota > Alphaproteobacteria > Hyphomicrobiales > Aurantimonadaceae > Aureimonas > Aureimonas sp. AU40. The sequence goes on from NZ_BBWL01000048.1 coordinate 15,791, forward strand.
CATCGAGCAGCTTTTCACCAAGCTCGAAGGCGTGGAGCGTCAGGCCGGGCCGCGCGACGCGGAGGCCGAAAGCTTCATCGCCTCGCGCGTTTCGCGCCAGCCGGGCGCGCCCTATTTCATGGCGCAGACCATCGTGATGCAGGAAATGGCGCTGGAAAGCGCCCAGCGCGAGCTGGAAGAGCTGCGCCGCGCCAAGGCGGCCGAGCCGCAGTCCAGCGGCGGAATGTTCGGCCGCCTGTTCGGCGGCAGCCAGACGCCTGAGCGCGCGCCCGCCCCAGTCGCCGGGCGAGGCCCCGCCGCCGCCGCAGCGGGTCCCTGGGGCGGATCGGCCGCCGCCCAGGCTCCTCAACAGGGCTATCCCCAGCAGGGCTACGCTCAGCAGGGGCGCGGCGGCGGCGGCGGATTCCTGGCCGGAGCCGCGCAGACCGCGATGGGCGTCGCCGGCGGCGTGCTTCTGGGCAATGCCATCGGCGGCATGTTCGGCGGGTCGGAGGCATCGGCCGAGACAGCCGCCGCCGAGCCGGCCGCTGCGGACGAGCCGCAGGTCGAGGAAACCTCCTACGACGAGGGCGGCTTCGACGATTTCGGCGGCGACGACGAGATCTGATACACTCTCTCCATCGGCACGGGCGGGGCACCTCCCCCGCCCGTGTCCTTTGTTTTCGCGACGCGCTAGCGCCGCCCAAAGAGATGGAACGTGATGGAAGCCTACATTGCCGAAATTGGCCATTTCGTGCGGACCCACCAGGGATGGGCCGGCGTGATCGTCGGCCTGATCTCGTTCGGCGAGTCGCTCGTGCTGGCCGGGCTCCTGATTCCGGCAACGGCCATCATGCTGGTGATCGGCGGCCTCGTCGGCACGGGCGTTCTCGATCCGGTGACGGTGCTGGTCGGCGCCATTCTGGGCGCGATCGTCGGCGACATCGTCTCCTATGCTCTCGGCCGCTGGCTCGGCCCCGGCATCGTCCATCGCAAGCCCCTGCGGCGCTACCGCCACGCCGTCGCCAAGACCCGGCTCTTCTTCCGCAAATACGGCTTCGCCGCCGTTCTGGTCGGCCGTTTCCTCGGCCCCATCCGCTCCACCGTGCCTCTGGTCGCGGGCATGATGGCGATGAACCAGGTGCGGTTCCAGATCGCCAACGTTCTCTCCGCCGTGCTCTGGGCGCCCTTGATGCTGGCCCCCGGCTGGATCGGCGCGCGCGGCCTGTCCGAGCTCGAATGGGTGGGGGGCGAGCACATGCTGGCGGTCGTCGCGCTGGTGATCGTGGTGACTGGGATCGGCACGGCCTATATCGGCAAGCACCTCGCCAAGCGCGCCAAGCCCCAGCGCGTGCGCGCGGCGGCGCAGCCCGGCCTCTGAGGCTTTGACTGGAAATGCGGCGGACGATCCGCAAGCGATCGTTCGCCGCTCGATGCTCGCCTTCGAAACGCTCCGCCCCTGGACGGACCAGACGTTGACGCCAATATTGCCGCGATGATCGCTCCTGAAACGAGTGGCGCCGACGCGCCCGGCGCTGCCGACAGCTCCGTCGGCGAAGACCCGCCCAGTCCGGCTCACCGAGCCCGGCTGGCGCCTGGACAAAGTGCCGGCAGGGACGTGCGTCCCCAATCCGAACCATTGACATCATCCCTCCCGGCCTTCGTGCCGGAGCGCGACGTCGCCCGGAGCCCCACCGCTTCCGGCGGCGCGCTCGCATCTATCCCCCACAAAAGGCCCTGACCTCCATGGAATGGATCGCAGACCCGAACGCTTGGATCGGGCTCGCGACGCTTGTCGTGCTCGAAATCGTCCTCGGCATCGACAATCTCGTCTTCATCGCCATCCTGGCCGAGAAGCTGCCGCCCGAGCAGCGCGACCGCGCCCGGCTGATCGGCCTTTCGCTGGCGCTGGTCATGCGCCTCGTTCTGCTCGCGTCGATCTCCTGGATCGTCACGCTGACCAGCCCGCTCTTCTCGCTCGGCAGCTTTTCCTTTTCGGGGCGCGACCTGATCCTCATCGTCGGCGGCGTGTTCCTGCTCGCCAAGGGTACGATGGAGCTGCACGAGAGGCTCGAAGGGCACGAAGCGAAGACGGGCGGCGTGCGCGTCGAGGCCGTGTTCTGGCAGGTGATCGCGCAGATCGTCATCCTCGATGCCGTGTTCTCGCTGGACAGCGTCATCACCGCCGTCGGCATGGTCGAGCATCTGATGGTCATGGTGATCGCCGTGATCGTCGCGATGGCGATCATGATGCTGGCCTCCAAGCCGCTCATGGCCTTCGTCAACCGGCATCCGACCGTCGTCATCCTGTGCCTCGGCTTCCTCCTGATGATCGGGTTCAGCCTCGTCACCGAAGGGTTCGGCTACCACCTTCCCAAGGGCTATCTCTACGCTGCCATCGGCTTCTCCGTCTTGATCGAGGCCGCCAACCAGTTCCGCAGCCGCAAGACGGACAGCGAGTTCGCGGGGATGGACATGCGCGAGCGCACGGCCGCCGCCGTGCTGAAGCTTCTGGGCGGTCGCCGCCGGGGCGAGGCGCGGCCGGAGCCCTCAGCCCACGGCGCGCCGGACAGCGAGCAGGTGGCCGTCTTCGCCCCGGCGGAAACGGACATGATCCAGGGCGTTCTGACGCTCGCCGAGCGCCCGGTGCGCACGATCATGTCGCCGCGCGCCGAGATCCAATGGATCGACCTCGGCGAGACGCAGGAGGAGGTCCGCGCCGACATTCTCGATCTCACCCATTCGACGGTGCTTCTGTGCCGCGACGGGCTCGACGGGTTCGTGGGCGTCGCGGCCACGACCGATCTCCTGCATTCGCTGGCAGAAGGCGCGACCGTCGATCTCCAGGCGAAGATGCGCCAGCCCGTGATCGTCCACGAGGGAACCAGCGTCCTTCGGCTGATGGAACAGCTGCGGCGATCCTCGACGCCGATTTCCATCGTCGTGGACGAATACGGCTCCGTCGTGGGCGTCGCGACCCCGACCGACATTCTGGAAGCCATCGCCGGCGAGTTTCCCGACCGCGACGAGGCGCCCGCCGACATGCACCTGACCGAGGACGGCAGCTGGACGCTCGACGGCTTCGTGGATGTCCACCGCGCCAGCGCGGCGCTGGGCGTCGATCTGGTGGACGCGAGCCATCGCTACACCACGCTGAACGGCTACATCGTGTGGAAGCTCGGCGACATTCCGCGCGACGGCCAGCGGTTTCGCGCGGACGGGCTGGAGATCGAGATTCTTGCCATGAAGGGCCGGACCGTGGACAAGGCGCGCCTGCGACTTCTCGCGGCCGAGGCGGTGAGCGAGATGGCGGATTGAACCCGCTCGGAACACACGCCGCCGGACAGGCCGCTTTCGGCATCGGGCGTTCCACGGCCCAGGCGCATCCGGCGCTCGCGCTCTGTGCGGGTGGGTCGAGACTCGACGGCTGCGGGGCGCACGTGTTTCGAACTGAGCGTCCATTCCGAAGCGGCAGCGCATGTCCGGCTTCCGGTCTCCACGCCCCGGTCGATCCGTGACGGGTCCGGGACGAAGCTTCACGGCGGCCAGAGCCACGCTTCGCGACGCCATCAGCCAGAGGTGGCGGGGCCACGTGCCGCTCGCGCGCCTCCTGTTCGTGGACATGCTCGTCTGGGGCACGATCCTGAACCTCACGACCACCGGCGCGTCGCTGATCCTCCTAGCGTTCGATGCGCCGATCTGGGCGGTGATCGCCGTCTGGCTCTCGTCCTGGCCCTGCAACGCCTTCCTGTGCCTCAGCGTCTGGCGCACGGCCGACCGCGCGAAACGAGGCGTGCTGCCTGCCCTCGCCGGCCCCCTCGCTACGATCTGGGCGCTCGGAATTTCCGTCGTCTGACACGCCGTCTCCGCTGAGAGGCATCGAGGACGGAACGCGCTATCGCGTCACGGATAGGGGAAAGGCGACCTGGAGGGCGAGGCCGGGGGCGTTGTCGGAGGCTGTCACCGAGGCCCCGTGCAATTCGGCGATGGCTGCGACCATGGCGAGGCCGAGGCCGGTGCCGGGCGTGCTTCGGCTGCGGTCGAGCCGGTAGAGACGCCGAAAGATGCGCTCCCGCTCCGCCTCGGGAACGCCGGGTCCGTTATCCCCAACGCAAAGCAGAGCCTCGCCCTCGGCGCGCCGCAGCGACATCACGATGAGGCTGGGCTCGGGAACATGGTTGATCGCGTTCTCGACCAGATTGACGAGGAGCTGGGTCAGGAGATCGGCGTCTCCCTCGATGAAGACCTGATCCTCGATCTCGGCTTCCAGCCGATGGCCGGCGTCCTGCGCGACGTCGCGGTAGATGTCGCAGACCCGCTCCGCCACCTCGGCCAGATCGAGCGTTCGAAACCGCGCGCGCCGGGCGCCGCCCTCGACCTGCGCGATCCGCAGAAGCGCGTTGAAGGTCTCGATGATCGTGTCGGCCTCCTCGATCGCGCCCTCGATCCCGCTCGTGAACTCGGCCCGGTCCTCCGGCGGGCGGCGGCTCAGGAGGTCCAGCCGCTGGCGCAGCCGGGCGATGGGCGTGCGCAGGTCGTGGGCGATGTCGGTGGACACCTGCCGCAGACTTTCCATCAGCGCTTCGATGCGCGCCAGCATCGCGTTGATGTCGGCGGACAGGCGGTCGATCTCGTCGCCATTGGCGGTGATCGGCAGGCGCACGGCAAGGCGGCCCGACACGACCTGATGCGTCAGGCCCGCGATCGCGTTCACCCGCCGCACCGGCCCTCGCGTGATGAGATAGCCCCCGCACAGCGCCACGATCGTGATCGCAAGGCACCCCAGAAGCAGGCAGCCCAGCATGATCTCCTGCGTCTCGTGCAGGACGTGGGAGTTCCGGCCGGTCAGCAGCCGAAAGTTTCCCAGCCTTTCGCCATGGCTGAATAGGCGCACCTCCCCGTCCGTGTTCATGGCGGCCGCATCCATCAGGTCCTGGCTCTGGCGCACCACGGCGTCCCCCATCCGGCCCTCGAACCAGCCCTCGCGCCAAAGCTCGGCGGGAATGTTGCCGGAGAGGAAAGCTCCGTTCTCGTCCAGGAGGAGATAGAAACTGTCGCCCGGCGCGCCTTCGGAGCGCTCGCGAACCGCCAGGCTCAGCTCGCGCCCGCCGCCCTCACGATAGGCGGAGCGGAAGGCGGCCATGTCGTGCAGGATCTCGCGCTCGGAAATGCCGCGGATTTCGCTCGTGGCGAAAGCGTAGGCCGCGCCCATGATCGCCGCCACCGAGACCACGAACAGAACGGCGTAGGCGGCGGCGAGGCGGAACGAGATCGTGCGGAAGACGGCGAATTCAGGCATCGAGCATATAGCCGGAGCCGCGCACGGTGCGGATCATCTCGGTGGCGAAGGGCCGGTCGATCTTGGCCCGCAGGCGACTGACATGGGTTTCCACCACATTGGTCTTGGGGTCGAAGTGGAAGTCCCAGACGCGTTCCAGCAGCATGGTGCGCGTCATCACCCGCCCCCGGTTGCGCATCATGTATTCGAGAAGGCGGAACTCGCGCGGCTTCAGGTCGATCGGCGCGCCCGCGCGCGTCACCGCGCGGGACAGAAGGTTCATCCGCAGCTCGCCGATTTCGAGCACCGTCTCCTCCCGCCGGCTCGGCGCCCGGCGGACCAGTGCGTTCAGCCGCGCCATGAGTTCGGAAAAGGCGAAGGGTTTCAGGAGATAGTCGTCCGCCCCGGCTTCCAGCCCCTCGACCCGGTCGTCGATGCCCCCGACCGAGGTCAGAAACAGGATCGGCACGTCCCGCCCGGCCGAGCGCAGCGCGCGCACCAGCGACAGGCCGTCGAGCTTGGGCAACATGCGATCCACCACGAGCACGTCGTAGCGCCGCGAGCAGGCCAGTTCCAACCCGGTCGGGCCGTCCGGCGCGTGGTCGAGTTCGTGCCCCTCCTCGCGCAGGCCGCCCGAGACATAATGCGCGGTCGACGGGTCGTCCTCGATCATCAGAATCTTCAAATCCTGCCTCGTCCCGCTTCGCTGCGAACTATACCAAACCGTATAGTTCCAGCGAGTTTTCCGCCACCAAGGCGGTGTAATTCGAAGGCTCCGATTCGTCTGTCGGAGCCGCCGCGCCGCTTGTCGCGCAAGGTTCGGCCCCGGCGGGCGCCGCCATGCCATTTCGTTTCGCGTAGGGCCTATATGCGTATCAGACGACCCCGGATCGGCAGCGTGACGCTGTCGATCCTCACCGCCGCCTTTCTCCTGTTTCTCACGAACTGGACGTTCTGGCGCAAAGCCTTCCTCTACTTCGCCGGGCACGAGGATCATCTCGCGCTGATGGCGATCGCGCTGTTCCTTCTGTTCGTCGCGCTGATGACGACGATCTCAGTCAAATACGCGACCAAGCCGCTGTTCATCGCCTTCATCCTGATCTCGGCCAGCGCCTCCTACTATGCCGACACGTTCGGCATCCTGATCTCGCGGGACATGATCCAGAACGTGGCGCTGACCTCGACCAGCGAGGCCCGGCACCTCGTCACGCCTGACCTGATCCGCCATCTCGCGCTCTACGGGCTTCTGCCCTCCGTTCTGATCTGTTGGGTCGAGATCGTCCATCGGCGCTTTCCCGCCAAGCTCCTCCACAATTGTCTGGTGATCTTCCCGGCCCTGGCGATCGCCGCCATCATCAGCCTTTCGACCTACTCCACCCTCGCCTCGACCTTTCGCGAGCATCGCGACCTGATCGGCAGTCTCAACCCTACCGCGCCCGTGGTGGCGGCCGTGCGCTACGCCTCGCACGAGATGCGCGAGCGCAACGTCGTCGCCCAACCGCTGGGCCGCGACGCGCGGCAGGGCGAGCGGATGGCTGGGTCGCAGAAGCCCGTCCTGACCATCCTCGTGATCGGCGAGACGGCGCGCGCGCAGAATTTCGGACTGAACGGCTATGTCAAAGACACGACGCCCGAGCTTGCCGCCCGCAACGTCGCCCATTTCACGGATGTGTCGAGCTGCGGAACCTCGACCGCTGTTTCCGTGCCGTGCATGTTCTCGGTCTATCCGCGCTCGGCCTATTCCGAATACAAGGCGCTCGCCACCGAGAACCTGACCGACGTCCTCGGCCATGCCGGCGTCAAGGTGAAGTGGTTCGACAACGACGCGGGCGCCTATCAGGTCGCCGACCGCATCCCCTACGAGTTCCTGCCCTCGACCAACGATCCCCGCTTCTGCTCGGGCGGCGAGTGCCAGGACGAGATCCTCGTGGAGCGGCTGAAGCGGGAGCTCGGCGAGATCAAGTCGAACACCGTCCTCGTCCTCCACCAGATCGGCAGCCACGGGCCGGCCTATCACGAGCGCTACCCCGAGAGCTTCGAGCGCTTCAAGCCGGCCTGCCACACCGCGCAGTTCGCGGACTGCACGCGCGACGAGATCGTCAGCGCCTACGACAACACGATCGCCTATACCGACCACGTGCTCGCCGAGATCATCGACCTGCTGCACGACCACACCGAGTTCGCGGGCTCGCTCCTGTTCCTGTCGGACCACGGCGAGTCGCTGGGCGAGAACGGCCTCTACCTCCACGGCACGCCCTACTTCCTCGCCCCGAAGACGCAGACGCAGGTGCCGATGGTGGCCTGGTTCTCGGACGGCTATCAGGCCCTGCGGCCGACCGACCTCGCCTGTCTCAAGGCCCAAAAGGACGCGCCCCTGTCGCAGGACAATCTCTTCCACACGATGCTGGGCATGATGGACGTCTCGACAAATGCCTACGACAAGGGGCTCGACGCCTTCGCCGCATGCCGCGATCCGGCGCCGTCCGGCGGCCTCGCCTCCGCCGCCGAACCCAGATCGTGAGCGAAGACGTCTCGTCGCCAAGCGCCTCGGCCATCGCGAAATCGGGATGGAGATTTTCTCCCGCCCGGTGCCTCTATGAGACGGACGTCACAGGTCGAATATCGCGCATCCGCCGGACGATACCGAGGAACTATAGCGCGGCAAGACGTAGCTCATTCCGGACAGGACGATGGCTTGCTCGAGGACGGCCCCGGTCACCGGCCGGAAGTCGTAGCTGGCTTCACCCATGAGGATATAGAAAACCACTGGCGTGTTGGTCGGCTGTTGCGAGGACGATGGCTGCTGTGAAGGTTGCGACGGATGGTGGCTGAAGAGGCGCCCCTTTTCCTCCGAAGGCGCACGCAGGGGTGCGATAGCGGGATGATCCAGGCCAGTGTCGAACCCGCCACCAAGGCTTGCCAGTCGAACAGGGGCGCCACTCCGGGCCTCGCCCGACATGCGCGCGAGTGAACTGCGGAAAGCGCTCCCCCGAAGCAGCGCGCTGGTCGCTTCTTCGCGCGCTGCATAATCCCGCCCGTGGTCGAGCCGCTCTCGAAGGCGCCCCTGCAAGAGCTCTCCCTGCGCCTTGAGATTGTCTGGAATGGGAATAGCCGAGCCCTTCGCCAGCTGATCGTAGCCTCGGGTCTGGCAGGACCAGTCCACCGTTCCCTTTCCGTCCACCACCTTGATCTGGGTGACGCGCATCCGGAGCGGGACGATCGAGTAGGGAGCGATCGTGCCCTTAGAGATGCGGAACAGCTTCTGCAGATCGCTCTCGCTGAGCGAGGTCGACTGCGACACCAGATCCACGGCGTAACCCGCCATGGCCTTGACTTTGCGATCCACCGTCAGGGCGATGCCGAGTTCGGACCCACCCAGGAGAACGATCAGAAGCAAGGGAACCACCAGCGCGAATTCCACCGCGCTGACGCCCCTCCGGTCGCGCCACAGGCGCCCGATCCATGTCCACTTTCTGGAGATTGTCCGCATCAGAAGGGCTCTGTCCGAAACGTGCTCATGCTCATCAGGACGACCGAGCCGTCCTTGGTGTCGGCGAAGAAGCGTCTAAGGACGCTGGTGAGGATGGGCCACTTGTAGAAGACGCGCAGGGCGACGATCGTGCCGCCGCGACTGAGCTCGTACTTGAAACCACTCGTATCGATCGCGTCGCCCTTCATCGGCACATCGTCTGGAACGTCGGCGAAGGAAGGATAGGACCGGATGTCGAAGACGAGCTTGTTGCAATCCAGCATGATCTTCACCTTGTCGCAGGTGAAGGCCGCGAATTGCTCCTTCGTCATATTGTCGTGCTGCGCGCGCCCAACCCGCACCATGCGTCCGGCATAGGTCGTGCCCTTGTCGAGAACGAGTTCGGCGGTGAACAGAAGCGCGATTTCGATGATGGCGAAGACGATCAGAAAATAAAGCAGCGCGAGAACGCCGAACTCGACCGCCGTGCTGCCCGATTGCGACCGGCGGAACCCTGAGGTTCGCAGGCGAAGCCTATCAAGGATGCCCATCGCGCGTCAGCTCGACAGCCGGCGGCGGACGGTCATGATGTCGTCCACGATCTGGAGCAACTGGCTCTCGGCCGATCCAGCGTCCTGCGCCTGATAATAGTAGTTCGGACTGGCGCAGGACTTCATGTTCGGCGAAATCAGATCGTAATATCGAGCCACGCGGTCACGGAAGAAGTTTCCAGTATCGAAGTTCTTGATGTATTTGATTTCAAGAACGACGAGGTCGATCCCGCCATCCTTGATAGGCTTGCACGAGAGCGGATCGACGGGGCCCAACGAAAACGGCGAAAAGCTCTCGTCTTCATCTCGAACACCATCCGTCACGACGATGGCGATCTTTTTGGGGTCGGATTGGGTCCTGCCCGAACCCTGCGCACCCAGCTTTCGTCTGAAATCCTCGAAGGCGAGTTTCATGTCCGAATGCGGATGAGGCTCGGGCGCCGGTGTGCGAATGGACGCCTTTAGGATTCCAGCATGCGTGATCGGCGGTTGCCAGTCGTGAAACGACGAACTGAACCCTGCGGTCGCGACGCGGGTCGACACGAGCGAGCCGACTGCGTTGTTCAGCGAAAGCACTTTATCGATCATGCTATCGGCCGCAGATCGCAAGACATCGACCCGCAGTGTGACGCCTGCGATCTGACTGATCGCGTAGTTCGACAATGTTCTGTCCCAATCAGGGACATGGCAGGCGAACGCACAGGGTCGTCCGTTCATCTGGTTCGTTGCTTTTTCCAGCTTACTTCGGTCTTCATCGCTGGCCGCGATGTTCATCGATTCGGAGATGTCGAGCAGGAAGTAGAAATCGACAAAGCTCTTGCGCTGGATCAGCGCCTGCGAGCTCGCATCGATCGGAAGATTTCGGATCTGGAAAAGCTGCAGGAAGTTGGGAGCGAGGTTGCCCGAGCCGACCACATCGACCGTTCCAGCCGTCTGGTCGATCTTTCCCTGGAACGTCACATCGGGAAAGCCGACGGGAAGATTTGCCTTCGCCGCCAGCTGAATGACCTTCTGCGCCTCGGCTTCGGTGCCGATCTCCAGTTTCTTGGCCCCCGCCAAGGCCGCCGCATCCACCGCGCGCTGGACAACGGCCTGGTCGATCCACTGCGTCGACAGATCCAGAATGCCGCCGAGCGATCCGATCAGCAGCACGGACAAGATGCCCGTGATTACGGCGAAGTTTCCCCGTTGATCTTGAACAAACGTCTTCATCGGGAATTCCCGCAAACAATCCATCGCAGTGATTAGCAATCGTCAGTAAATATTTCTCCACCTGAGCTGAGCGTGTTTTGATTCGTCTGTTACATGTAATAAAGTAAGATCATCAGCACTGCATATGGTTTGAACGCAAGCTGATGAAGAATCATATCTTTATGCTCGAGACCTGCGCCGGCCGTCATCGGTACGTTTTGAGGAATGGGCAAACACAAAAGGAAAGCCGCTGATTTATTAAGTATTAATAATGATGCGGCAAATAGACTTCTCCAAGTAGTTTATTTATTCGATTCACGCGACGGCAGGGCTAAACGCGCTAACAAACATCGTATCGAACGAGACGCGATCTGCAGGGGGTCTCTTGAACCGCGATTTCTCCAAGGCGAGATCGATCGAGCAGGCACGTTATCATGCCTTGGCGAAGGTCTGGCCGGCGCTTTATCTGGCGCTGGTCGGAGACATGATAGCGGTCTCCTTCGTTCACATGGCCATGGCGCCCTGGTGGGCGACATTCCTGTTCCCGGCGATCCTGATTCCCAAAGCCTTGATCTGTTCCGTGAGGTGGTATCGCAATCGCGATACGATCCCGCCAGTGGACGAGTGCGTACGGGCGGTCCGGGTGCTCGGCATCGAGGTGGTCGTCTGGATGGGCCTCATCGTCGCCTGGGAAATCTGGCTGGCGCAATGGGGCAATGCCGATACGCTGATCGTCCTCATGCTGTGCGTGGCCGGGCAGATGGTGTTTCTCCAGTTCGGGCTCCTCCAGCTTCGGCTGGCGTCGCTGGTCTCGGGCGCGATCTGCCTCGCCGGTCTCATCTACCTGGGATCGGGCATCGAGTCGCTGGTCGGCACGATCGGCGTCGTGACCGTGTTGGTGATGGGGTTCGGGAGCTTCGCGCTTATCGCCTACGGATACTATTTCGACTTCACCAGCCTCGTCGTGTCCCGGTTGACGCTCGAGACCAAGGCGGAGGAGGTCCAACTCCTGAGCGAGACGAACTTTCGCCTGGCCAACACCGACTCCCTCACGGATATCGGCAACCGCCGCCGGTGCTTTCATGATCTGGAGAAGGCTCTGCAAGCAGCGGCCGATACCGGACGCGCGGTCGCCTTCGGCGTTCTCGACCTCGACGGGTTCAAGGCGGTCAACGACAGCAACGGCCATGTCGTCGGCGACCGGCTCCTTCATGCCATGGCCGCGCGCATCCGCGATACGCTGGGCGAGTTCGGCGACGTCTACCGGCTGGGCGGCGACGAATTCGCCTTCATCATCGCCGGCGAGGAGAGCCCGGAGCGCCTTCTGGAAATCGGCGAAGACCTGATCTCGAGCGTGCAGACGCCGATCCGGATCGGCGACTTCAACATGCTGCTGGGATGTTCGATCGGCTTCGCCACCTATCCCAAGAGCGCGGAAAGCGCCGAGGAGCTTTATGACCGCGCCGACTACGCGCTGTTCCATGCCAAGCGCACCGGTAGGTCGAGGCCGGTCGTGTTCAACGAGGAGCACGAGCGCAGCGTGCGCCAGACGGCGCTGATCGAGCGCACGCTGCGCGCGGCGGATCTCGAGGAAGAACTCTATCTCACCTTCCAGCCCATCGTCGATTCGCACCAGAACAAGACCATGCTCTTGGAATGCCTGGCGCGATGGCAGAGCCCGATTCTAGGCCTGGTCTCGCCTGCCCAGTTCATCGTCGCCGCCGAACAGTCCGGCTTCATTTCCACTTTGACGCCCATTCTCCTGCGCAAGGCGCTTCTAGCCATCCGGCAATGGTCGGGCGAGGTCGGCATCTCCTTCAACCTTTCGGGCCACGACATCGTGGCACCGGAAAAGGTCCTGAACCTCATCGGCATCCTGATGCACAGCGGCGTGGCGCCGAACCGCGTCGAGTTCGAGGTGACGGAAACCGCCATCATGATGAATCTCGATCAGGCGCTGGCCAATCTGCACCTGCTCAAGGCCACCGGCGCGCGCATCTCGCTGGACGATTTCGGCACGGGCTATTCCAGTCTCAGCCAGATCCAGAAGCTGCCGCTCGACAAGATCAAGGTGGATGCGAGCTTCGTGCGCGATCTGGAAACCAACCCGGCCAGCCGCAAGATCGTCAGCTCGGTGACCGCCCTCTCGCGAGACCTCTCGCTCAGCTGTGTCGTGGAGGGCGTCGAAACGCGCGAGCAACTCGACATCCTGCAGGGCCTCGGCTGCTCGCTCATTCAGGGCTACTTCTATTCCAGGCCGATGCGCGAGGTGGATGTTGAGGCCTTCCTCGATCAGCAGCTGGAACTTCGCAGCTCGATCGAGGCCAGCGCTTCGGTCTGACCGGCAATGCCTGGAAATCTCGTCTGAACCGACTCGGTCGATGCGCGATGGGAACTCGCATGTCGGCCGATCGGCACCGGATCGCCAAGGCCGAACTCTTTCAGCCTTTCAAGAAACACCCTCCCGGCGGCCGCTGGGCCCCGGAAATGCGGCGGCATTAGCCGATCCATAACTCATCGCGCGATAGTTTCTAGGGAACGGCCGTCCGCACCACAGATCAGCGACTCGCGCCCGGCGCGAGCGAGAAGGAAAACGTTCGAGATGATGACGGTCCTCGGATGTATCGTCCACCAGCATAATCTCTGGCTCGTGCTGATGGCCGCCGTCATCTGCGGCTCGGGCTCCTGGGCCATGGTGCGATTGTTCACGCGCGCCGCGCTCACCAGTTCGCTCGAGAAGATCGCCTGGATCGTCCTATCGGCCTTCGTCACCGGCGCATCGATCTGGAGCACGCATTTCGTCGCCATGCTGGGCTACGAGCCGGGCGTGCCGATCGCCTTCGATCCCGTCCTCACGATCGTCTCGCTGCTGGTCGCCATGACGGGCTCGGGCCTCGGCCTCCTGATCGCCACCGCGAAACAGCCGGCGGCGCCGGCGATCGGCGGCGCCGTGGTCGGCCTGTCGATCGCCGTCATGCATTATGTCGGGATGCTCGCCTACCGCGTGCAGGGCATCGTGAGCTGGGATCGGTCCTATCTCATGGCCTCCATCCTGATCTCCTGCACCCTGGCGGCGGCGGCTCTCTACCTTGCGCTGCGGCCGGGAAGCGAGCGCGCCCGCGCGCATGGCGCGTCGGGTCTGTTCTTCCTGTCGATCATCGGGCTGCACTTCACCGGTATGACGGCTTTCGGCGTCACGCCGATGCAGGTGGACGGCTCCTTCTCCAACCCGGAGGCCCTGAACGCGCTCGCTTTCGCGGTGGGCTGCGTCGGCCTGTTCATCGTCGGCTCGGGCTTCGCCAGCAGCTTCATCGACAACAAGGCCCGGGCGACGGCCTCGGACGCGCTCGCCAACATGTCGAACGGACTGACCATGTTGTCGCCCGGCGGCATGGTCACGCTGGTCAATGATCGGGTCCGCCAGCTTTTCGGGCTGGAGCCGGAGGAGCTGAAGGTCGGGATGACGCTGGAGGCCTATCTCGGCACGATCGGCCAGCGCGTGGGTTGGGACGAGGCGCGCCTGGAACGGATCATCGACAAGCACCGGGCCTGGATGCGCGAGAAGACCACCACGCGCGTCGAGCATCATTTCGACCACGGTCCCGTTCTGAGCATCGTCTGCCAGCCCGTCCACCGTGGCGGCGCCATCCTGACCTACGAGGACGTCACCGAAACCCGCAACGGGCAGAAGACGATCGCCCATATGGCGTTCCACGATGCGCTGACCGGGCTCAGAAACCGGCGCATGTTCGCCAAATGCATCGAGGCGCTGCTCCCGGAGGGCGAGTTGTCGATGCTCATGATCGATCTCGATCGCTTCAAGGGCGTCAACGATCGGCTGGGCCATTCGGTCGGGGACGAGTTGCTGCGGCAGGTGGCGATGCGGCTGGAGACCCATCTGCGCGAGGGCGAGCAAGCCTTCCGGCTCGGCGGAGACGAGTTGGCGGTGCTTCTGTCCGCACCCCCCGAACGGGTCGTCGCCCTGGCGCATACGATCACGACCTCGATCGCGATCCCGTTCGAGATCGGACCGCACGTGGTCGCGATCGGCTGCAGCATCGGCATTGCCACGGCGATAGGCTCGGACGATGCCTCCACGCTGCAGCAGAAGGCGGACCTTGCCCTCTACACCGCCAAGAACGGTGGCCGGAACCGGTTCGAACTCTACCAGGACGGCATGCTGGAGGAGGAAGCCGGCAAGCGCGCGCTGGAGCAGGACCTGTCCGCCGCGATCGCCCTCGGTCAGCTGGAGCTTTGGTATCAGCCGCTTCACAGCCTCCCCGACCGCCGGCACAGCGGGTTCGAGGCGCTGATCCGCTGGCGCCATCCCGTCCGCGGCCTGGTCCCGCCCGGCGAGTTCATTCCCATGGCGGAGCGATGCGGGCTGATCGGCGAGATCGGCGCCTGGGTGATCGAGGCCGCCTGCGAGCAGGCCGCGCTCTGGCCCGCCGACCTCTACATCTCCATCAACGTCTCGGCCGTGCAACTGCGCTCGGTCGCGCTCCCCTTGCAGATCAGAGAGGCGCTGGCCCGGCACCGCGTGGACGCCTCGCGGATCGAGATCGAGATCACCGAAACCGCGATGGTGGAGAACAGCGGCCAGATCGCCCTGACGCTGGCCAGCCTTCGCGCGATCGGCCTGCGGATCGCGATGGACGATTTCGGCACGGGCTATTCCTCGCTCGCCCATCTTCGCGAGTTCAAGATCGACCGCATCAAGATCGACCGCAGCTTCGTCTCCGCCTCCAGCCACGATGCGGGCGCGGCGGCGATCGTGCGCGCCGTTCTTTCCATGGCCCGCGAACTCAGCATCGACACGACCGCCGAGGGCATCGAGGAGGAAGAGCAGCTCCAGAGCCTGCTCGAGCTCGGCTGCGGAACGGCGCAAGGCTATCTCCTGGGCCGCCCGCTCGACGGCCCGGCCGCCGAAACCTTCATGCGCGAACGGCCCGCGCCGAAACTGGCGAAGCTTCGCGTCGTGTAAGGAGCGGGGTTCGCCTTGCCGGCGAACTCAGACCGGGTTCGGCAGGTCGCTATCCTGCCTCGTGCGCGAGAATGTTCACGAGCCGGCCGAACGGATCGCGCACGAAGAAGCGCCTGACGCCCCAGGGCTCCGTCGCCGGGCCGTATTCGATAGGGTGGCCGGCATCCACGATCCGACGGAAAACCTCGTCGAGATCGCTCACCTCGACCGAAAGCTCGGGAACCGGCGTCCCGGAGCCGCCCTCCAGGGCAAAGCTGATCTGGGGCGCGACCACGCCGGACCCGACGAAGGTGACGATCCAGCCGTGATCCATCCCGATCGTCAGTCCGAGAAGGTCCCCGTAGAAGCGCCGGGCGTCGTCCAATCGATCGGTCGCGATATTGGGAACGATCCGCGTCACGCTCATTCGCTCGCCCCCATCATCGCAACAAACCTCCTCGGCCGGGGTCGAACGCCGGATCTCGGATATACGGGTTCGTTCCCGCGCGACCCTATCACGACCCGAGGACCTGTCTGAAAGCGCTCAACAAGACTGATGGTCGGGGTTGAGGGGAGCTTTCGCGGCCATCAGGCGAGAAGCCGCGCGCTCTTCAGTGGAGGGCGAAAGCCCGGCCTTCGCAAATGAAGCTCCGACACCCATCACAGCGTCGTCATGCCGCGAACGCTCGAGCGAACGCGCGGCGAATTTTCTCCCACGATGCGCATTGACAAAATTTCGTGCGCGCTCACAAATGGGGCAATCCAATATTCTGGTACTGTGTACGGTATATCGGACATCCCATCTCTGGAGGAATGGCAATGGATACGAAGTCCCTCATCCTCGGCCTGACGGCGGCGGCGACGCTCGCGCTGGCGTCGATACCAGCGCAGGCGGCCAAGCTCGACGACGTGCTGTCGCGCGGCAAGCTCGTGGTCGGCACCGGCTCGACCAATGCGCCCTGGCACTTCAAGGACGCTGGCGACACGCTCCAGGGCTTCGACATCGACATGGCGAAGATCGTGGCCAAGGCCCTGTTCGGGGACGCGGAGAAGGTCGAGTTCGTTAACCAGTCCTCCGACGCGCGCATCCCCAACATCACCACCGGCAAGGTCGACATGACCTGCCAGTTCATGACCGTGACGGGCGAGCGCGCCCAGCAGGTCAACTTCACCATTCCCTATTACCGCGAGGGCGTCGGCCTGATGCTGAAGGATGGCGGCCAATATGCCGATTACGCCGCGCTGAAGGCCGCCGGTTCCTCCGTCACCATCGCCGTTCTCCAGAACGTCTATGCCGAGGAACTCGTCCACAAGGCGCTGCCCGAGGCGACGGTGGACCAGTACGACGCGCAGGACCTTCTCTATCAGGCGCTGCAATCGGGCCGCGCGGACGCGGCGGCGACCGACCAGTCCTCCATCGCCTGGTACGTCACGCAGAACCCGGGCCAGTACAAGGACGGCGGCTACGGCTGGAGCCCGCAGACCTATGCCTGCGCCGTCGCCAAGGGCGACCAGGACTGGCTGAACTTCGTCAACACCGCGCTGCACGAGGCGATGACGGGCGTCGAGTTCGACACCTACGCCGCGTCCTTCAAGAAGTGGTTCGGCAAGGACCTGCCGCCCCCGGCGATCGGCTTCCCCGTCGAGTTCAAGTAAGTCGAGTTCGAGTAAGCGGCACCAGTCGCGCTTAGACGAGACGCCGGGGCGTGAAGGCGGAATTTGATTCCGCCCAAGCGCCCCGGCGAGGCCCAGCCCGCCGCGAGGGGTCCCGATGGGATACACGCTGAACTTCGACGCCGTCTGGCGAAACTTCGACCATCTGCTCTGGGGCCTTGGGCTCAGCCTGGTTCTGGCCTTCTTCGCCATCGGCGTCGGCTGTGCGCTGGGGCTGGTTCTGGCCTTCGCGCGCACCTCCCGCTCGCGGCCCCTCGCCGCGCTGGCCGGGCTCTATGTCACGCTGCTGCGCAACCTGCCGCTTCTGGTTCTCGTCCTGTTCTCCTTCTTCGCCCTGCCGCAGCTCGGCCTGCGCCTGTCGAAGCAGAGTTCCTTCGTGCTGGCGCTGGCGCTCTACTCCGCCGCCTATCTGGCGGAGGTCTTTCGCGGCGGGCTGCTCGGCGTGCCCAAGGGCCTGCGCGAGGCGGGGCTCGCCATCGGCCTGACGGAAGGACAGATCCGCCGGCGCATCATCCTGCCCGTCATGCTGCGGGCGGTCCTGCCGGCGCTGGGCAGCACCTTCATCGGGCTGTTCAAGGACACCTCGCTCGCGGCCGCGATCGCGGTGCCCGAACTCACCTTCGAAGCGCGCAAGATCAATGTCGAGACCTTCCGCGTCATCGAGACCTGGATCGTGGCGAGCGGGCTCTATGTCGCGACCTGCTCGATCCTCGCCGCCCTTCTGCGCCGCATCGAGGCGCGCCTCGCCGTTTCGCGATAAGCCCGTTCGAGGTCGCTCATGAACCCGTCTCCCTCCTTTCTCGACCTCGTGTGGCTGGCCCGCTGGCCGCTGCTCTACGGCCTCGGCACGACGGTCGCCATCTCGCTGCTGGCGATTGCCGGGGGCACGGTCATCGGCACGCTGCTCGGCCTCGCGCTGACCTATGGCAACCGCTTTTTGCGCCTTCTCGCCCGCGCCTATACTGATTTCGTGCGCGGCACGCCGGTGCTCGTTCTGGTTCTGGCGAGCTTCTACATCCTCGGCACGATCGGGCTGGACCTCTCGGCCTTCCAGGCCGGCGTCCTGGCGCTCACCGTCTTCTGCTCCTCGCATGTCGGCGAGATCACGCGCGGCGCGTTGCAGACCCTGCCCAAAGGACAGACGGAAGCGGCCAAGGCCATCGGCCTCACCTTCGGCCAGACCTTTCGCTACGTGCTGGGGCCGCAGGCGCTGCGCCTGTCGCTCCCCCCGCTGGTCAACACGGGCGCGGAGATGGTGAAGGCCTCGACGCTTCTTTCCGTCATCGGCGTTGCCGAACTGCTCCTGCGCACGCAGGAGGTCATTTCCCGAACCTTCCAGAGCCTGCCCTTCTATCTCCTGGCCGGGCTTCTCTACTTCACCGTCAACTTCGCCATCGAGCGCCTCGGCCGTCTGGTCGAGCGTCGCCTGAGCGCTGCCTGAGAGCTGCCATGACCGCCAATCTTCTGGAGATCCGGGGCCTGCGAAAGAGCTATGGCCCGGTCGAGGTGCTCAAGGGCGTCGACTGCGACGTGAAACCCGGCGAGGTGATCTCGATCATCGGCTCGTCGGGCTCGGGCAAGACAACGATGCTTCGCTGCGTCAACATGCTGGAGGAGTTCGAGGGCGGCACGATCCGCATCGATGGCGAGGAGATCGGCTTCGAGACCGTGAACGGCCAGCGCCGGCGCAAGTCCGAAAAAGACATCGCCCGCCAGCGTGCGCTGACCGGCATGGCCTTTCAGCAGTTCAACCTCTTCCCGCACATGACGGCGCTGGAAAACGTCACGCTCGGCCTCACCCTCGTTCGCAAGCTCGGCCGCGAGGAGGCGCGCGCGCTCGGCGAAAAATGGCTCGACCGGGTCGGGCTGCTGGCGCGCAAGGACCACCACCCCTCCAAGCTCTCGGGCGGCCAGCAGCAGCGCGTGGCCATCGCCCGCGCCATCGCCATGAGCCCGCGCCTCATGCTGTTCGACGAGGTGACCTCGGCTCTCGATCCCGAACTCGTCGCCGAGGTGCTTCAGGTCGTGCGAAGCCTTGCCGAGGAGGGCATGACCATGCTTCTCGTCACCCACGAGATGCGCTTCGCCTTCGATGTGTCGAGCCGCGTCATCTTCATGAACCAGGGCAGCATCGGCGAGGAAGGGAACCCGCGCGAGATGTTCGCCTCGCCCCGAACCGAGCGGCTTGCCGCCTTTCTTCAGTCGTCGCGCTTCGACTGACCCGATGGGCGCGGGCCCCGCCCGCCCCTTTCCCACATAAGGAACGCATTCATGACACTCACTCGCTATGGCGGCGGCGGCAAGGGCGCCGGCGGACAGCCGCTTCCCTTCGCGCGGGCCGTGGAGGCCGACGGCTGGCTCTACGTGTCGGGCCAGGTCGCGATGGAGAACGGCGAGATCGTGCCCGGCGGCATCGTCGAGCAGACCCACCGCACCATGCAGAACGTCATCGCCATTCTCACCGAGGCCGGCTACGGGCTGGAGGACGTGGTGCGCGTCGGCGTCTGGCTGGACGATCCCCGCGACTTCTGGAGCTTCAACGGCGTCTACGCCACCTATTTCAAGGACCATCCGCCGGCAAGAGCCTGCGTCCAGTCCTCCATGATGGTGGACTGCAAGGTCGAGATTGACTGCGTGGCCTTCAAGCGGAAATAACCCTTCCGAAGCGAAGAGGTCGAGAATGGACAAGCGCGTGGAGGAGACCGCGAACCGCAGGGCCCGTGGGCTCGAACGGGCGTTCGACATTCTCGACTGTCTGCGCGAGGCGGGGCGCCCGCTTCGCGCCAACGAGATCGCCGTCGCGATGGGCGCGCCGCGCTCCACCATCTACGAGCTTGTCGGCCTGCTCCTGAAGATCGGCATTCTGGAATCGGTCGGCGGCGAAGGCCGCGTCTTTCTCGGCGGCCGCCTGTTTCTCTATGGGCAAGCCTATGGCGATCAGTCCGGCCTGCCGGACCGCGTCGCCGCGCTGCTGGAAGGCATCGTCGCCGAAACGCAGGAAACCGCGCAGTTCTGTCTCTTGGACGGCGACAAGTACACGGTGGCCATGATGCGCGAGGGCTCGCGCCCGTTTCGCATCTCCTCCAGCGTGGGCGAGCGCACGCCCATTCCCTGGACGGCGTCGGGGCGGCTCCTTCTCGGCCGCATGAGCGAGGCGGAAATCCGCGCCTTCGTGCCGCCCGAGGATTTTCGCCTTCCCTCCGGCGAATGGCTGGACCCGTCCCTCTTCACGATTGAGGCGCGCGAAGCGGTGGCGAGGGGCTACTTCACGTTCGATTCCATCGTAGACAGCTACACACATTGTTTCGCCGTTCCGGTGACGCTGCGGGACGGGACGATCGCGGCGACGCTCTGCCTCGTCGCGCCGAAGAACGACGCTCTGCGCAACCATGCCGATTATATCATGCGCCTTCAGAAAGCGGCCGGTCTGCTGGGCGCGGTCTATGCCGAAGGCGCGAAGCTGCAGCCGACGACGCCGATCCGGCGCGCCTGAGGGCGGACTCGAGCTTGACACGCGGCTTGATGCGGGCCGTCCGATCCCAGCGTCCATCTCAAGGCCGTCTGCTTCCCAGATGGCTTGAGCAGACCCTCGTTCCGTTGTTCCGAACGCAAGGTAAGGCCGGACGAAGAACAATCTGCGGACATCCGTCGATCGATCTGAGGTGCATTACTGCATCCAGGAGTTGATCGATTGGAGACGACAAGGCGTTGCCCTTTTCTCTGAGGCTTTTTGTCTTTTCGTGATCCGCCATGACGGATACCAACATTCCTGATATTTCCGGTCTTCTTCTGGCCCGCGCAACGCGGCCGGTAGAGCTCGTCGGAGCATCGCTCCGCTTCTCAGTTTTCAAGTCCTTACCAATCATTCAAGTTACTTGACAGGAGCGACAAAACGGTCTTTCTGCCCGCTAGAAAGCTCCGGGTTTGCGAACTGGTATAACAAGTCTAGGGTCGATAATGGTCATCAATGGCAGTGATTGGCTCGGACTTAGGCTCGTTTTCAACTACATCGGCCTAAAACAGCGCAAAGCGACGCGGTCTGCACTTCGCAGTTGGGTGGACCGTGAGAAAGGTCTTGATTTGAGCAAATGCGTCATTTCGACCCCACGAGATGGATGGCGGCGCGAGTTCAGAACCCCTTCGGAATACTTTGCCAATGCCGGCCTTCTGCGCTATTGGATATGCTCGATTACCAAAAATCGGTATCGACGGCTGATTATCTGAAGCGCGACCGGAAACGATTACGGTGATTTTCAATCACTCCGATTTATCTATTCCCGTCCAACGGACGACCTTTTCAGGAGATGACATGCCTCATCGCGCTTCTCCGCAGCCGTGCGAACGAACGCTGTGGTTCTTGTTGATCGAAACCGCACTGGCCCTTCGGCAGATGACAGAACGCCATTTGAAGGGAAACAGCGTTGGCTTGACGCCGGGTGAGATCAGGACCCTGGATTATGTCATGCGCCATCGGAGCACCCGGCAGGTCGTCCTGGCCGAGCGCATGGGAATCGAGCCCATGACCTTATCGGTCTATCTCGACCGGCTGGAAGCGTTCGATCTCGTGGAGCGCAAGAAGGACCCGGGCGACCGGCGCCTCAAGCTCGTCGAACCCACCGCCAACGCGGTCAAGGTCGTCGGCGATCTCGAACCCACGCTGGCGGAGATCTACCGCGTCATGGCCCATGGCATCGATCAGGACGAGTTGACGAAGGTCGCCACCGGGCTGCAGGCGATCCATGCCAATCTGACCAAGCCCCCGGCCGCCGTTCCGATCGCCGCCGGGTTTTGAACCCAGCGGCTGCATCGCCAAGTTTCGGCGGCAAGCTCCCAAGACGTTTCGCATCGCGGCGCGGGTCGCGGTGAACGGCATCGACCTTTCGCCCGCCCCTTCCCCGCGTTTGCCGCTTGTCCCCGCCTCCTGCCGAGATCAGCATGGATCGGGCCGAGTGGAGACGGGCTGAAATGGGCGAGCTGAGCCTGACGACGTTCGACTGGGTGCCGGAACAGCCGCGCGGCTTCGTGCGCGATCTCAGGGTCCGCTGGGCGCTGGAGGAGGCCGGGCTTCCCTACCGCGTCGATAGCGTGCCCTTTGCCGATCGCTCGCCCGAGCATTTCTCGCACCAGCCTTTCGGTCAGGTGCCATGGCTGCGCGACGGCGCGCTCTCGATCTTCGAGAGCGGGGCGATCCTTCTTCATCTGGCCGAGCGCAGCGAGTCGCTCATGCCGCGCGATCCGCCGGGACGAAGCCGCACGATCGAATGGCTGTTCGCCGCTCTCAACTCGGTCGAGATGGCAAGCCTGCCCTGGGCGCTTGTCCGGTTTTCCGGGGACACCACGCCCTCGCCTGGCCGGGCGCAGCTCGACGCCTTTCTCGACATTCGGCTTCGGCATATGGAAACCGTCCTGTCGGAGCGAGACTGGCTGACCCATCGCTTCGGGGTGGCCGACATTCTGATGGTCGACGTTCTGCGCCTCGTCGATCGGTTCGAAGGGCTCGCCCACCATCCCGCCTGCCGCGCCTATCTCGCCCGAGGAACGGAGCGCCCCGCCTTCGCAAAGCCGCTGGCCGACCAGATGGCGCATTTCGCGCTGGCGGACGAGCGGCGCACGCATCGGCTCTGAGGCCCGAGCGGCATCTTGAGCGGCGGGCGAAGCGCCCAGCGATCCGCTCGCCTTCGTCCCCGGCCAGACCGGCTTCGATCGCACCCATGCCCGGAGGAAGACACCGCGACACGCACCGATCCTTAAGACCCCACAAGTAAGGGTTGGCTGAGAATGAACGAGCGGTGTTCGACGCTTTCGGCGACGAAGGGGCGAAAGCAAGCGGTCAAGCCGGGCCGCGCAATCCGTCGAGCAGGCTCTGGACCCTACACACGCGGGCGAAACCCATGGATTTGCATACGCTTCATGTGTCGAGTGCGCTGACGAACATAACCTGCGGCGTCGTTCTCGCCGTCGCCTGGTGCGTTCGCGAGGAGAAGTCCTATCTCGGCTGGTGGTCCGTGTCCTTCATGCTGTTCGCCGTCGGTCTGCTCTCGCAGATCGAGGGTTCGAACCATCCCGCCATCGGCGCGCTGACCTACACGTTTCTCATCGCTGGAACGCTTCTGATGCTTTCGGGCTTTCGCAGCTTCGACGAAAGGCCAGCCTTTTCCGGCCTCATGCTCGTGTCGCTGCCCCTCCCCCCGATCGTCTATCTCGCGCTTCTCAAACTCCTTCCCGGAACGGACTGGCCGGAGCTCGCGACCTTCGTCGTCAGCTGCCTGATCTCGGTCCAGATTCCCTTCTACGTGCTGACGCAGAACCATGATCGCCTGGCGTTTCGCTGGGTCGCGGGTTCGGCCTTCACCGTGCAGCTGGTCTTCACGGTCACGGTGCTGCTCTGGGGCTCGGCGCTGATCACGCCCGAAAACGTCACGCTCGCCATCTCGCTCAGCGACCAGGTGTGCAGCACGATCGTCATCGCCTGCGTGCTCGGCATGGTGATCGAACGCGACAACCACCGGCTCGACCGGATCGCCCATCAAGACGCGCTGACCGGCTGCCTCAACCGCGCGGGCCTCCTGTCCTACAAGGAAGTCGCCACCGGGCCGCATGGCGTACTGGTGGCCGATTTCGATCATTTCAAGCAGTTGAACGACCAGTACGGCCATGCCGCCGGCGACGAGGCGCTGCGCGTCTTCGTCCGCCGCGCGGACGCCTGCCTGCCGCAGGGCGCTGTGCTCGCCCGCTCCGGCGGGGAGGAGTTCGTGGCCCTTCTGCCAGGGGCGTCCACGGCCGAGGCGGAGCGGATCGCGATCGGCCTCGGGGATGCGGTCCGCGCAGGCGGGCTCGAGTTCGAGGGTGCCACCATCCCCTTCACCATCAGCGTCGGCGTGGCCGAGGTGGCAGCGGGCGAGATGATCCGGGCCGGGATCAGGCGGGCCGACGCCGCGCTCTACAAAGCCAAGCGCGACGGGCGGGATCGGGTCGCGGTCTTTGAGGACGCGCCGCCGGCCAAGGATGCGCTCGTCACCGCCTGACGCTGCCAAGCCGAACGTTCACGCTGCCCTTCGTTCGGCGTCGCCGACAAGGGATGCCGAAGACGCACCCCGTGCTTTACCAATCCTGCTGCACCCACCTCCAAAGCCTCGAAGACGAATTTTGTCGTCGCAGACGCCGAGCTCGCGAATTTGTTAACTGCGACTTTACCACGCAGGCGGATCGTCGTGTGATGCCGCGAGAATCGTCGGTGTTTGTCGAATTGTGCAAGGAACTTTTCGGCGCTTTCGGTTCATTTACGCCCAAAGCTGAGTTCGATCGTATCGTCTGAAACCGGCACCGAGTCTCGATCCGCAACCGGTGCAACTCTAGGATGGCGGGACGCGATTCCGCCGGGCACGAGAAATGGCAGAGGTCAAGCACGTGCTGCAGGAGGAGATCGACGCCGTGGATGCCGAACTGCGGCGGGGCCCGTTCGCGCGCCCGTCCGCAGCCCTGAGGCAGCGCTTCTGGACCTCGCGCCGCGAGGCGCGCCGCCAAGCGAGCTGGTACGGCTACCACCTCTCGGCCTTGGTCTATCTCGTCTTCTCGCTGCTCGACATCGTGACCCTGCCCGATGTCGCGCCCTACACGGTGGCGGCGCGCTTCGTGGTCGCCGCGACGAGCCTCAGCCTGTTTCGCAGCCTCTACCGGCGCGATGCCTCGCCCGAACGCCTCGATGCTGTCTGTTGCTCCGGCATCGTCGTGGCATTCCTCGGCTGGTTCGTCGCCTCTTCCTTCTCCGCCGACAGCGATGTCGTTGGGTTCTATCGGGTGTTCGGCGCCATATTCATGATGGGCGCGAATCTCTTCTTCGCGTTCCGCTTTTCCGCCGCGCTCGCCACCAGCACCACGATCCTCGCCGCCGTCCTGGCGACCCATTGGGTCGACGCGCGGACCGACCGCATTTCCGACGTCGCCTATATCGTCTTCTATCTCTCGTGCTTCGCGCTTACCGTCTACGTCAACTTCAAGACGAACCGCGAGCACTACCGCACCTTCCTGAACTCGCACCGGGCGAGCCTTCTGCAACGCGTCAGCGATGCCGCGCACGAGGAGCTGACGGTTCTGTCCAAGACCGACCCGCTGACGGGCGTCGCCAATCGGCGCGCCATCGACGATCAGCTGAACGAGCGTTGGACCGCCTGGAAGGCGCGGCAGGAACCCTTCGCCGTCGCGCTGGTGGATGTCGACTTCTTCAAGAACTTCAACGACTGGTACGGGCATGTTCAGGGCGATGCCTGCCTCGTCCGCGTGGCCGAGGTTCTGGCCTCGATCGCCGCTCGGCACCGGGGCCATGTCGGGCGCTATGGCGGTGAGGAGTTCATCCTGGTCGTACCGACCGGCCACTCGCCCGACCCGCAAGGGTTCGGCAACGCGATCTGCGCGGGGATCATCGAAGCGGGCATGGAGCATATCTGCCGGAGGGACGGCGTCGCCGTGGTGACGGTCAGCGTCGGCGTCTCGACCAGCGGCCTCCACGCGCTGGAAACGGTGGAGCAGCTGGTGCAGCAGGCCGATCAGGCGCTGTATCGCGCCAAGGAGCAGGGCCGCAATCAGGCCTCCGTCTTCAACGCGGGGGATGCCGTTCGCTCCGACGAGACCGAGTTCGTCGCCGGCCTGCTGAAGATCGCGCTGGAGCGCCAGCTCCTGTCCGTCGCCTACCAGCCGATCTACGGCTGCGCGAGCGGGCAGATCGAATCCATGGAATGCCTGATGCGGCTAAGGACGCTGGAGGGCAAGCCGATCCCGCCCCCGACCTTCGTGCCCATCGCCGAGGAGATCGGGCTCATCATTCCGCTCGGCCTCTGGATCATCGAGCGCGTGTGCCGCGAGATCCTGGTCCCCGGCCTCGCGCCGACCGCCAGCGTCAACGTCTCGGCCGTGCAGCTCGGCGTGCCCGGCTTCGCGCTGGAAGTGTCGAAGATCCTGCTGCGCACGGGCGTGCCCGGCCATCGGCTGGTGATCGAGATCACCGAAGGGCTCGACCTCGACCTCGATTCCGACGCGCTGCGCACCATCGCCGACATCAAGGCCCTCGGCGTGAAGCTGTGGCTGGACGATTTCGGCACCGGCTTCGCCGGCTTGTCCTGGCTGCGCCAGATCGCCTTCGACGCCGTGAAGATCGACAAGTCCTTCCTTCGCGACATCGACGATCCCGAGGGCCGGCGCTTCCTGATCGACATCGTCTCGCTCATTCGCAACCGGGGCGCGGGGATCATCATGGAAGGGATCGAGACGCCCGCCCATCTCGATTTCGCCCGCGAAAGCGGCGTGAATCAGTTGCAGGGCTATCTCTTAGGCTACCCCGCGCCGCTCTCCACCCTTCTCGCCCAGAAGAGCGCTTCCGGCACCGCCTGAGACGGTGGTTCAGCCTCGCTCCGCAGCCGGGGCCGGGGCCGGGGCCGCGAAGAGATGGAGCGCGGCATATTGCAGGAGCATGATCGTCTTGCCGTCGCGGATCGTGCCGCTCGCGACCATCGCCAGCGCCTCCGCGATGCCGAGTTCCATCACCGTGATGTCCTCGCCCTCCTCCGCGATGCCGCCGCCCTCAGAGGCGCGGTCGCCCGGCTCGTAGGCGCCGACGAAGAAGTGCAGCCGCTCCGTCACCGAGCCCGGGCTCATGAAGGCGTCGAAGACCTCGCGCACCTCGCGGACCCGGAACCCCGTTTCCTCCTCCACCTCGGCGCGGATGCGCGCTTCCGGCTCGGCCTTGTCGAGCAGCCCGGCGGGCGCCTCGATCAGGAGATCGTCGTGCCCGTTGACGAAGGCGGGGTAGCGGAACTGGCGGGTGAGAACCACCGTGCGCCGGCTCGGATCGTAGAGAAGAATGGTCGCCCCGTTGCCCCGGTCGTAGGTCTCGCGGGACTGACGCTGCCACGTTCCGTCGCTGCGCTGGAAGTGGAAGCGCGTCTTTCGCAGGACGTACCAGTCGTCCGACAGGACGGTGACGTCCTCGACGCGGATGCGATGGGCAATGCTCATGACGAATTCTCCAGGGCACGGCTCTCCAGCCAACGCACTGGACCATTCGTGCAATTTCGTGCAGAGTCAAGACGGTTCGTGCAAAAGGTGAGACCATGCTGACGTCGGAGCGCAAGGCGCTGATCCAGGAAGTTCTGCGCCGCGACGGCCGTCTGGTGGCGAAAAGCTTCGCGCATGAGCTCGGCCTCTCCGAAGACACGATCCGCCGCGACCTGCGCGAGTTGGCGGGCGAGGGTCTGCTGCAAAGGGTGCATGGCGGCGCCTTGCCGGCCTCGCCGGCGGTCGCGGATTTTTCCGTGCGCGCCGAGGCCGGCTCGGCGGTCAAGCAGGCGCTCGGGCGGGCCGGGGCGCGGCTGATCCAGCCCGGGCAGATCGTGTTTCTGGATGGCGGCACGACGAATGTCCAACTGGCGCGCGCGCTCTCCCCCGATCTCAAGCTGACGGTGGTGACGCACAGCCCCAGCATCGCCGTGGAGCTGACGCGCCATCCGCGGGTGGAGGTCGAGCTGATCGGGGGTCGCCTGTTCAAGCACTCCGTCGTCACGCTCGGCTCCAGCAGCGCCGAGGCGATCGCGCGCATCCGGGTGGACCTTTATTTCATGGGCGTGACGGGCCTTCATCCCGAAACGGGCGCGACCACGGGCGATGGCGAGGAGGCCGCGCACAAGCGGCTGATCAGCCGCCAGTCGGCCGAGACGATCGTGCTCGCCGCGCGCGAAAAGCTCGGCGCGGCCTCGCCCTATGCCATCGTGCCGCTGGCGGAGATCACGACGCTCGTTACCGAAGCCGGGCTCCCACCGGAAACGCTGTCGCCCTTGCGCGCGGCGGGGCTCGACATCGTGGAGGGCTGAACGCTCGCGCTTTCCGGCGGAGTTTCGAGAACGGTGCCATTCCGTTGGCCGGGAGCAAAGGGCGTGAGCCGGAGCAGCGCGCCTGCCCGGCGGTCGGGCCGGGTCTCGCTGCGGCGGAATGCGACAAAGCCCCGTCGCCAATAGCCAGGCTTTGCGACTTGATGCTATGGGGCGGGCTGCGCGAGGTCGCTGCGTCCTGCGACGCCGCTCAAATGAAGATGTCACGAGATGATCGAGCCTCAGCCTTTCCTGCGGGACGGCGGCGAGATGGGCAGGCGGATGCGAGACCATGACTGGTCGACCTCGCCGCTCGGCCCGCCCGAGACCTGGCCCCGCTCGCTCGGCTCGGTCGTGGCGCTCATGCTCGGCTCGAAATTCCCGATGTTCCTGGCCTGGGGGCCGGAACTCGGCTTTCTCTACAACGACGCCTATTCCGAAATCCTCGGCGCCCGGCATCCCGCGGCGCTGGGGCGGCCGTTCCAGGAGATCTGGAGCGAGATCTGGGCCGACATCCTGCCTCTCATCGAGAAGGCGCTCAACGGCGAGGCGAGCTGGCTGGAAAATCTGCCCCTCACCCT
This sequence comes from Aureimonas sp. AU40, assembly GCF_001463785.1. NCBI lineage: Bacteria > Pseudomonadati > Pseudomonadota > Alphaproteobacteria > Hyphomicrobiales > Aurantimonadaceae > Aureimonas > Aureimonas sp. AU40. The sequence continues at coordinate 44,333 of NZ_BBWL01000048.1, forward strand.
GCGCCGCAACGGCTACGAGGAGGAGACCTATTTCACTTTCTCCTATTCCCCCGCCTTCGGGGACGGGGGCGAGATCGTCGGCATGTTCTGCGCCTGCACGGAAACCACGCGCCAGGTTCTGGCCGAGCGTGGGCAGGCGCGCGAGCGCGAGCGCCAGCACCTGATGCTGCGGCAGATGCCGGGCTTTTCCGCCATCCTGGAAGGTCCCGAACACCGCTTCCAATATGGCAACGAAGCCTTCGGCAAGCTCGTCGGCGAGCGCGAGGTCGAGGGCCGCACGATGCGCGAGGCCTTTCCCGAATTCGCTGATCAAGGCTATTTCGAGCTTCTGGACGAGGTCTTCGCGCGCGCGGAGCCCTTCGCCGCCCATGGCAGGCCGCTCCGCCTCGCGCGCGAGGGCGGCGACCGGTTCGTGGATCTCGTGCTCGATCCGATCCGGGACGATGCCGGGGCGGTGGGCGGCCTCTTCCTCGGTGGCTACGACGTGACCGACCGGGTGCGGGCCGACCGGCACCGCGAGGCGCTGATGCGGCTGGAAGAGCGGCTGCGGGACGTGCCGACCCCGGCGGGCCTGACGCTGGCGGCGACCGAACTCCTAGGCGAAACGCTGAACTGCGCGCGCGTCGGCTACGGCACGATCCATGCCGCGAGCGGGACGATCGCCGTCGACCGGCATTGGACCGCTCCCGGCTTCGAAAGCCTCGCCGGTCTGCACCGGTTCGAGGAATACGGCTCCTATATCGAGGACATCCGCCTTGGCCGGGCGGTGGCCAACGCGGATGTGGAGCGCGACCCCCGCACCGCCGAACGGGCCGAAGCCTTCCGCGCCATTCGCGTGCGCGCCTTTCTCGACGTTCCCGTGATGGAGCAGGGGCAGGCGACGGCGCAGCTCTTCGTGCATTCCGCCGCGCCCCGGCGCTGGAGCGAGGCCGAGATCGCCTTCGTGCGCGATTTCGCCGAGCGCACCCATGCCGCGATCGCCCGCCGGCTGGCGGAGCAGGAGCTGCGCGACGGCCGGGCGCGGCTGGGCACGGCGCTCGCCGTTTCGCGCCTCGGCACCTACGAATGGGATCTCACGACCGACATCATCGCCATGGACGAAACCGCCGGGCGGTTCTTCGGTTTCCCGCCCGGCCAGGAAGTGACGCTTCTCGACGTGAGGGACCGTGTCGATCCGCGCGACCTCGAGCGCATCACCACCGTCATCCAATCGCTTCGCGACAGCACGGCGCGGTTGGAGATCGAATATCGCCTTCGGCTGCCGGACGGCACGGGCCGAACGCTGGTGAGCACGAGCGACGCCGTGCCGGGCGCGGACGGCGAAGCCGACCGGCGGATCGGCGTGTTCCAGGATGTCACCGCGCGGCGGCGCTCCGAGGTGCGGCGGGACGCGCTGGTCGAGCTCGGCAACGTCATCCGCGACCTCGACCGCCCGTCCGAGCTGGTCCACGCCGCTGCCGCGATCCTGGGCGCGGCGCTGGACGTCGGCCGCGTCGGCTATGGCACGGTGGACCACGACAGCGAGACGATGCTGATCGAGCGCGAATGGACGGCGCCCGATGTCGTCTCCATCTCGGGGTCCGTCGTCTTGCGGCACTACGGCACTTTCGTGGACGAGCTGAAGCGCGGGCAGGCGACGGTGATCGCCGACACCCGCCTCGATCCGCGCAGCTCGGCCGCCGGGGCGGAGCTGGAAGAGATCGGCGCGGTGGCTTTGGTCAACGTGCCCGTGATCGAGCGGGGCCGGCTGGCCGCGCTTCTCTATGTCAACGACGCCGCCGCGCGGCAGTGGAGCCGCGACGATCTCGATCTCGTCCGGGAGTTCGCCGAGCGGCTGCGCGCCGCCGTGGAGCGAAGCCGCACGGCCGAAGCGCTTCGGGCGAGCGAAGGGCGCCTGCGCGAGTTGAACGAGCGGCTGGAAAGCGAAGTCGCGCAACGCACCGACGAGCGCGACCAGCTTTGGACCCTGTCGGAGGACATGCTGGCGCGGGCCGACCTTTCCGGCATGATGACGGCGGTGAGCCCAGCCTGGACGCGCGTGCTGGGATGGAGCGAGGCCGAGCTTCTCGCCCGGCCCTATGCCAGCTTCATGCACCCCGACGACGAGGGGCCAACGCTGGCGGGCCTTGCCCGCATGGGCGAGACGAAGCGGCCCACGCGCTTCGAGAACCGCATCGCCACCACGGACGGCGGCTGGAAGCCGATCGAATGGACCGTGGCGCCGGAGGAGGACGGCGTGAACTTCATCGCCGTCGGGCGCGATCTCAGCGCCGTGAAGGCGCAGGAGGCCGAGCTGGAGGCGGCGCAGGAGGCGCTGCGCCAAAGCCAAAAGATGGAGGCCGTCGGCCAGCTCACCGGCGGCATCGCGCACGACTTCAACAATCTTCTCGCCGGCATCTCGGGCTCGCTGGAAATGATGCAGACCCGCATCGGTCAGGGGCGCGTGGACGAGATCGAGCGCTACATGCAGGGAGCGCAGGGCGCCGCCAAGCGCGCGGCCGCGCTGACCCACCGCCTGCTCGCCTTCTCGCGCCGGCAGACGCTGGCGCCCAAGCCCACCGACGTGAACCGCCTCGTGGCCGAGATGGAAGAGCTGATCCAGCGCACCGTGGGACCGGGCATCACCGTGGAAACGGTTGGCAAGCCCGATCTCTGGTCGACTCTCGTGGACCCGCCGCAGCTCGAAAACGCCCTTCTGAACCTTTGCATCAACGCGCGCGACGCCATGCCGGACGGCGGCAAGCTGGTGATCGAGACCAACAATGTCTGGCTGGACCAGCGCGCCGGGCGCGAGCAGGACCTCGACGCCGGCCCCTATGTCACGATGTGCGTTACCGACACGGGAACCGGCATGGCGCCGGACGTCATCGAGCGCGCCTTCGACCCGTTCTTCACCACCAAGCCGATCGGCCTCGGCACGGGCCTCGGCCTGTCTATGATCTACGGTTTCGCGCGTCAGTCCGGCGGGCAGGTCCGCATCACGTCCGAACTCGGCCGGGGCACCACGCTCTGCATCTACCTCCCCCGCCATCACGGCGCGGAGGAAGCCGCCGCTGCCCCGCCTCAGGCGCCGTCCGCGATCGAGCCGGTCGGCGCGGGCGAGACGGTTCTGGTGATCGACGACGAGCCGCTGGTGCGCATGCTCGTGGTCGATGTTCTTGAAGACCTCGGCTACACCGCGCTGGAGGCCGGCGACGGGCCGGAAGGGTTGAAGGTGCTTCGCTCCGACCAACGGATCGACCTTCTCGTCACCGATGTCGGCCTGCCCAACGGCATGAACGGCCGACAGGTGGCGGACGCCGCGCGCGAGCTGCGCCCCGGCCTCAAGGTCCTGTTCGTGACCGGCTATGCCGAAAACGCCGTGCTCGGCCAGGGCAACCTGGAGGCAGGCATGCAGGTCGTCACCAAGCCGTTCGACATGCGCGCGCTCGCCGATCGCATCCGATCGATGATCAAGGATTAGGGGACGCCGGGCAGCTCGTTCGCGGGGCGCGGCATGATCCACGCCCGATCGCCCGTCGACCACCCCGATTACGTGATGAGGTTCCACTTCCAGCGCTGCTCGAAGGGCAGGTCCTTCATGCGCGCGCGGCGCTGGGCGACGCGGCTTTGGGCGCGGCGGGCGGGCGCCTCGATGGCGAGCCTCGGCGTCTCCTGCACCGGGGCGACGCTGGCCTCGGCCGGTTCGTCCCATTCGAACGCGTCGGGTTCGGCCTCGTCAGTGGAGACCGGCGGCGGTGCGTCCACGGGCTCGGGCGCGTCGGTGCGTTCGGCCTTGCGAGGCTTGCGCGCCTTGGTCCGCACCGGCAGCTCGGGCTCGGAAGTTTCCTCGACCTCGGCGGCGGGAAGGCTTTCCTCTCTCGCCTGCAGGATGCGGGTTTCGAGAATGCGGGGAGAGCGCCCCTTGGCCTCGCCGCCGCTCTTGCGCGGTCGCGGCGCGACGTCCGCGCTGGCGGCCGGCTCATCCGTCTCGGCGCCGGCATTGGCGCGGAGCAGATCCTTCATCTCGTCGCTGAGGGCGCCGGTCCAGATGGAGGTGGAGGCCGCCTTGTTCAATTTCGACCGACGCTTGTGTTCGACCGCGAAGGGCCCAATCGTACGCTTCATGAAGCCAGTATCATATCGCTGAAAAGAGAAACGTCCGCTGTTGATCTCGACTGCGGCCCGGATGGTGCGATCATGCCATTTGCCATCATCCAGCGCAAACGACTTGAGACAACTGCATTATCACACCATCCAAGCGAGATCACTTCCCTCAGCACGCGAAACGACTCCCGTATCACCCGCGCGAAACTTGAGCGGCGGCCGGCACTTCGGGAGGGATAGACGCCTGTCGCCTCGCTTGCTCGATCCGCCCGGGACCTGAGTTTGCCCCCAGAAACCTTTTGGTAAGCGGAACAGACCGATGGTCGCGGGCGGGTTTTGTTTGTAAACCGTGTGACAGCGAGAGACGGCGGGGAGCGGCGCTTGATGGCAACGGACAAACCGCGTCAGATCGACCTCTTCAGCTTCAGTCCCGCGCTGCCGCCCGTTCGAAAGCCCGCGCCGCGCGCCGGGCGAGGCGCATCGGCCCGCGCGCCGGAGACCTTAAACGAGGAGGCGCTGGCGGCGCGGCTGGAGGAAACCGGCCGTTACCGCGTGCTGCGCAAGCTCGAGCCGCGCCCCGTCCTGCCCAATCGCTGGCCGCCGGCCAACCGCGCGCCCGGCGGCTGGCCCCGCCTCGGCATCGTTCTGGACACCGAGACCACCGGCCTCGACCATGCCGAGCACGAGGTGATCGAGCTCGGCATGGTGGCCTTCACCTATGACGAGGCGGGCGTGCGGGACGTGGTCGGCGTCTTTTCCGCCCTGCAGGCGCCCTCCAAACCCATCACGGCCGAGATCACCCGCATCACCGGCATCACCGACGAGATGGTGGCGGGTCAGCACATCGACCTCGACGCGGTGCGGCGCTTCGTGGAGCCGGCCGATCTCGTGATCGCCCATAATGCAAGGTTCGACCGGCCCTTCTGCGAGAAGCTGACGCCCGGTTTCGAGGTCAAGCCCTGGGCCTGCTCGGTCGCCGAGGTAGACTGGGTGTCGCTCGGCTTCGAAGGCAGCAAGCTTGGCTATCTCGTCGGCCAGTCCGGCTATTTCCACAATGGCCACCGCGCAGTGGACGACTGCCACGCCCTTCTGCAAGTGCTCTGCCAGGCGCCAAAGACCGCCGCCCTGCCCGCCTTCGGGCAGTTGATCGCCTCGGCCGCGCGCACCCGCCTTCGCATCCACGCACTCGGCTCGCCCTTCCACACGAAGGACGTTTTGAAGGCGCGCGGCTATCGCTGGAGCGACGGGATGGGCGGCAAGCCCAAGGCTTGGTGGCGCGAGGTCGGGGAAGACGGGTTCGAGGAGGAAGTCCGCTTTCTCGAACAGGACATCTATGGCGGCGCCATGAACGCCCATGTCGAGCGGCTGACGGCCTGCGAGCGGTTCAAGGCCTGACGGACCCTCCATCGCTTAACATCGCCGGGCGCTGCCCGGCTTGACCCCCTGCCCCGCTTCGTTCCATCACGGGGCGAAAGCCCGGGCGGGAGGCGCCCGCTCGGCCAACGGAACCGCAAGACACATGGCACGCAAGAACCGGGACGAAAGCTGGCTGGCGGACGAGGAAGCGGAGCGCGCACCGCCGGAGCCCTGCTGGCTCTGCGGCCGCCCGCTGGGCAAGACGGTGGATCGCTTCCACCCGATCCCCAAGAGCCGAGGCGGCAAGGACACCGTTCCCGTCCACCCGATCTGCCGCGAGACGATCGACGCCAATTTCACCGCCAGCGAACTCGTGCGCCACGCCGAAAGCGGCACACCGCTGACCGATAACGAGACCGTCGCACGCTTCGTGAAATGGGTCTCCGGCAAGCCGGCGGACTTCCACTCCGCCACCAAGACGGGGCGTTAAGCCGCAGGGACCTACACCGCCACAACTCGAAAGAGGCGGCGCTTCCAGAGTCCATCGCGGGCGCGCACAACCCAAGATAAGGAGTGCACGGCTGGCCTCTCGCACGGCGCGAAGTAAGCCAAGCGGGGTGTTAAGCGCTTGTTTACGGCGATCTCTCCAGAGTGGATTCAGGGCGAACCAAACCCATCGCGGTTGGCTTTCCTCGGCAAGGCACGGTGCCTGAGACACACCGTCCCGAAACTGAACCCAACGCGGCGCTTCTCCTTCGGGCGTCACGACATAAGGCTTCGAATGCCCCTCAATCTCGATCTGAACCGCCTTGGCGTTGCCGTCTGCGTTGTCGATGTCGATCGTGATGGCGTGTTCCGGTTCTACGGCATCAACGACTGCGCCGCCCGCGAAAGCGGCCTCAACCGGCGCGAGGTCGCCGGGCGCCTGTTCTCCGAGTGCCTGCCGGCGGACTATGCCCGGCGGCTGACCGAGCGCTACGCCGTCTGCGCCCGGACGCGAAAGGTGCAGGAGACGGAGGAAGAGGTCGATCTCGGCTTCGGCGCGAAATGGTACAAGACGACCTTGACACCCTTGATCGACGAGGCGACGGGCGCGGTCGCGCAGATCATGGGCGTTTCCCAGAACATCACGGAGACCAAGCGTCTGCAGGCCGAACTGCGGGAATATGCCTATGTCGACCAGCTGACGGGCCTCGCCAACCGGCGCCGCTTCGATCAGGCCATCTCCTATGCGCGCGACGAGGCGCTGGCCTCCGGCACCGCCTTCTCGCTGGCGGTGGTCGATCTCGACGGGCTGAAATCCACGAACGACCAGCACGGCCACCGCATCGGCGACGCGGTGATCCATCATGCCGGCCAGCTGCTGGCGGGAACGCTGCGGCCGGACGAACTGGTGGCGCGCGTGGGCGGCGACGAGTTCTACATGCTCCTGCGGGCCGGCAACCGCGCCGCGCTGGACGATCGGCTCGACGCCATCCGCATGCTGGTGGACAGGGGCCTGACCCTGCCCGAACTCGGGCTTCCCATCACGCTCAGCATCGGCGGCGAGGTCTGGCACCAGGGCGCCGACATTCGCGACGTGCTCTCGGCGGCCGACGAGGCCATGTATGCCGAGAAGGAAATCCGCCGGCTGGTCCGGCGCGTCGATCGGCGCAGCGCTGCCGCCTGAGCGACGGCGGCTTAGCGGGAGCGCGACCCGCATCCGACATCTGGCCAAAGCCAACGCGGCGTGCTGAATGCCAGGCATGACAATCGAGCGGATCAGCCTGCCGCAGGCGCGGCGGATCGCCCTGGCGGCCCAGGGGTTCGGGGCCAAGCGCCATGCAGCGCCCGGGCCTTCGCATCTCGCGCGGACGGTCTCGCGCCTGCATCTTCACCAGATCGACAGCGTCAACGTCCTGTCGCGGGCGCATTATCTTCCGGCCTTCTCGCGCCTCGGCGCCTATGACCGGGCCGATCTCGACCGGATGTCCTGGGGCCCGAAGCGACAAAGGCGCCTGTTCGAATATTGGGCGCACGAGGCCTCCCTCCTGCCCTTCGAGCTGCAGCCGCTCCTGCGCTGGCGCATGCGGCAGGCCGATCGCGGCGAGGCGGGGTGGGACCGGATGCGCCGCTACGCCAAGGAGCGCCGCCCGGAGGCCATGGCGCTTCTGGACCGCATCCGGGCGGAAGGCCCGCTCGCCACCGCCGATTTCGAATCCCATCAGGGCAAGTCCGGCTGGTGGGAATGGAGCGACACCAAGAGCGCGCTGGAATGGCTGTTTTGGGCCGGCCATATCACGACCGCGACGCGCCGGGGCGGCTTCGAGCGAGTCTACGACCTGCCCGAGCGGGTGCTGCCCGCCGACATTCTCGCCCGGCCGACGCCCTCCGACGAAGAGGCCCACCGCGCCCTGATCGAACGGGCGGCTCTCGCGCACGGCATCGCGACCACCGGCGAGCTGCGCGACTATTTCCGCCAGAAGCCCGAACAGGCCGAGCCCGCCATCCGCGCGCTGGCGGAGGAGGGCGTGATCCGGCCGGTCGAGGTGCCCGGCTGGCGCCATGCCTGGTTGCACCGGGACGCCCGCCTGCCCCGCCGCATCGAGGGCCAGGCGCTGCTCGCGCCCTTCGATCCGCTGATCTGGGAGCGGTCGCGGGCCGAGCGCCTGTTCGGCTTCCGCTATCGCATCGAGATCTACGTGCCGGCCGAGAAGCGCCAGTTCGGCTATTATGTCCTGCCCTTTCTCCTGGGAGACCGGCTGGTGGCGCGGGTCGATCTGAAGTCCGACCGCCAGGCCGGCCGCCTTCTCGTGCAGGCCGTCCATCTGGAGCCCGACGCGCCCGCGGAAACGCGCGAGGCGCTGGCGGCCGAGCTGGAAGCCATGGGCGCCTGGCTCGGCCTTTCGGAAGGCGTGTCCTACGCTTCCAAGGGTTAGCGCCAGGGCGTCACCGACTGTCCGCCGAAGATGCGCTCGCGCGGCAGATCGAAGATGAAGTACGGATTGATCAGCGGCAGCGCCCCGGCGCTGGCCAGCCGCGCTTCCTGCTCGGGCGAGAAGGTGATGTCGAGCGAGGCGACGTTCTGCTTCACCTGCTCCGCGCGGCTCGCGCCGATCAGCACGGAGGAGACGCCCGGCCGCTTGGCGACCCAGGCAAGCGCGACCTCGGCCATAGACCGCCCGATCTCCTCCGACACGCCGCGCAAGGCATCCACGATGTCGAAGTTCTTCTCCGTGAACAGCATTCCGCCATAGGGATTGTCGCCGTTCAGCCGCCCGTCGCTTTCGCCCGACGCCGTGGCGGTGCCGGAGCGGTTGGGCAGGCTGCCGGCCGGGCCGACCTCGGCGATCTTCTCGCGCCCGTACTTGCCGGTCAGAAGCCCGGCGGCGAGCGGGCTCCAGGCCACGAGGCCAAGCCCCAGCGCGTCGCCCGCCGGCAGGATGTCGAACTCGACGCCCCGGTCGATCAGTGAATAGGAATATTGCAGGCCGATCGGCTGCGGCAGACCATGAACGCGGGCGAGCGTCGCGATCTCGGCGGCGTACCAGGCGGGAGCATTGGAGAAGCCGTAGTAAAGAATGTCGCCCCGGCGCACCGCGTCGGTCAGCGCCCGCAAGACCTCCTCGGGGGGCGTCGTGCGGTCCCAGACATGGGTCCAGTAGAGGTCGATATGATCGGTGCCGAGCCGGCGCAGCGAGCCTTCCAGCCCGTTGCGGATGTTGCGGGCGCTGTTGCCGCCGGCGAGCGGCGTGTCGTCGCGCCGGGGAAAGCCGGACTTGGTGGCGATCACCAGCTTTTCGCGCAGGGCCCGGTCCGTGACGAAGCGGCCCAGCATGGTCTCGCTCTCGCCGCCGGAATAAACGTCGGCCGTGTCGATGAAATTGCCGCCCGCCTCGACATAGGCGTCGAAGATCGCCCGCGCGCCCGCCTCCTCCGCGCCCCAGCGGCCCGCGCCGAAGGTCATGGTGCCGAGCGCCAGCGGGCTGACGGCGAGGCCGGAGCGGCCGAGCGTGCGATAGGTCGTGAGATCCATTGTTGTGTCTCCTTCAGAACTGAAGGCGAAGGTAGCGCTTGCACCGGCGCGGGATTAGCGCCAATTCCTGACAAGGGTTTATGAACGGAGCACAGCAATGCGGCGCGGTGAGCTGGACGATCTGGCGCTGTTCGCAGCCGTCGCTCGGGCGCGCAGCTTCACCCGCGCGGCGGCCGAACTCGGCCTTTCGCCCTCCGCGCTCAGCCACGCGCTGCGCGGGCTGGAAAGCCGGCTCGGCGTGCGCCTGCTCGCCCGCACCACGCGCAGCGTAGCGCCCACCGCCGCTGGGGAACGGCTTCTGGAGCGGCTTCAACCGGCGCTGGACGAGGTGGCGCTGGGCCTCTCGATCCTAGCCGACTGGCGCGACGCGCCCTCCGGTGCGCTGCGTCTCACCACCTTCAACTACGCCGCGCGCACCATCCTCGCGCCGCGCCTGCCGCGCTTTCTGCTCGACCATCCCGACATCGCGGTGGAGGTGGTGGTGGACGACCGGCTGGTGGATCTCGTGGCGGGCGGCTTCGACGCCGGCATCCGCTTCGGCGAAACGGTGGAGCGGGACATGGTGGCCGTGCGCGTCGGGCCGGACCTGCGCACCGTCGTGATCGGCACGCCGGACTATTTCAAAAGGCACGCCCGCCCCGAAACGCCGGCCGACCTGAAGACGCATAGCTGCGTCAACTATCGGCTGATCGGCGGCGGCGGGCTGCTGCCCTGGGAGTTCGAGCGGGATGGGCAGGAGATCAAGGTGCAGGTCGGCGGGCAGCTGATCGTCAACGACGAGGTGCTGGCGGGCGCCGCCGTGCGCGCGGGCGCGGGCCTCGGCTACATGCTGGAGCACGATGTGGCGGGGGAGATCGCGGACGGGCGGCTCGTGCAGGTGCTGGACGGCTGGTGCGCGCCCTTCCCCGGCTGCCATCTCTATTATCCCAGCCGGCAGGTTCCGCTGGCCTTGCGCGCCCTGATCGACACGCTGCGCTGGACGGGCAGCCAGCCGCAGGGCTGACAACGTCCTGGGATTCTAGTCGGCGGTCCTGTTGCGAGATCCGGAAGCGGCGCTCAGAGACTATTTGCCAACGCAGCGGCGGAAGGCCGCCGAGTGATGTTCCATGCGTTCGCGAGGCGCCGAACTTGAGTAAGGCGAGGGCCCATCGGCGAGGATTGGCAACGGTCCATGCGGACGGGCGACTGCGGAAAGGCGCCGACCGGCCTGTTAAACAGTCTGTCAGACGGCGGCAACGGCGCTGCGCCGGGCGAGCGCCCGCCGGACGTTCTGACGGGTCTCCGCGCGGCAAAGCGCATAGGCCTGCATCGCGGTCATCGGCCGCCCCAGGAGATAGCCCTGCGCCACCTCGCAGCCGGCCTGGCGCAGGACCTCGAACTGTTCCTCCGTCTCGACGCCCTCGCCCACCGTGCCGACGCCGAGCCCTCGCGCCAGCTGCACGACCGCATGGAGAACGGCGGCGGCTGCCGGGTCGAACGGCGCGGTCTGGACGAAGCTCAGATCGATCTTGATGCAGTCGAGGTCGAACTTCCTGAGATGCGCGAGCGAGGAGTAACCGGTGCCGAAATCGTCCATGGCGACGCGGATGCCGCTGTCGCGCAGGGTTCGCAGCGAGGCGGCGATCAGCTCGCTGTCCTCCACCAGGGCGGTCTCGGTCAGCTCGATCTCGAGCCTGTCCGGCGACACGCCGGCCGCTTCCAGAAGGCGAGCGACCTCGCCCGGAAAACCCTCGCTGCGCAGCTGGACGGGCGAGACGTTGACCGCGACATGGATGCCGTCGGGCCATTGGCGAACATGCCGGCACGCTTCCTCGACGATCCACAGGCCGATCTCGCGGATCAAGCCGGTTTCTTCGGCCACGGGAATGAACTCGCCCGGCGAGATGAAGCCGCGCGCGGGATGCTGCCAGCGGATCAGCGCCTCGAAGCCCAGGACGCTGCGATCCTCGATCCGGTAGAGCGGCTGATAGAGAAGCGTGAACTCGCCGCGCTCCAACGCGCCGCGCAGGTCCGCCTCCAGCACGCTTCGGCGCATCGCCGCTTCCTGCATTCCGGCCTCGTAGCGCTGGTTGCGCCCCCGGCCCAGCGTCTTGGCCTTGTAGAGCGCGAGGTCGGCATGCTGGATCATCACGTCCGCGCTGGCCGCGTCCCGCGTCGAGGCCATGCCGATGCTGCAGCCCACGCTCACCATGCGTCCGTGGATCAGGAACGGATCGCTTAAAGTGGCGATGATGCGCCGGCTCAGCCCGGCCGCCTCCTCCTCGTCGCAGGAGAGCGAGAGAACCGCGAACTCGTCCCCCGCCAGCCGGGCCACGAGCTCGCCCCGCTCGCAGACCCGCCCCATGCGAACCCCGCATTCCGTCAACAGCCAGTCGCCGGCCGCATGGCCGAGCGTGTCGTTGACGATCTTGAACCGGTCGAGATCGATCAGGAACAGGGTCGCCGCCCGCCGGCCTTCATAGGCGGCTTCCAGCTCCTGCGCGAATTTTCGCCGGTTGGGCAGGCCGGTCAGCGGGTCGTGAAAGGCCAGCCGCTCCACCTCCCGCTGCGCCTGCCGCTCGGCGGTCACGTCGTCATAGGTCAGAACCGCGCCGCCGCCCATGATCGGCCGGCAGGAGACGCTGATGGTTCGCCCGTCCTCCAGCGCGTGTTCGAGATATGTGGTCCGGTCGAGGGCGAACCATTGCGTATGATTGTCGATCACCCGGCCAAGACGCGCCTCGTTCCACCCCAGACGCTCGGCCAGATTGGCGAGATAGCGCTGCCAGGGCATTCCGATCGCGACCCCCTCGGGCCGGATGTCGAAGAGCGTCACCAGTCGGTCGTTGAAGAGGTCGATGCGTCCGCCGGCCCCGATCACGAGAAGGCCGTTCGACATGTTGGTGAGCGCGTTGGAGAACAGGGCCTCCCGCTGCTTCTGCTCGGCCAGCTTGGAACTCGAGGTGACAAGGGCGCCGGCGCTAAGCGCCAGACAGATGACCACGATGCCGACCAGAAAGCCGAGAATGCTGCGGTCGATCCCCGACGGCTCGCTTCCGACCGGCACGATGGCGGTGCCGGCGATGAGGCCGAAATGAACGAGGCTGACGGCCGCCACGGCGAGCGCGATCCGAATGCCGGGGCGCGTCCTCTCCGGCAGCGCCATCGCCAGCGCGCACAAGGCGGCGCTGGCGAGCGCGATCGGCACGGCGCCCGCCGCCGGTTGCTCGACGCCGCAATTGGTCAGCGCCGCCATGCCGGCGACATGCATGAGCACGATCCCCGCGCCGGTCACCGCGCCGCCCAGAAGCTTGAGCCAGGTTCGATCGGTCAAGGCCGTCAGCGCGGCCGGCAGGCCCACGGTCGCCACGCTGATCAGGGCCGAGGCTGCGGTCATGTCGGGATCGAAGGAAAAGGCGAAGTCCGGCCGGTAGCCCAGCGTCGCGATGAAATGGGTGGTCCACACGCCGAGGCCGCCGGCCAGCGCCGCAAAGCCCAGCCATTGCAGCCGGGACAGGCCCACGGTGCCGCGCACCCGCTCGAAAAGATCGAAGAAAAGCCAGGACGCCACGATGCAGACGACCGTTGCCGCCACCACGAGGGTGATCGCATGGTCCTTGGCGAGCGTCAGGAAGATTTCAACCATGGGTCACCGCTTCATTAAACCCAGCGTTATAGGGCGAACCTCTTTTTTTCGTGAAAGCTGTGACGCACAACCTGCGGGTCGCGCTCGCGAAACGCAGGATGGTTTTCGCTCGGTTTGCATTCGGCTATCTCCGCCGGCATCGCGCGTCGACATGAGGGAATCTAAGGGAGCGAAAAGGATGCGTGCTTATCGACCGGAGGATCGAGACGGCTGTCTGCGCTTGTTCGACGGCAATGTACCCGAGTTCTTCGCCCCGTCCGAGCGGGGTGATTTCGCGGGCTTCCTGTCCCGGCCAGGCCACACGGCCCATTTTTGGGTCCTGGAACAGGGCGGCGCGCTGGTCGCCTGCGGCGGCTGGCTTCCCGAGGCGGACGGCGAAACCGCCGGCCTCTGCTGGGGCATGGTGGATCGAACCCTACAGAGGAAGGGTCTCGGCAGCCGCCTGACGCAGGCCCGCATCCTGGCGGCTCGGCAGGCGCCCGGCATAACCCGCGTGCGGCTCGACACGACCCAGCATAGCCAAGGCTTCTACGCCAGCTTCGGCTTCGAGGTGGAGAACATTTCGAAGGACGCCTACGCGCCGGGGTTGGATCGATGGGACATGATCCTGAGGCTGTGACGGACCGCTCGACGCTCGGTGGCACTCCATCGGCGCGCAGCCGGCAGGCCGAACACTATTTCCCTCGCGCGCTTGGAATCAGAATAATCTATCTCTTTAATGGAGAGATAGGCCCTATGATCCCGGCCCGTATCGCCATGCTCGAAAGGCCGGGCTACGGTCTCCCCAGCCTTTCGCCGAATCGACGCCGATCCGCCGACGACCCTTGCCCCGCGTAACAGACCAAGGACCTGCCCCATGACTCTCGCCCGCTACGCCTTCGTCAAAGCCAACTGGCATTCCGACATCGTCGATCAGTCGCTTGCGGGTTTCACCGAAATCGTCTCGCCCGAGGCGGTGGACGTGTTCGACGTGCCCGGCGCCTTCGAGCTGCCCTTGATGGCGCTGGAGCTGGCGCGCACGGGGCGCTACGAGGCGGTGGTGAGCGCGGCCTTCGTCGTGGACGGCGGCATCTACCGGCATGATTTCGTGGCGCAGGCGGTGGTGGACGGGCTGATGCGCGCGGGGCTGGAGTCCGGCGTGCCGGTTCTCTCGGTGTCGCTGACCCCGCATCACTATCAGGAAACCGAGCACCACAACGCGATCTTCCGCGCCCATTTCGTGGAGAAGGGCCGCGAGGCCGCCCGCGCGGCGCTGGCGATCGGCAAAACCCGCGCGGCCGCCAAGGCCCTGTCCGCCGCGCCCCTCGCTTCGCCCCGCCGGCCCTGGCCGGTGGAGACGCAGGATCGCCGCGCGGTCTGACCGCAGGAAGGGTCGGGGCGGCCTCGCCTTCGTGAGCCTTTCAAAGAAAGGCCGCCGGGGCACGGCGGCCCCGGCGGCTTTGCCGCTTACATCGGCGGAACGACGCCCTGATTGCCGACCACGACGAAGGCGGTCGAGAGCTTGCCGTCGGCGGCCTTGGTGGCAGGCACGAAGACCGGCGCGCCGGGCTTGAGGTCGGAGGCGCTTGCGTCCGCGAAGGTCACGACCGGAATGTTCGCCGGCAGCGAGACGGTCTTGGAGCCCGTGGGATAGGTCAGCGTCAGCTGCCGGCCGTTGACGCTTTCTACCGCGTTGGAGACCGTGGCGTTGGTCATGGTCGAGTTGGGCTGCAGGTCCCAGGGGAAGCTGCCCTCGTTGGCGCCCTTCATCGCGGCGGGAAAGATCAGGACTTCCAGCGCGCCGGCGGGCGCGCCACCGGTGGCCGGCGCGGAGGCGACGCCGACATAGTCGCCCGCCTTGATGTCGGTGGCGGAGGCCGGCTTCACGCCGCGCACCCCGACATTGGCCGCCATCTCGATCTTCACCACCGGCCCCTCGCGCGAGGTGACGGACAGGGTCGATCCCTCGACGGCAGCGATCGTGCCGCGCACGCGGGACGGCTGGGGGTCCTGCGCGGCCGCGAGCGAGGCCGACAGGACGAGCGAGCCGAGAACGAGGCTCGCGACGGGAAGGGCTAGGCGCATGGGTCGATCCTCTCGCATGGGGCGTCCGATTGAATCGCCCGCCAGCAAACCGCGATAAGTCGCCTGCTTCGCGTTGGTTTCAAGGCAAGGGGCGCGTAGCGCTTACGCAGCGTCCCTAGGTTGTTCAGGCTGCCGACGAAACGCGCACGAGCGGCCGCCTGCTTTGGAGCGTTCAACGAAGCTTCGTCGGGTTCGCTGGACGGCTTTCTTCGGCGCCGGCATAAGCAGCCCTTCCGCTTAGAAAGTCTGTCAGTTGGATTTCATTCGCTCACGAGAAGCATAGGGCCAGCGGATGTCGGCGGCGCCGCCCAAGCTGTTGCGACGATGTGAGGGACCGAAGCCCCTCGGCAAATCCCGTCCCGCGTTCTCAGCCCGTCATCCCATAGTCGAAGGCGAGTTGGCCGGGCGCTTCGCCTCGCTCTGCCAACGCCCCAGCCAGTTGCGGATCGACGCCGAGATCGCCGCGGATCAGCCCGTGCGACCACCGATGGCGCGCGCGGGGCCGCTCCCAGGGCGGGCTGTCCACGATCGGATACCAGCAGAGGCCAGCGATCTCGGCGCCCTTCTCGCGCGCGGCGTCGATCTCGGCGAGGACATGGCGCAGCCAGTCCGCCTTGGTCCAGCCGGGATGGCGGCGACGCTGCTCGGGATGGCCGTCGTGCCAGCTCGTTTCGGCAACGAGGATCGGCAGACCATAGCGCCGCGCCACCTTCGCCAGCACCTTGCGCAGCGAGGTCCGGGCGGTGTGGGGGTAGTAGTTGACGCCGACGAGATCGACCAGCCCCTCCGCCACCAGCGCGTCGGTCGCCGCGAACTGGCGCTCGCCGATCCCGTTCAGCGGATCGGTGGAGAGAAGGCGCACGTCGGGGTGATGGTCGCGCGCGACGCGCGCCATGGTCACGGCGAGGCGCACCGCCTCGTCCCGGCCCATGCCGGCCAGCATGGGATAGACCGAGGGCTCGTTGACCGGGCAGATCCAGAACGGGCGGTCCGGCCGCGCGGCGAGCGCGGCGTTGCGCGCATGGGCCACCGGGTCTTGCGGCGGGTCGAAATGGTTGAGGTCCCAGATCACGTCGGCGCCGATCCGCTCGGCAAGGCGCAGCCGCGCGGCGACGTCGTGCCGCCAGGGCAGCCCGTCGCGCGAGCGGAGAAGCCCATGGCTGCGCGCGATCGCGTAATGGGCCTCCATCCGGTCGCCCGGCATGTGGCGCGTGGTGTGGAGCAGGTCGTGCCCGTTCCAGCCGAGCCGCCCGCATTCGAAGCCTGCGAGAAGGGGAGTCATGCCGGCTTCTTGCGCGAGGCGGGCGGCGCGAACAAGCGGCATTTCGCTGATGTCGAGGCGGTGCGCGCTGGCGTCGCGGGAGAGCGCGCGGGCTTTCCACCTCGGCCTTCGCTCAGAGGACCAAGCCGTCTTCGAGAAGGCGAGCCGGCGAAATGGGCGACAAGGCCGGGCTTGGCGCGAACAAGCGGCATTCGCGGATGGCGAGGTGGTGCGCGCGGGCGTCGCGGGAGGATGTGGCTTTCCACCTCGGCCGTCGCCCGGAGAGCCAGATCGGCTTCGAAGAGGCGAGCGGGCGAGATGACCGGCAAGGCCGGGCTTGGAATGCGGTGGGCGTCTTCGCCGGCCTCTTCGCGCGTCGCAAGGTTCGGCGCATCCTTTCCACGCCGCTCGGTTCCCTCCGGACGGCCGTCCGTGCCCGCCGGAATCGGCTGAACTCAACCTGAACGCCGCCGTTCAGTCTGCCGAGGGCGCCGGGCGCCTAGAACGGGTCATCCGAAACGACGAGGTGACCGACATGACCGATCACGAGACGCAGCCTACCCACACCACGCCGATCCAGTCCGCCGCCCCGGCCTCCGACCCGCGCCCCGGCGCTCCCCGCAAGGGCGGGCGCAACGCGATCCTGGGCTTTGGTGCGCTCGGCATCCTGGCGCTGGGCTTTGCCGGCGGCGCGGCAGCCTGGAGCGCGACGCGGCCCCACGATGTCAGCTTCGACGCCTCGATGAAGTCGACGCCGATCGCGGAGCTGAAGGAAGCCTCCTCGATCGGGATCACCGGTCAGGTCGAGCAGATCTACGGCAACAAGTTCGTGGTGAACGACGGCGCCTCCCGCGTGCTGGTGGAGACGGGCCGGGCCGGCGAAGGCGGCAAGCTCGTCAATGCCGGCGAGACGGTGACGGTGCAGGGCCGCTTCGACGACGGCTTTCTCCACGCCGCCGCGATCCGCCATGCCGACGAGCGCGTGGACGAGCTGACCCCGCCCCCGCCGCCGCATCATGGCCCGCGCCACGGCCCCGGCGCCGAGCGTCCCGGCGCCGAGGGCCCGGGTGTCGACGGGCCGGGCGAACCCGGCTGATCCCGCCGCCCTCTCAGACTTCCCCCTGTTCGACCGTCCCTCGCCCCTGCCGGGCGCGGGATCGAGGTCGCGCAAGCCCGGCTCCCCGCCCGCCTCGCTCAAGGGGCCCTTGGAGCCGACGTTTCGAAAGACTGATGTCATGATGAAGCAAGCCTTGCTCGCAACGGCTTTGGCCGTCGGGCTGACCTCCTTCGCCTCGGCGCAGACCGCGCCCCCGCCGCCGCCGGCCGCTCCGCCGGCTCCGATGGCAGCGCCCGGCGCTGCGCCCCCTCCCGCCGACATGCGCCCGGCGCCCGGCGATCTCGCCCCTCCGCCCCCGCCGCCTCCGGGCCAGGGTCCGCAGGGCCACCGTCGCGGCCCGCCGCCCCCGCCGCCGCTGGCCAAGGGCGTCGATATCCGCATGGGCAGGGACGCGGGCGTGCGCATCGAATGCGGCGACGAGCCGATGGACCGCTGCCTCGCCGCCGCCAAGCCGCTGACGGACCGGCTCGCCAACCCGCCGGCTCCGCCCGCACCGCCGATGCCCGGCGACGCGCCGACGCCTCCGGCGAACTGATCCTTTATCGGCGGCGGCCCTCGGGTCGCCGCCGACTTGCGTCGTGGGTTCGCAAAGAGGAATGTTGGAAAGGTCGTTCGGCAATACCGCCGCGTGATATCTGGACGGCCACGAACCGTCGAACAGGCGTGCTGCGGGCGGCATAGAAAGATAGCGAGGACGAGCGAGCGCCCGACACGCGCTTGCGTGGCATGTCCCTCAGTCCGAGGTCGGACAAGCGCCGACAGCCCGACCCGGCTCTCGAACGATCGCCGCGCCATCGGAAGCCGCCAAGCCGGCCGCTCACCACAAAAGCCTTCGAGGAGAAAGCCTGTCAGCCCGGTCCGCCCGAGCGTCGACGCTCTCTCTCAGTCAGCCGTCGCCGCCTGAGAAGGCGTCTGAAGGCGGTCGATATTGGAGCGCACGACGCGGCGATAATCCGTCACGACGCTGCCGAAACTGCGGCCGGTGGCCAGATGCAGGAAGGCCTCTTCCGAGGCGCGGATCTTCTCGCAGACCATCAGGGCGGACTCGTCCCAGGCCGGAAGGCCGCCGAACCAAAGCTTCTGCATCCGAAGCCCGATGACCTGGTTCGACTCCAGGGTGAGGCAGGCGAGATTTCCGAAGATGTTCAACATGAAGTCTCTTTCCCGGTCAGGGCTGAAACGCATCGAAGGGCGCGGCGTCGCCCCTGCAAAACCCAGCGGCATGGCTTACACATAGGATGGACCGCCGAGATTTCTGAAAAGCTTCCAGCGCCGAGGCGAAGCGCGTGATCAAGACATGACAGGCGGAAACCGCTCCGCCGTGAAGCGCAGCGAGATCAGCGCCGCGCCGCGCTCGTTCGTCACCGTGGTCAGGATCTCGGCCCGGCTCGGCATGCGGCCGTCGATATCGCGCAGCAATTCGCCCGTGGAGGTGATGGCGAGCGACCAGGCGGCCTCGTCGTCGTCGAGAAGTCGGCCTTCGCGATCGACATGCAACGTGTCGCCGGAGACCTGGAAGAAATAGCGGGGCATGACGTCAATCCGCGGCAAACACGCGAGCGGCGAAACTCGGTCCTGCGACGCAGGACCGTAGAGCCATCGGCGGTGCCGGTTCGATCAATTCTGGCATGGGCATCGGGAGAGGCCGACAGGCCGTTCGAATATTGCACCAGATTCGAGCGAACCTTTTCAGTATGGCACAAATCAAAGAGAACACTATAATCGATATTGAAGGCTGCTATAAGTCAGGGACAAGTCCTGTGCCATCCACCCTGATCCGGCGTGTCCAGTCCGGATGCTTGACGGGGTAAACCATCCGACGCGTCGGATAGGCGGCACCAGCCGCTGCAGGACTTCCTCTGGTTCATGACGGCTTCCGGTCTTTCATGGGAAACGGCAGCCGATGTCCTCGCCCAATCTGCTGATCCGAAAGCTCGAAGGCTTTCATGCGCTGACGCGCGACGACCGCGACCTGCTGGAGCGCTACAGCCGCCCCCTGCGCGAGGTGCCGGCCAAGCGGGACATCATCCGCGAGGGCGACGTGCCGGAGGACGTGGTGCTGATCCTGTCGGGCTTCGCCTGCCGCTACAAGCTGATCGAAGGCGGCAAGCGGCAGATCATGGCCTTTCTCGTGCCGGGCGATTTCTGCGACTTCCAGGTCTTCATCCTCAAGCACATGGACCACAATATCGGCACGCTGTCGCGCTGCCAGGTGGTGCGGATCAAGCGCGAGGCGATCCTGGAGCTCACCGAGCGCCCGGCCATCGCCCGCGCCTTCTGGTGGGCCTCGCTGGTGGACGCCGCCACCTTGCGGGAATGGCTGGTCAATATCGGCCAGCGCACCGCAGACGCGCGCATCGCCCATCTCCTGTGCGAGCTTCTGGTGCGGCTGGAGGCGGTGGGGCTGGTGAAGGACAACAGCTACTCCCTGCCCATCTCGCAGAACGATCTCGCCGATGCGCTTGGCGTGACGGTGGTCCATGCCAACCGCATGCTGATGACGCTGCGCGATCAAAACCTGATCGAACTCAGCGCCCGCGAAGTGGTGGTGAGGGACGTCGCCAGCCTCAAGACCTTCAGCGGATTCAATCCCAACTATCTCCATCTCGATCGATGAACGGCACCCGGCGAACAAGGCTTTCGATGGGAAAAGTCGAAAGCGCCGGCTTCGCTTTATAATCCAGGTTATAGAGGGGTCTAGTTTCCCGGCTTTTCTCTCTTATCAGGGAAATACTTAGGAACCGTTTGGACTACGGGGCCTTTTCTCGGCTGGAACCGTCCTTCAACGATAGCGGCAAGCCGTTTCGGCTCTACCCTTCCGCGAAACGCGAGCGCATCCAGTGCTCGGTCGCAGATATCACGAGAAGCGCACGCCCCTTGGCGATACGTGGCGTTCGGATGTCTCGACACCGCCGGGCGGTTCCCTTCACCGACAAGGACATGCCGACATGAGCGACGCCCGGACCCCCTCCCCCTCCCCCAGCTTCCGGGACAACGCCCGCGAAGGCGCCGTGCCCATCGACCCGCTGGGCCACCCCGCCACGACGGTCGCCGAAGACGCCCACACGATGCTCGTCAACAAAGTGTCCTGGGGCGCGATCTTCGCCGGCGTCGTGGTGGGTCTGATCACGCAGGTTCTGCTGACCATGCTGGGCGTCGGCATCGGGATCGCGACGCTCGACCCCGGCATGGGCGCGGCCGGCAATCCCGCCGCCTCCACCTTCTCGATCGGTGCCGGCATCTGGTATGTCCTGTCAGGCATCGTCTCGGCCTATGTCGGCGGTTACATCGCCGCGCGCATGTCCGGCCGCACCGCACCGACCACCGGCGCCCTGCATGGGCTGACGGCCTGGGCCTTCACCACGCTTCTCGTTCTCTATCTTCTGACCTCGGCGATCGGCGGCATCGTCGGCGGCGCCTTCAGCGGCGTGACCGGCGCGATCGGCGGCCTCGGACAGACCGTGGCGCAGACCGCGGCGCCGATGCTCGCCAATTCCAACCCGCTCGACGCGATCGAGGGTCAGGTGCGCGCCACCGGCACCGATCCCGACGCGCTGCAGGCCAAGGCCGTCAACGCCATCCGCGCCCTCGTGGTCGGCGGACAGGCGGGCACGGACGATGCGCGCAATCAGGCGGTCCAGGCGCTGGCGCAGGCCCGCAACATCCCCGTCGATCAGGCGCAGCAGCAGGTGGCCGATATCGAGCAGCGCACGCGTCAGGCCATCGACAGCGCCAAGGAGACCGCGACGAAAGCCGCCGACACCGCCGCTTCGGTGGTCTCGACCGGCGCGCTCCTCGCCTTTGCGGCTTTGGTCCTCGGCGCCATCGCCGGTTGGCTGGGCGGTCGCTCGGGCGTGGTGCATCCCGTCTTCGCCGACCGAATCGTTCCGACCAGACACCGCGTCTGACATCTGAATCCCAGCAAAAGCGGCCGGCCCTTCTGGGTCGGCCGCTTTCGTTTGCGTGAGATGCGCCAGCGGGAGCTGACCCTGACCTGGTTCCGAGGGACGGAACGGCCCGATGGGTCGTCATTCAGTCCTAATCTTAACTTAGATTGTAGGACGATCGGTCGCGAAGGGGACTGATGGGGCTTGAATGACCTGCAGGCGCAGGACGCGTCCAATGCAGGACTGTCGAGGAGCATCACGATGGACAACCACCCGGATGATCCGATGACAACTCCGGGCCAGCGCGACTTCAGCCAGTTGCGCCTGGAACTGTTGCACTGCGCCCATCAGATCCAGGCTCTCGGTCAGCGACCGCCCAGCGACACGGCCGCATTGACGGATTCGATTTCGAACTTGGTGCGCATCGCTCACGCGCTCAGCCAGCCCCGGAACGCAGCCGCCCTCAGCGACGATGCGCAGCTGCTTCACGACTTGTCCCGCGCGGTCCATCGTATCGAAGACGCCAAGACGCGCGACGCCTTGAAGAACCGTCTAGCCGAACTCGGCTACTCCGTACCCGATACGGATTCGGAAGACGCGAAACGATCCTGAGGCCCGATCGCGCGCCGCCCCCCAATTCCTCTACGTCATTTTGCCGCCCTTACGCAGCGGCCGACATCATGGGCCGCCCGCTAAAAACGCACGCGATTGTTGCAGGCGCGCATCGCTTGAAGAGGCGGAGCCGGAAAATCGTAGTGGAACTTTCGGTAGCATATATGTAACTTATGATATGGCGCGACGATGCGTCACGCGACATCAATGCCTCTTCAGTGGGAGGTGGCAAGCATGCGCCAGAACACCGAACTGCTCATGGTTGCGCTGGAGCTTCGACTCATGGCCCATCATGTCGGGGGACATCAGATCGGGCGACGATCGGCGCAGGCTCCCGAGCCGCTGCGGGACCGGTTGACCCAAGCCGCCGAAGCTCTGGAGGCTTTGGTGCGAAGTGGCACCCCAGCCCTGGAAACGCCCACTCTGGACGGTGCCGCTCCCGCCGGTTGAGACGGCGAAGCGCTCGCCAAGTCCCTCAGCGATGGTCCGACAGGCAGGCGCCGTGATCGCCCAAGACTTCGATCACCCGGCAGTCCGCCACGGAATGCTCGCCGCAATCGGCCATGCGGGCCACCTCGCGTCGCAGCGCCGTCAGCCGCGCGATCTTGTGGTCGATATCGGCCAGATGCGCCTTGGCGATGCGGTCCGCCCCCTCGCAGGAATGAAGCGGCTCGCCCGCCAGCGCCAGAAGCTCGCGGATCGGCTCGATCTCGAAGCCGAGTTCGCGCGCATGGCGAATGAAGCGCAGGCGGCTGAGATCGGACGCGTCGTAGAGCCGGCGGTTGCCCTCCGTGCGCGGCGGGGCGGGAAGCAGGCCGATCTGCTCGTAATAGCGGATGGTCGGCACCTTGATGCCGCTGGCGCGCGAAGCCTCGCCGATCGGAACGCCCAAGCTCATTTTTTCGCTTGCTCCTCTAGTCGCTAGAGGAAGTACCCCTGCATCCATCGAGATGCAAGGAGAGCGCCATGTCGGCCGTATCGAGCGAAAGCCGCTTCCGCGTCAGCGGGATGGATTGTGCCGCCTGCGGCAATAAGGTGGACACCGCGCTTCGGCGCCTGCCCGGCGTCGAGGATGTCGCCGTGTCCGTGCCCGCCGGCACGGTGCGGGTGCGCCACGGCGCGGGGTTCGACGCCGCCGCCCTGATGCGGCAGGTCGGCAATCTCGGCTATGGCGCCGAGCCGGCCTCGAACGCCGCCACCCCGTCCAACACGGTGAGCCGGGAGGCGCCCCATGCGGGCGACCATGCCGGCCATTCGCACGGCCAAGCCGCCGAGGCCGGCGCCCAGTGGTGGCGCGGGCCGAAGGCGCGGCTGACGGCGGCAGCCGGCGCGGCTCTGCTTCTGGCCTATGGGCTCGGCCATCTCCTGCCCGCGCTGGAGCGGCCGCTGTTTCTCGCCGCGCTCGCCGTCGGGCTCGTGCCCGTCGCCTGGCGCGCCGTCACCGCCGCGCGCTTCGGCACGCCCTTTTCCATCGAAACGCTGATGACCATCGCGGCGATCGGCGCCGTCCTGATCGGCGCCGAGGAGGAAGCGGCGACCGTGGTGCTTCTGTTTCTCGTCGGCGAGATGCTGGAAGGCGTGGCGGCGGGCCGCGCCCGCGCCAGCATCCAGGGCCTTTCGACGCTCCTCCCCAAGACCGCGCGGGTGGAGGAGAACGGCGAGGTCCGCGAGGTTCCCGCCGAGAGCTTGGCGCTCGGCGCCGTCATCCTCGTGCGGCCGGGCGACCGCATTCCCGCCGACGGCGTGGTGAGCGAAGGTGCGGGCGAGGTGGACGAGGCGCCGGTGACGGGCGAAAGCGTGCCCAAGCGCAAGGGCGTCGGCGATCCCGTCTTCGCCGGCACGGTGAACGGCGGCTCGGTGCTGCGCCTGCGCGTCACGGCGACGGCGGCGGACAACACGATCGCCCGCATCGTGCGGCTGGTGGAAGAAGCGCAGGAAGCCAAATCCCCGACCGAACGCTTCATCGACCGGTTTTCCAAAGTCTACACCCCGGCCGTGCTCGTGGTGGGCGCGCTGGTCGCCACGGTTCCGCCGCTGGTGCTCGGCGGCGGCTGGGAGGAATGGATCTACAAGGGTCTGGCGATCCTCCTCATCGGCTGCCCCTGCGCGCTGGTGATCTCGGTGCCCGCCTCGGTCGCCGCCGGGCTTTCGGCGGGCGCCCGCC